>NZ_JBITGG010000001.1:1824-508440 GCF_044456765.1 Micromonospora sp. NPDC050784 | reverse complement strand
CGTGGGATGTGGTCCCCCCGCCGGCGCCCCCCCCCGCGGCCCGCCCGGGGGGCTGGGGACCACGGCCGCCCCCCGGACCCCCCCAGGTCGGGGTGTGGGGCGCCCCCCACCGCGCCCCACCCCTCAGTCATGTGACAACCAGGGTGACCTGCCTGCTTTACATTTGTTACTCGATTGTAATTAGTCAATGCCTGGTCACGCTGCGCTGCTCATCGCGCCTCGTGGTGTCCACTTTGCTGGTATATCAGAGGATCGGTACGGCAGGCGCGTTGACGATCTGTGACGCCGCGCCTCCGACCGGTCGCCCTGCTGTTACCGCCGGGTAATCAGGGGGTTGTGACCTGCGCCGCAACGGGTGCACCATCAAGCCCGATGGTTACCAGCCGGTAACAGACCGCGGGCTCCCCGTGCGGGCCGCCCGTTCGGACCGGCCACTCGCGCGCATCGACCCGAGGAGGAGCCCGTGCAGGATCGGTTAGACAGTCAGGGTCGTACCCGATGGTGGCGGTTCGCCGCCATGATGGTGCCCGCCACGGCGGCCGCCGGCGCCATCCTGTTCGGAATGTCGACCGGCGCGATCGCGTCCGACATCACCGTCTCCGGGCAGACGTTCAAAATCGGCGCCGACCGGCTTGAGGGCGACGGCTTCAAGCAGTACGGCGGCATCGTCCGCGAGAAGGGCAAGGACGGGAAGTCCGGCCAGGTCCACCCGATCGCGCTCTCCGAGATCAGCAGCGCCGAGCTGTACAGCCTCTGCCAGTCCGTCCGCGCCGACCTGCCCGGCCTGCCGGTGGTGCTCACCATCAACGCCGGCGAGGGCAAGGAACCCGCCCGCGCCAAGGACCTGTTGATCGCGATGGACTCGTTGAACGGCAACGCCACCTTCACCAACATCAGGATCGGCCGCGACGCCACCGACCTGAACCCCACCGCGCAGGCCGGGTCGTTCGGCCAGAACTCCGACCACGTCACCATCACCAACCTGCAACAGGTGTCCCGCTACACCACGGCGGCCACGTTCAACCTGGTCGGCCTCCGACTCAAGGTCAACGTGGGTGACGACGCCAAGGGCAAGGAGTGCTTCTGAGGTGAGCACCGGCCCGTGGTAATCAGCACCGCGGGCCGGGCCCATGCCCCCATCCCCGCTCGGCCAGGAGGAGTACGTGACAACCGCGAACCCGTCCCACGCCCGGCCCGGTGGTCCGGCTCAGGCGTGGCGGCGCTTCCGCCGCTGGCAGCGCAGCCGGCCGTTCTGGGGCGGACTGCTCATCGCCCTGGCCGGACTGGAGATGTTCGCCTCCACCCGGATGACCCTCAACGGCCTCAGCTTCCACAGTGGCGCGAGCGGCCTGTTGTCGCTGTTGATCCCGATCATCCTGGTGACCTGCGGACTGCTGCTCTGGTTCACCCCGGCACAGCGGCTGTTCTACTCGATCGTCGCGGCGGTCACCGCGGTGTACTCGCTGATCGGGCTCAACCTCGGCGGCTTCTTCGTCGGTCTGCTGCTCGGCATCGTCGGCAGCGCGCTCGCCTTCGCCTGGACGCCGATCCGCCCCGCACCACCCACCCCGCAACAGGTCGAGACCGAGCAGGACGGCGATGATCTGGACGGCGTCGGCTTGGCAGGCGTTGGTCTGGCAGGTGTTGGCCAGGACGGAGCTGACCGCGGCGGCGTTGACCAGGACGGTGTCGAGCGGGCCGGTGTTGGCCAGGACGACCGTGACCCGGCCGGTGCTGGCCAGGACGGTGTTGGTCTGAGCGGTGACGGGCAGACTGGCATCGACCGGGTCGACCATCCGGCGGTCCGGGGGGCCGACGAGGGTTCGCCGCCCGAGTGGCCGGGACGTTCCGTGGATCCCCGCGCCTTCGCCGTCGCTCTCGTTGTTCTCGGCCTGGCGGCCGTCGGCCTGGCCAGCCAGCCCCGAGCGGTGCAGGCCGCGCCGAGCCGACCGACCCCGACCGGCTGTCCCACCCCGCCCCGGGCCGTCATCCCGTCGCCCAGCCGCAGCGCGGCCACGCCGGCGCCCACCCCGAGCCCGGCGCGGGGCGGCAACGTGATCACCGACATCCTGGACGGAATCGGCGATCTGCTCGGCATCGGTGGCCAAGAGGACCCCGCGCCCTCGGTGGCCCCCACCGCCACGCCGACAGCCCGGCCGACCAGCACGGCAGCGCCACGCCCCAGCCCCGGCGACTGCCCGTCGCAGCCGCCGGGCCAGCCGGGCCCGGGCAAGCCCGGCACGCCGGCACCCGACAAGCCGGGAACGGTGCAGCCGGGCAAGCCGCTGCCGCGTATCGCCGCCGACCCGGCCCTGCCGACGGTGGCCCGGACGCCGTCGAAGCTCACCGGGTCGTCGGTGCGGATGACCGGGCTACGGTTTGAGGGGGTTACGGACCTGCACACCGTGCAGGGCGACCTCAAGGTGCTGAAGTTCAGCATGCGGGAAGCCGTGACCGCAGACTTCCTGCTGCAGGCCGACGGCCCCGCAGGGCGCACCCAGCGGTACGCGACCAACCAGCTGACCGTCCGGGGAGACGTGGCCTTCTACGCGACCCGGTTCGTCGGCCGACTGCTCGGCATCAAGATCACGCTGACGCCGGACCTGCCGCTACCGGACGGCCTTCCGGTCACCTCGCCCATCCCGATCACGTTCACCGACCCCGTCATCGACCTGGCGTACGTCACCAGTGACACGCTGACCGCACGGCCGGCGCTGGCACTCACCCTCGGCTGAGCCCTCGGTGGCGCGAGCGGCCTCGGGTGGAGCGGCGAGCAGCCCTGACTCGGGCGGTCGGTCGCGGGAGCAGCCCCGGCTCGGGGCGTGGCTGCGCGCGGCGACGGACTCGTCGTACCGTCGGCGCGCGCAGCCGTGGCCGGTCAGAGCCGGGCCAGCGCCCGGCGCAGCGGGTCGAGACCCAGCGCACCCAGGTCCAACGCCTGCCGGTGGAACTCCCGCAGGTCGAAATCGGCGCCCTTGCGGGCCTTGGCGTCCTCGCGGGCCTGGAGCCAGATCCGCTCACCCACCTTGTACGACGGCGCCTGCCCCGGCCAACCCAGGTAGCGGTTCAACTCGAAGCGCAGGTTCTCGTCCGGAACCCGGCAGTGCGCCCGCATGAACTCCCAGCCCAGCTCGGGCGTCCACCGCTCGCCCGGGTGGAAACCGAAGGGATTGTCCTTCGGGATCTCCAGCTCCAGGTGCATGCCGATGTCCACGATCACCCGTGCCGCGCGCATCGCCTGGCCGTCGAGCATGCCCAGCTTGTCGCCCGGGTCCTCCAGGTAACCCAGCTCGTCCATCAGCCGCTCCGAGTAGAGCGCCCAGCCCTCGCCGTGCCCGGAGACCCAGCAGAGCAGCCGCTGCCAGCGGTTGAGCAGGTCGGCCCGGACAGCGGTCTGCGCCACCTGGAGATGGTGACCCGGCACGCCCTCGTGGTAGACCGTGGTCACCTCGCGCCAGGTGGAGAAGTCGCTGATGCCCTGCGGCACCGCCCACCACATCCGACCCGGGCGGGAGAAATCCTCACTCGGGCCGGTGTAGTAGATGGCGCCGTCGCTGGTCGGGGCGAGGCAGCACTCGATGCGGCGGACCTGCTCCGGGATGTCGAAGTGGGTGCCATTCAGCTCGGTGATCGCCTTGTCGGCCAGCGCCTGCATCCAGTCCCGGAACGCCTCCTTGCCCTGAATGGTCCGGGCCGGGTCGGCGTCCAACGTGGCCACGGCCTCGTCGACGCTGGCACCGGAGCCGGCGATGCGCCCCGCCACGACCCGCATCTCCGCCTCCAGGCGGGCCAACTCCGCGAAACCCCAGGCGTACGTCTCGTCGAGGTCGATCTTGGCGCCGAGGAAGTACTGCGAGGCGAGCTCGTAGCGCTCCCGGCCGGCGGCCTGCTTGTCCCGCCCGTGCGGGGCCAGCTCGTTACGCAGGAACTGGCCGAACTCGGCGGTCGCCGCGGTCGCCGCCGCGGCACCCCGACGCAGCTCCGCGCCGAGCGTGCCCTCCGCCCCCAGCCGCTCGACCAGCCCGTGGAAGAAGTTGTCGCCGGTCGGGTCGACCCAGATGTCGCACTGCTTGGCGACCTCGACCAGCTGCACCTTCGCGCTGACCTCACCGGCGGCGAGCGCCTCACGCAGCGTGGTCTTGTAGCCCTCCAGCGCGGCCCCGAAGCCGTTGAGCCGGGCGGCGATGTTGGCCTGCTCGTCGCTGGTCGCGGTCGGCATCAGGTCGAACACCATGCGAATCTCGTGCAGCCCGCTGGCGATCACGCTGACCTCGCTGGTCACCTCGCCGGCGTCGTAGCGGGCGAGGTCCAGGCCGAGCCGTTCCTGCATGGCCTCCTTGGCGGTCCGTTCCGATTCGGTCTCCGGCTCGGTCACCTCCAGCTCGGCGAGCGTCCGGCGGGTGAGGTCCGCGCGGGCCGCATAACCGTCGGGCGAGAGGTCGTCGAGCTGGTCGTCATGGCCGGCGATGCCGACGAAGGTCGCGCCGGTGGGGCTCAACGGCGCCCACTCGGCCACGTAGCGGTTGGCGAGTTCATCAATTCGTCCCACGGTGCGACCCTACGTGACCACCCCACCCCGGTGTCGCCGACGTTTGTCGTGTTCGAGCTGCGGGTTCAGGCACGGCGCGACGGCCGAAAGGCGCGCGACTTTGTCGTACGGTTCGGGCAGAGTGTCAGGGGTGACCACCGATACCACTCCTGACAAAGCGCCGGTCCGCGCCTGGCTGCCCGGCTTCGTCGCCCTCGCCGCGATCTGGGGTTCCAGCTTCCTCTTCATCAAGGTCGGGGTGGCCGAGCTGCACCCGGTGCAACTCACCCTCTACCGGGTCGTCGCCGGCGCGTTGACCCTGCTGGTCGTTCTCGCCGTGCTGCGCGACCGGCTGCCCCGTGAGCCCCGGGTCTGGGCGCACCTGGCCGTCGTCGCCGCCTTCGGCGTGGCGGTGCCGTTCACCCTCTTCGGCTACGGCGAGCAGCGGGTCGAGTCGATGCTGGCCGGCATCTGGAACGCCACCACGCCTTTGATCGTGCTGCCGCTGGCGGTGTTGGTCTTCCGCACCGAGCGGCTCACCCTGCGCCGTGCGGTCGGGCTCGGGCTCGGCTTCGTCGGGGTGCTGGTGGTGCTCGGGGTCTGGGAGGGCATCGGCGGGGCGCACTTCACCGGGCAACTCATGTGCTTCGGTGCGGCGGCCTGCTACGGCGTGGCCATCCCGTACCAGAAGCGGTTCGTCGCCGGCAGCGCGTACTCGGGGCTGTCGCTCTCCACCGCGCAACTCCTGCTCGCCGCCGCGCAGTTGGCCATCGTCACCCCCTTCGTCGCCGGCCTGCCGCCGCTGCCCACCGAGCTGTCGGCGGGGGTGGTGGCAAGTGTGCTGACCCTCGGTGCGCTCGGCACCGGGCTCGCGTTTGTGATCAACATGCGCAACATCCGGGTGGCCGGCGCGAGCACCGCGTCCACCGTCACGTACCTGATCCCGATCTTCGCGGTGCTGATCGGTGCCGTGGCGCTCGACGAACGACTCAACTGGCACCAACCGGTCGGCGCGCTGATCGTGCTGCTCGGGGTCGCGGTGTCGCAAGGGATGTTCAGTCGCCGCCGGACCAGCCCGGTCGTCGGCGTCGGCGCACCCACCACACCCGTCGCCGAACCCGCCCGCCGCTGACAGACCACCCGGATCAGGCTGGAGGGCTGGTCAGGAACGGTTTTGCGTCCAGGCCACCAGTTGCTCCGCCGACCAGGTGTTGATGACGCGGTCGGCGGGGACGCCGCAGAGGGCGGCGCGTTCGCAGCCGAATCGTTGCCAGTCGAGTTGGCCGGGTGCGTGCGCGTCGGTGTTGATGGCGAACCGGCAGCCGGCCTC
Organism: Micromonospora sp. NPDC050784; assembly: GCF_044456765.1. Taxonomy (NCBI): domain Bacteria; kingdom Bacillati; phylum Actinomycetota; class Actinomycetes; order Micromonosporales; family Micromonosporaceae; genus Micromonospora; species Micromonospora sp. NPDC050784. The sequence goes on along the minus strand of NZ_JBITGG010000001.1, from coordinate 502,582 downwards.
CAGTGCCCGGCGGATCAGGCGCTTTGGGGGGTCCTGCCGCTCCGGCCGGGAGTTGATCTCGACGGCGGTGTCGTGCTCGGCGCAGGCGGCGAAGACGGCGTCCGCGTCGAAGTCGCTCTCCGCCCGGGTACGGGCGCGGTGCCCCCGGTCGCCTGGACCGGTCACCCCGGCCGGGCGGGACGACACCATCCGGCCGGTGACGTGGCCGAGGATGTCCAGGTGTGGGTTGGCGACGGCCTTCAGCATGCGCCGGGTCATCTTCGACCGCTCGTCCTTCAGGCCGCTGTGCACCGACCCGACCACCACGTCGAGCCGCGCCAGCAGGTCGTCGTCCTGGTCGAGGGAGCCGTCGGCGAGGATGTCCACCTCGATCCCGGTGAGGATCCGGAAGCCCTCGGGCAGCGCCGCGTTGACCTTTGCCACGTGGTCGAGTTGCTGGCGCAGCCGGTTCGCGGTCAGCCCCCGGGCCACCGTCAGCCGGGGCGAGTGGTCGGTGAGCACCAGGTACTCGTGGCCCAACTCCACCGCGGCCAGCGCCATCTCCTCGATGGGCGAACCGCCGTCGGACCAGTCCGAGTGGGTGTGACAGTCGCCGCGCAGGGCGGCGCGCAGCGCCGTGGCCTCGGCGTCCAGGTCGCTGCCCTCGGTCGCCACCAGCCGACGGAGGTAGACCGGTTCCTCACCGGCGAGGGACTCCGCCACGCAGCGGGCCGTGACGTCACCGACCCCGGCCAGCTCGGTGAGCGTGCCGTTGCCGGCCCGTTCGGTCAGCTCGGCCGCGGGCATGCCGGCCAGCGCTTTCGCCGCCGACCGGAACGCGCGTACCCGGTAGGTGGCCTCGTTGGCCCGCTCCAGGAGGAACGCGATCCGGCGCAGGTCGGCGATGGGATCTCTCGCGCGGGCCATGTCAGGGCGCCTTCGGGCAGCCGTGTCGGCGTTGCCACGCGGCGACCTCGGCAGCCGGTTCCCGGTTGCCGTCACGCCGCCAGGAGTCCAGGTAACGCGCCGGCCAGATCACCCCGCGTCGGATCCACCAGCCGTCCTTGCCCGAGCACGCCGGTGAGATGCCGAAGTGCACGTGGCAGACGTTGTTCGCGTTGCCGGTGCGGCCCACCTTGCCGAGCTGCTGCCCGGCGCGGACCCGCACTCCGGCGTCGACGCCGCTGGTCACCACGCTCAGGTGTGAGCCGTAGTAGCGCACCCCGTCGTCGCCGAGCAGGGCGACCGACAGGCCGCCGTTGTCCGGCCCCTGCCGCCCACGTTTGCTGTACCGGTCGACGCGGCTCACCTCCAGCACCGTCCCGTCGGTCACCGCCACGAACGGCTCGCCGCAGTCGGCGAAGAGGTCCGTCGCCGGGTACGCCCCGTGCGTGGGGTGGTAGTCGACGTTGTCGGCGCGTACCGGAAAGACATGCTTCAGCCCGGCGCGGGGTGCCGTCGCGGACGGCCTGGCCGACGACGGCGCCGGAGGGCTCGGGTCGGTCGCCGTCGGTGTGGGCGACTGCGACGCCGGCTGGTCGGCGGTCGCCCAGACCGCCGGTGGCGTCGGCGCGGCGCCGTCGGGCACCCCCGGCCGGGTGGTCGCGCAGCCGGCGGCCAGCACCGGGGCGAGCAGCAGCAGGATCGGGTACGCCGGACGAGCGCGGCGGCTGATCGTCGGCGAGGACATCAGGTCATCCTGGCAGAGCCGGTACCGTGGGCACGAGCGGCACGCGTGAGGGAGGGCAGCGACGGTGACCATTGCCCGACCCGAACCTGGCCCGGATTTCGGTGCCGCCCGCCCGGTGCCGCGTACCCCGTCGGGCCTCTTCCCCTCCGGGCCTCCGACCCGGCCCACCTACCGCGAGCCGCACCCGGTCACCGGCGGTGGTGTCGCCGCCGGCGGCGGCGCGGCGGCCGGTTGGCTGCTGTTGTTCGGCCTGCTCGGCACCGACGTGGCCAGCTACGCCTGGTGGACGGTGATCGCCGGCCTGCTGGCCTGGGTCACCGCCCTGGTGCTGGTCCGTTACGGCGACCGGGGGGTGGCCACCGGGGTCGCCATCGTCACGGCGGGTGGCTGGAGCATCGCCGCCGCGGTGGTGGCGGTCCGCTGGGCGACAAGTGGTGACTGGCCGCTGTGGTGACCGGCACGGACAGGCCCCGAAACGGCGCTCGGTGACTGCACCCTGTGCCCGGTTGGCTGCGTAGCGAACGCCGTCTTGACGTGGCCGCCGAGACTCGGCACGCTCGGGACTATGGCCTGGACCACTCCGCGGCAGGATCCCGATCGCAGTCGCCGTCGCCTGCAGTTGCTGGCCGAGTTGGCGGGCGCCCGGGCGGTCCGTCAGCGCAGCCGACCGCAGCGGCAGCGCACCGAGCGTCTGCGCCAGCTCATCGCCACCCGCCGCCGGGTCGTCGGCTGATCCGACTTTGTCAGGAATGACCCGCCCTTCGGGGCGTTGACGGGTCGCCCGCCGACCCGACCGGCTAACGTGCACGCGTAACGAGTCGACGCTGTGTCGAGGGCTATTGGGGGGACCGTGTCGTACTTCGCTGCGGCCGTGGTGCGCGACGACAGTGGCTGGACCGCCGCCGAGGTCAGCCTGCGTGGCGCCACCGACATCGACGAGGTCGCCGACCGGCTGCGGGACGTCGACCTGGAGGCCGACGTGTCGCTGCTCTTCGTCGAGGCCGACGACGCGTATCTGGTGATCCTGCGCCTCGACGAGGGCGAGGACCTGCGGGTGTTCGGTTCGGACTCCGCGTACGCCGAGGAGTCGCTGCTGGGGTCGGTGCTGGTCGGTGACCTGAAGACCTCGGTCACCGGGCTCGACGGTGACGAGGAGCCACGACCGGTGAGCACCGGCGACGAGGAGAGCGAGCAGCCCGTCGTCGACCCGGAGGCCGACCCGGTCGGTGAAGCCGACCTGCTGGCCAACCTGGGCATCTCCGCGCAGAAGCTGCTGACCCTCTGCACCCACGAGGGGATGATGCCGGCGGACGTCACCTCCGAGATCTGCCAGGTGCTCGGCTGCGCCGACGAGGTCGAGGAGCTGCGTGAGGTCTGAGCCGGCCGACGCGACCGATCCGTCTCTGGAGTCGATCCGGCCGGGCCAGCCGACCCCCGGAGCGGTGGGCCGCGCCGGGCCCGGCGCCAACGAGGGCCTGGCCGACCTGGGCGAGGCCGGCCGACGGCAGCGGCACGAGCTGTGGATGCGCCGCGCCCTGGAGGTCGCCGTCGCCGGACCACCCGTCGACGACGCGGTCAGCACCGACGTCGACGACGTGCCGGTGGGTGCGGTGCTCTACGCGCCGGACGGCACCGAGTTGGCCACCGGCCGCAATGAGCGGGAGCTGACCGGCGACCCCACCGCCCACGCCGAGGTGCTGGCCCTGCGCCGGGGTGCCGAGCGCGCCGGCCGGTGGCGACTGGACGGCTGCACCCTGGTGGTCACCCTGGAACCGTGCACCATGTGCGCCGGGGCGCTGGTGCTGTCCCGGGTCTCCACAGTCGTGTTCGGCGCGTGGGAGCCCAAGACCGGTGCGGCCGGGTCGCTCTGGGACGTCCTGCGGGACCGTCGGCTCAACCACCGCCCCGAGGTCTACGGCGGGGTGCTGGAGGCCGAGACCGCCGCCGTTCTGCGCGCGTTCTTCCGCTGAGGCAGGGCCGCCGGTCAGGCCGGCGGCAGGGTGACCGTGACGATCAGACCGCCGTCCGGGCGGGGCTGCGCCTCGGCGGTGCCGCCGTGGGCCCGGGCCACCGCGCGGACGATGGACAGGCCCAGCCCGAAGCCCCGCGCGCCGACGACCCGCTCCCGCGACAGCCGACGGAAGGGCTGGAACATCGTCTCGACGTCGTAGCCGGGGATGACCGGGCCGGTGTTGGTCACCACGAGGGTGGGCCGGCCGTCGACCAGCCCGGTGCGCACCTCCACCCAGCCGCCGGCGGGCAGGTTGTGGCGCAACGCGTTCTCCACCAGGTTGAACGTGAGCCGCTCCAGCAGCACCGGGTCGCCGCTGGTCGGCGCCGGGGCCAGGGCCCGCCGTACCGGCACGTCGGGTGCCTGCTTCCCGGCCTGCTCGGTGGTGTGCGCGCAGACCTCGGCCAGATCGACAGGCGTACGCTCGGTCAGCTCGTTCTCCGAGTCGGCCAGGGTCAGCAGGCCGTCGATCAGCCGCTCGTGGCGTTCGTTGACCGCCAGCAGCGACTCACCCAGTCGCCGGGTCTCCGCCGAGGCGTCCGGGCGGGTGACCGCCAGCTCCACCAGGGCGCGGTTGAGCGCCAGCGGGGTACGCAGCTCGTGCGAGGCGTTCGCCACGAACCGGCGCTGCCCGTCGAAGGAACGGTCCAGCCGTTCCAGCATCTCGTCGAAGGTGTCGGCGAGTTCGCGTACCTCGTCGGGGGGCCCGGTGAGCGCGATCCGTTCGTGCAGGCCACGGCCGGCGGTGTCGGCGCCGGCGATCCGGCGGGCCGTGCCGGTGATCTGGTGCAGTGGCTGCAACGCCCGGCCGGCGAGCAACCAGCCGAACGCGATCGCCACCGTCGACACCACGATCAACGCGATGCCGCCCTGGGTGAGCAGCGACTCCAAGGCGTTGCGCTTCGCCTCGTCCTGCACCTCCTGCACCAGGGCGCGCAGGTTGTCGATGTTCTGCCCGGTGGGTGTCGTCGGGGTCGTCGTCGGCAGGTCCCGCAGTTTCACCCCGAACGGCTGCGGCATCCGCTGATCCACCAGCACGTACGTGACGGCGAGGAGGACCATGCCGGCCAGCAGGAAGAGCCCCCCGTAGATGAGGGTGAGCCGGGCGCGGATCGTCAGGCGTTTCATCGGATCTGGTACCCCGCCCCGGGGACCGTCTCGATCACCGGCGGGTCGCCGAGTTTGCGGCGCAGCTTCATGACGGTCACCCGGACGACGTTGGTGAACGGGTCGATGTGCTCGTCCCAGGCGCGTTCCAGCAGGTCCTCGGCGGAGACCACCGCCCCGTCGGCGCGCAGCAGCTCGGCCAGCACCGCGAACTCCTTGCGGGACAGCGCCACGTGCCGGTCGTCCCGGCGTACCTCGTGTCGGGCCGGGTCGAGCTGGATGCCGGCGCGACGCAGCGTCGGCGGTGCCGCCGGCCGGGACCGGCGGGTCAGCGCGTGCACCCGAGCCGAGAGCTCGACCAGGGCGAACGGCTTGGTCAGGTAGTCGTCGGCGCCGAGCGCCAACCCCGCCACCCGCTCCCGGACCGCCGCCGACGCGGTCAGCATCAGCACCCGGGTCTCCCCACCCGCGTCCACGATCGCCCGGCACACGTCGTCGCCGTGCACCACCGGCAGGTCCCGGTCCAGGACCACCACGGCGTACTCGTTGACGCCGAGCCGTTCCAACGCGGCGTCCCCGTCGTACGCCACGTCGACCGCGAACGACTCGCGACGCAGCCACTCGGCGATGGCGTCCGCCAGCACGCTCTCGTCCTCGACCACCAGCACTCTCACCCCTCCATGGTGCTCGGGGTGCGGTAACGGCGGCATAACCGCCGACGGTAACGCCAGGGATACGCCCGCTGCCGTGCACTGAATGCCACGTTCGGCGAACCGCGCCGGACCTGAGCGGAAGCGGACACCATGCGACGACAGATGCTTGCGATCCCTGTCCTGCTCGCCCTGGCGCTCTCCGGGTGCGGCGGGGGAGGCGACGACGGCGGCGGGGTCGCGACCGCCGGTGGGGCGAAGGCCGAGGCCACGGCGAGCGGTGCGCCGGTCAGTGACTCGGACCGGCAACTCGCCTTCGCCCGGTGCATGCGGGAGAACGGGGTGGACATGCCCGACCCGGAGGCGGGCGGCCGTCCCGGCTTCCGGTTCGGCGCGGACGTGGACCAGCAGAAGGTCCAGGCGGCCATGGAGAAGTGCCAGGACAAGCTGCCCAACGGCGGGCAGGGACCGCAGCTCAACCCCGAGCAGGCCGAGCAGATGCGCACGCTGGCCAAGTGCATGCGGGAGAACGGGGTGCCGGACTTCCCGGACCCGGACGCCGACGGGCGGGTCCGGATCGGGGCGGGGGGCAACGCGATCAACATCGGCGATCCGGCCATGAAGGCCGCGCTGGAGAAGTGCCGGCAGCACGCACCGCAGTTCGGGGGTGGCCGGTGACCGGCACCATCCGACGCTCGCGGCTGCGCGCCGCCGTCACCGGCGGCGTCGTACTGCTGGTCGCCGCCGTGGGCGTGGTCGCGGCGGTGGGCTTCGGCGGTGGTGCCGACGAGGGCCGCGCCCAGGCCGGCGGCGCGCCACCCGCCACCGCCACGGTCACCCGGCAGACCCTCGCCGACTCGGAGACCGCCGACGGTGAGCTGGGGTACGGCACGACGCGTACCGCCACGGCGAAGCTCAGCGGCACCGTCACCGCGATGGCGGCCACCGGGTCGACGGTACGGCGGGGCAAGGCGCTCTACCTGGTCGACAACGAGGAGGTGGTGCTCCTCTACGGCGGGCTGCCCGCGTACCGGACCCTCGCCCCCGGGGTGGAGGGGCCCGACGTCGCGCAGTTCGAGCGGAACCTCGAAGCGCTGGGCTATACCGGCTTCACGGTCGACGACGAGTACACCGGCGCCACCGCGGACGCCGTCCGGGACTGGCAGGAGGACCTGGGTCTGCCCGAGACCGGTCGGGTCGAGCCGGGGCGGGTCGTGTACGCCGACCGGGAGGTCCGGGTGGAGAGCCACCAGGCCGACGTCGGCGGTCTCACCCAGCCCGGCCAGGCGGTGCTGACCTACACCGGCACCAGCCGGGTCGTCACCGTCGAGTTGGACGTGGACGACCAGCGGTTGGCCAAGCGCGACGCGAAGGTCAGCGTGCGGCTGCCGGACGGCCGGGCGGTGGCGGGCACGATCAGCACGGTGGAGACGGTCGTCCAGGCCGGCGCGACCGGCGCCAACGGGCAGGCCGGCGACGCCGAGACGAAGATCGAGGTGACCGTCGCGGTGACCGACCCGAAGGCTCTAACCAGCTTCGACCAGGCCAGCGCGGACGTCACGTTCACCGTCTCGGAGCGCCGCGACGTGCTCACCGTGCCGGTGGCGGCGCTCTTGGCGCTGGCCGAGGGCGGCTACGGCGTCCAGGTCGCCGAGGGTGACGCGAGCCGGGTCCTCGCGGTGACCACCGGGTTGTTCGCCGACGGCAGGGTGGAGGTCACCGGTACGGGGCTCGCCGAGGGCACGACTGTGGTGGTGCCGACGTGAGCGGCGAGGTGATCGTGCTCGACCGGGTCAGCAAGCGGTACGTCGGCGGCGTCGTCGCGTTGGACGACGTGTCGCTGCGGATCGGCCACGGCGAGTTGGTGGCGATCGTCGGCCCGTCCGGGTCGGGCAAGTCGACCATGCTGCACCTGATCGGGACCCTGGACCGGCCGTCGTCGGGCAGCGTGCTGATCGACGGGTACGACGCGGCGAAGCTGACCGACCGGGAGCTGTCCGCGTTGCGGGCCACCCGGATCGGCTTCGTCTTCCAGCAGTTCCACCTGGCTCCGGGTGTCCCGGTCGTGGACAACGTGGCCGACGGGTTGCTCTACTCCGGCGTACCCCGCAGGAGGCGGCGCGACCGGGCGGAGGCCGCGTTGGTCCGGGTTGGCCTGGGCCACCGGTTGCGGCACCGGCCGCACGAGCTGTCCGGCGGGGAACGGCAGCGGGTGGCCGTGGCCCGCGCGGTGGTCGGCGAGCCGGCGGTGCTGCTCGCCGACGAGCCGACCGGCAACCTCGACTCCCACTCGGGCGCCGGGGTGTTGGAGCTGCTGCACGATCTACACCGGGCCGGCACCACCGTCGTGGTGATCACCCATGACCGGGAGATCGCGGAAAGCCTGCCCCGGCAGGTGCGGATGCGCGACGGCGCGGTTCGGCACGACTCGGCCCTCGCCTCGGGCGGGGGCGGCTGATGGCGACGCTGACCCCGGCCCGACTGGGGCCGGCGGACGTCCTGCGCGTCGGTGGGGTGGGGCTGCGGACCCGTCCGCTGCGGGCGTTCCTCTCCGCGTTGGGCATCGCGATCGGCATCGCCGCGATGATCGCGGTGGTCGGCATCTCTTCGTCGTCCCGCGCCGAGCTGGACCGTGCGCTCGACGCGCTCGGCACCAACCTGCTCACCGTCGAGCCGGGCAGCACCCTGTTCGGCGCGGACGCGCAACTGCCCGAGGAGTCGATCGCGATGATCGGGCGGATCGGCCCGGTGACCGAGGTGTCCGCGACCGGCCAGGTGCCCGACGCCAAGGTGTACCGCTCGGACCGGATTCCGGCGGCGGAGACCGGCGGCATCGCCACCCGGGCAGCCCGGCTCGACCTGCTCGGCACGGTCGGGGCCGAGGTGACCACCGGCACCTGGCTCAACGAGGCGACCGCCCGCTACCCGGCGGTCGTGCTCGGCGCCACCGCGGCGCAGCGGCTCGGGATCACCAGGGCCGACCCGCGGGTGCAGGTGTGGCTGGGTGGGCGGCCGTTCACGGTGGTCGGCACCCTCGCCGCCGCACCGCTCGCCCCGGAGTTGGACACCTCGGCGTTGATCGGCTGGCCGGCGGCGACCGAATACCTGGGCTTCGACGGTCACCCCACCACCGTCTACACCCGGGCGCGGGAGTCGCAGGTCGAGGCGGTCCGGTCGGTGCTCGGCGCGACCACCAACCCGGAGGCGCCGAACGAGGTCGAGGTGTCCCGGCCCTCGGACGCGCTGGCCGCCGCCGAGGCGACCGACGACGCGTTCACCGGCCTGCTGCTGGGCCTGGGCGCGGTCGCCCTGCTGGTCGGTGGGGTCGGCGTGGCGAACACCATGGTGATCTCGGTACTGGAACGCCGGGCCGAGATCGGCCTACGCCGGTCACTGGGTGCCACCCGGGGTCAGGTCCGGACCCAGTTCCTCGCCGAGTCGCTGCTGCTCTCCGCGCTCGGCGGGATCGGTGGGGTGGTGCTGGGCATCCTGGTCACCTCGGCCTACGCGCTGTCGCAGCACTGGCCGACAGTGGTGCCGGCCTGGGCGATGCTCGGCGGGGTGGGCGCGACAGTGGTCATCGGCGGCTTGGCCGGCCTCTACCCGGCCGTACGGGCCGCCCGCCTCGCGCCGACGGAGGCGCTGGCCGTCGTCTGACTTGGGTGGCGCGGGTTGGGCCGGCGGTCTGGGCCCGGCGTGGCGCGGGTCGGGCCGGCGTGGCGGCCTGGGACCGGCACATGCGAAAGAGCGGTATGACTCAGAGGCATATTTATGCCTCTGAGTCATACCGCTCTCGGGCGTGACGCCGCCCGTCGGAACGGATCAGGCGATGATCGTGTCGAGGGCGATCTCGACCATCTGGCTGAAGGTCTGCTCGCGCTCCTCCGAGGTGGTCTTCTCGCCGGTCTTGATGTGGTCGCTGACGGTCAACACGGTCAACGCGCGGGCCTTGAACCGGGCGGCGATCGTGTACAGCGCCGCCGACTCCATCTCCACCGCCAGCACGCCGTAGTCGGCGAGGGTGTCGTAGAGGTCCGGCCGGTCGGTGTAGAAGGCGTCCGCCGCCAGGATCGGCCCGACGTGCATGGTGATGCCGCGCCGCTCCGCCACCTCGACCGACGTACGCAGCAGCCCGAAGTCGGCCACCGGGGCGTAGTCGATCAGCCCGTCGAAGCGCATCCGGTTCATGTTCGAGTCGGTGGACGAACCGATCGCCGCCACCACGTCCCGCAGTTGCAGGTCCGTGCTGAGGGCACCGCAGGAGCCGACCCGGATCAGCGTCTTCACGCCGTACTCGTTGATCAACTCGTGGGCGTAGATGGAGGCCGACGGCATGCCCATGCCGGAGCCCTGGACGGAAACCTCGACGCCGTTCCAGCGGCCGGTGAAGCCCAGCATGCCCCGAACCGTCGAGTAGCAGGTGGCGCCCTCGAGGTAGGTCTCCGCGATCCACTTGGCCCGCAGGGGGTCACCCGGCATCAGGACCCGCTCGGCGATCTCGCCCGGCTTCGCGCCGATGTGCGTACTCATGGCAAAGATCCTGCCAGGCCGGCCCGGGCGATACCGGTTCGGCGTCGGAACCGACGGTCCTGTACCCTCGTCGGCGGTGGCGTGTCCGAGCGGCCTAAGGAGCACGCCTCGAAAGCGTGTGAGGGTTAACGCCCTCCGAGGGTTCAAATCCCTCCGCCACCGCTCTGAGATGCAGAAACGCCCGGTCGATCCGCGAGGATCGACCGGGCGTTTTCGCGTCAGAGCTGTTGTTCGCCGCCGTCGACGAAGATCTCGCCGCCGGTCATGAAGCTGCTCTGGTCGGAGGCGAGGAAGAGCGCCGCGTTGGCGATCTCGTCCGGGTGTGCCATCCGCTGCATGGGCACGCCCGAGGCGATGGCCTGGAGCAACCCGGGGGCCTCCGCGGGGCTGGGTGCGAGCCCCGCGAGCCCCGGGGTCTCGGTCGAGCCGGGAATCAGGGTGTTCACCCGGATCTTCCGGCCGATCAGCTCGGCGGCCCAGGTGCGGCCGAACGAGCGGATGGCCGCCTTGGACGCGGCGTAGACGCTGAACGCCGGGGTGCCGTTGCTCGCGGCCGTCGAGCCGGTCAACACGACCGACGCGCCCTCGTTGAGCAGGGGCAGGGCCTTCTGGACGGTGAAGATCGTGCCGTAGACGTTGGTGTCGAAGGTGTTGGCGATGTGCTCGACCGTGATCGAGTCGAGCGAACGGAACTCCCCACCGCCGGCGTTGGCGAACACCACGTCCAGCCCCGCGCCGCGCTCCTCGATCGCCCGCATCACGCGGTCCAGGTCGTCGAGCTTGCTGACATCGCTGGCGATGCCGGTGACGTTGGCGCCGATGCTGGCCACGGCCTCGTCCAGCGGGCCCTTGCGGCGGCCGGTGACGAAGACGTACGCGCCTTCGGCGGCGAAGCGGCGAGCGGCGGCCAGGCCGATGCCCGTGGTACCCCCGGTGACGAGGGCGGTCTTGCCGTCGAGCTGTCCCACGATGGATCTCCTCTGTTGGGGTGTGGTGGTGTGCGGCCGGCCGTCGGGGCCGGTGGTCAACGGGTTGCCGAGGCGGCGAAGCTCGGCAGGAGGGTGGCCAGCTCGCGCCACTGCGGTAGGGGCAGCGTCGGCCGGTCGCGGGCGTCGGGTCGCAGCACGTGGAGGGCGACGTGGTCCGCGCCCGCGTCCAGGTGCTCCCGGATGCGGGTGGCCACCGCGTCCAGGTCGCCCCAGACGACGAGGGCGTCGATCAGGCGGTCGCTGCCGCCGGGGACCAGGTCGTCGTCGGTGAAGCCGAGGCGTGCCAGGTTGGCCCGGTAGGTCGGGAAACCGATGAACATCCCGATCCCCGCCCGTGCGGCGGCACGGGCCCGGTCCGGGTCCTCGTCGAGGACGACGGCGAGGTGCGGTGCGATCAGCGGCTGCTGCCCGACGCGCTCGCGCTGCCTCTCCGTGTAGTCCGGCGTCACGAGGAACGGGTGCCAGCCGGCTGTCCGCTCGGCGGCCAGGTCCGCCATCTTCGGCCCGAGCGCGCCGAGGATGCGTCGTCCGGCGGGGACCGGTCGAGGTGCGGCGTCGAGGGCGTCCAGCCAGCGACCCATCGTCTCCACCGGCCGGCCGTACTCCTGGCCCGCCTGAGCTGCGGAGTGGGCGTTGCTCACCCCGAAGCCGAGGATCGTCCGGGGGCCGTGCGTGGCGTCCAGCGCGGCCAACCGGTCACCCAGAGCCGTCGGATCCTGGCCCCAGATCGCCAGCACTCCCAGCGCGACAGTCGCGTGCGGTGCAGCCCCCAGCAGGTGCCCGATGTCGTCCACCGCGCCGCCGCCGTCCAGTCCGGGCACCCACAGCGCGCGAAAGCCCTGCTCGTCGAGTTCGGTCGCCGCGTCCCGGACGGCCGGGTCGGCGGCCCCCCGCAGCTCCATGCTCCAGAGCCCGAATGCAGGCAGCGAGGTGTTCAGTTCAGCCGTCACACCAACCTCCAGCAAATTTTGTACCGAGCGGTACGTATCCGACCGTAGCAACCCCCGGCCGGGTCCGCAAATTTCTGTACCGATCGGTTTTCTCTGTCGGTAGGATGAGGGAGAAGGGTGGTGGGCTGTGCCGCAACGAGGGCGACCACGGGGTTTCGACGCCGACGAGGCGCTGGAGCGCGCGGTGGAGGTGTTCTGGCGTCAGGGGTACGAGGGCGCCTCGGTGAACGACCTAGCCGAGGCCATGGGGATCAACAAGCCCAGCCTCTACGCCGCCTACGGCGGCAAGGAGGAGTTGTTCCGCAAGGCCGTGGCCCGCTACGCCGAAAAGGACATGGGGTACGCGCGGGACGCCTTCGCCCAACCGACCGCGTACGAGGTGGTGGCCACCCTGCTGCGCGAGAACGTGGTCGCCGTGACCCGGACCGACCGGCCGGCCGGATGCCTGTCGATCCAGGGCGGCACCAGCTGCTCCACCGAGAACGCGCCCATCGCCGGGTTCCTCGCCAGCAGTCGCCTGGCCGGCGAAGGTGCCCTCGCCGACCGCCTCGCCCGTGCCGTCGCCGACGGTGACCTACCCGCGCACGCCGACCCGGTCGCGCTCGCCCGCTTCGTCATGGTCGTCACCGAGGGGCAGGCGGTGCACGCCGCCGCAGGAGTCAGCAGGGAAGACCTGCGACAGGCAGCGGAGATCGCGCTCGCCGGTTTCGCCGCCGCGTCCGGGGCGCGGCCGCCCGAGTAGGCCATCGACCCGGCCCGAGCGTTCGAGCAGCTGTCCGGGGCAGCCGTCAGGCGACCGAGAACGTGATCATTCCGGTGTAGACGCCCGCGACGGTCGACATGGGAATCTGGACCGAGACGACGGGGTCCCAGGTCGCCGAGTTGTTGCCGATGCCGTCGGTCAGGGTGAACGCGGTGCGTTCGACATTGATGGTCTCTGCGTCCGCCGCAGTGGGTTGGCCCGAGGTGAAGGTGCCGATACCGCTGGTCGCGGTGGCCGGGCCGGACCAGTAGGAGACGTTGGTGTTGGAGATCGAGTGAACCGGCACGCCGCTGGTGACGAAGTTCGTCGCGACGACGGTCGCGGTCCAGGTCGGCGCCGACAGCAGGCGTTCGTCCGTCACCGTGACCGGGCCGAGGTTGCCCGACACGACTCCACCCAGGCTGGCGCTGCCCAGGTCGGCCGTCTCCGGCGCGCTGATCGACAACTCGCCCGGCTCCGCGCAGGTCGACCTGGTGACCGTGTCCGTGTCCATGGTGACCGCGCCGTTGATCGCCAAGGTCCGGCCGTCCACCTCGAGCGCCGCGCCCACGGTGATCGCCGTGAGGGCGAGGATGTTGCCGCGAAACAGGGAGTTGGCGCCGAGCGTGGCGGAGCTTCCCACCTGCCAGAAGACGTTGCACGACTGGGCGCCGTTGATCAGGTTCACAGTGCTCAACGCGCCGGTGACAAGTGTGCTGACGGTCTTGAAGATGAAGACCGCGTTCGGGTCACCCTCCGCGTCGAGGATCAGGTCTCCGGCGAGGGTGAAGGTGCCCCCAGCGGATCCGTACACGCCGGGGGTCTTGGTGGTGCCGCCGAGTTCGGTCGCGACGATGTCAGTGGTCGTACGCGAAACGGCGTCGTTGTAGGCGATCGTCAGATCGCTCTGGGCTTGCGCGGCAGGGCCGTCGTTGGAGTGGATCACCCCGTTCAGTTGACCCGGGGGGAACCCGGTCACGGCGGTGCCCGGGCTCACGCCCAGGTCACCGGTGACCACGCTGAGCCCGGTGTTGGTGACCGTCGTGCCGGCGAGGACAGCGAAGCTCTCGGCCGTACCCAGCGGCACCGGCAGTTCGGCGGCGCTCGCGGTGCGGGGGCCAGCCAGGACGGCCAGGACAGTGGCCGCGGCGAGCACTGTCAGGGCGGTGCCTACCCGGGCCATCTTTCGAGAAGCGCCATTGTGGGCAAGCATCGCCATGGTCTCCTCGGGAAGCTCGACTGGTAGTAGTCCTTCAGTGACCCATAGTGGCACAATCCGGCATGAAAGGACTTAACTCCTCATTGCTTGAGGAGCTGTTCCACGCCGTCGAGCAGACGTTGCAGACCGAATTCGAAAAGACTCTCGACATTGAGGTCGACCGCCGTCCGGCTGAGTCGGGCCAGGTGCGGAAACTCGCCCGCCGCGAGCAGCCCACCGAGCACCTCGGCCTGGGCCGCCATCCACTCGTCGTCGGTCAGGCCGGTGTCCTGCTCCGCCTCGGCCTCCCGTTCCAGGTTGATGGCGGTGCCGCGAACATGGTTGGCCAGGGCCGCCACCAGGTGGAGCTGGGTGTGCTGGTCCAGGCCGTGCCGCGCGAGGGCGCGCAGCGCCCACTCGGTGTGCGCGACGGCGTGCGGTGCCATCAGGGGGCGGGTCAGCGAGATGACCTGGGCCAGCCAGGGATGCCGCCGGTAGATCGACCACTGGAGCCGGCTGAGCAACTCCAGTTGGGCTCGCCATCCGGGTGGGAACGTGCGCGGCAGCCGATGCGCGGCGAAGGCCGCGTCCGCCATCAGCACCAGAAGTTGCTCCTTGCCCCGAACCTGCCGGTACAGCGACATGGTGGGGACGTCCAGCTCCGTCGCGATGCGCCGCATGCTCAGCGCCGGTAACCCCTCGGCGTCGGCCATCGTGATGGCGGCCCGCACCACCTGATCGCGGGTCAGCCCCGGGGCCGGCAGTCGCCGACCGCCGGCTGGTGTGCCTCGACCCGGCGCGGTCGGCTCTACGCCGGTCACCACCATGCCCACACCCGGCACCGCCCGCACCAGGCTCTCCTGCCGCAGCGCGGTGAGGGCGCGGCTGGCGGTCGCCATGGCGACGCCCCACTCCCGGACGATCTGCCGGGTGGACGGCACCCGGTCGCCGGGGCCCAGCTCGCCTGTCATGATGCGCCGTCGCAACTCCCCGACGATGCGCAGATAAGGGGGAGTGCTCTCGTCGATCTCCGCCACGGTCGCCTCCTGCCGGCCTCGGGGTGACCGTAGCGCACTAGAGCACCGGCAGGTGCCCCGTCGATGGTCGCGCGCTTCCTGCCACGGCGTACTAGAGCTCCCTGGCCAGGTGGTTGCCAGCTCGACATGCTCAGTGCAGCCCGGTGCGTACGCCGTACCGGCGTCGACGAAATGGGGAGACCATGACCAGCATTCCGTACTCTGGATGGGCCGTCACGTTGACCGCCCTCGCCCTCCTCGGCCCGGCGATGGCCGCCGGTCCGGCCGCGGCCACCGACGGTCTCCGGAGCGCGGCCGTCGTCCGCACCGACCAGGGCGCGGTGCGGGGGACCGTCGCGGCCGACCACCGCACGTTCCAGGGCATTCCGTACGCGAGCCCACCGCTGGGCCGGCTGCGCTGGGCCCCGCCACAGCCCGGTGCGACGTGGACCGGAGTACGCGACGCGACCCGGCCCGGTGCCGACTGCGCGCAACTGCAAGGGCTGCCGATGGACACACCCTCGGAGGCTGAGGACTGCCTCTACCTGAATGTCACCACCCCGCGTTCCGGCACCCGAACGCCTCGACCGGTCCTGGTCTGGTTGCACGGAGGGGACTTCCGGTTCGGCAGCGGCGCCGGGTACGGCGGACAGCGGCTGGCGGCCGGTGGTGACGTCATCGTCGTCACGGTGAACTACCGACTCGGCGCGCTCGGCTTCCTGGCGCATCCGGCGCTGGCCGGCCGGAACGGAAGCACCGGCAACTTCGGCCTGCAGGATCAGCAGGCGGCGCTGCGCTGGGTACGGCGCAACGCCGCGGCCTTCGGCGGCGACCCGGGCAACGTCACCCTGTTCGGCCAGTCCGCCGGGGCGACCAGCGTCTGCGCTCAGCTCGCCGCGCCCGCCACCGCTGGTCTGTTCCACCGCGCGATCATGCAGAGCAATTCGTGCGCCAACCCGGTCCAGACTCGGGCCGAGGCGACCGGGGCGGCCGAGGAGTTCGCTCGGAGGATCGGCTGCACCGACCCGGCCGTGGTCGCCGCCTGCCTGCGCGGACAGACCCCCGCCCGGCTGGTCGAGACGGTCGGCTATCCCGGCGCGGGTGTCGACCTCGGCCCGGTCGTCGACGGCCACACGCTGCCGGTGGACCCGGCCGAAGCGCTGACCACCGGGCGGCTTCATCGGGTGCCGGTGTTGACCGGGATGAACCGGGACGAGTCCCGGCTCGTGGTGTGGGGAATGGAACGGGTCGGACTCAACTGCCCGTCGCCGTCGCCGTCGCCGTCGCCGTCGCCGTCGCCGTCGCCCGAGCCGGAGCCGGAGTCTTGCCCGCTCACTGACGACCAGTACCGCGACCAGGTGCGCGGCATGTTCGGTGATCAGGCGGAGGAGGTGCTGGCCCGCTATCCGCGCGACCCCGCACAGCCCGCCAGCGCGACGTTGGGTGCGGTGCTGACCGATCACGACTACGCCGAGCCGGTCTACTCCGCCGCGCTGGCGTTCGCGCGGCGGGTGCCGACCTTCGGGTACGAGTTCGCCGACGAGGACGCGCCGTTCTTCACCGAGGGACCCGAAGCGACGTTCGCCATCGGCGCGTACCACTGCGCTGAGCTGCCGTACCTGTTCACTGTCGACTACGCCGAAGCGCTCACGCCGACCCAGCGGCGGCTCTCCGACGAGATGGTCCGCACCTGGAGCGACTTCGCCCGGACGGGTCGGACGGGCTGGCCTCGACTGCGCCCTGACGCCCCGTACGTGCGGGTGTTCGCCGGTGGCGGCGGTTCGGGCCCGACGGACTTCGCGGCAGCCCACTCGTACGACTTCTGGCGGTCGCTCCGCTGAACGACGACTGACCTGTCGGCCGGCGCGGTCCAGGTGTGTCGAGCCGACCCGACAGGTCAGTCCGCGCCGGTCAGCACGGGCCCGCACCCTCGTCGAAGAGGCGGCGGGCCCAGTCCGCGTACCCGGCGATGGTCTTTCGGACCGTGCGCCCGTCGTGCAGGAACAGGTACGCGCGGTCGCCGCTGCGGGCGAGTAACCCGTCGAGGCGGTGCGTCCCGTGTGGAGCGCGAAGTCGACTGACCTCCGGATAGCGGTCCCAGACCTGGTCAACGGGCGAGCCCGCCGTTATGCCCTCCGGTGTCCGCATCGGGTCGCCGACCCAGAGGAGCACGAGTTTGTCCTCCACGAAGACCGGGCTGACCGTGTCATGGCCGGCGAGCACCGGCCCGCAGGCATCCAGGCTGGTACGCAGGATGCCGCGCCGGGTCAGCTCGTCCTCGGTGGCACCGAACTCGATGTTCCGCAGGCCGTTCAGGTCAATGATCTCCACGCTGCCGGCGGGCCGGCCCTCCGGGACCGGCCCGGTTGGCGGTACGCCGCTGCCAGCGATCGAGGCAGCCGTCATCAGCGTGGCGATAAACGCAAATTGTCGCAATTTCATGGAATCCCCCAGTCCCCAACGGAACGGGAGCGTTCAGGTTGCTGCCGGTGGCCGGATTACTGGTTTTCCCATTGTTCGACCAGCTCGTCCCAGTAGTCGGCGCTGAGTCGACGCCGCCCGTGCGCCAGCCAGCCGTCGGTGTTCCGCTCCAGGTGCAACCCCAGTTCGGCGAACGGGTCGATCCACGTGCCGGGCTCGACGCCCAGTCGGGTCAGCGCCCCGTTGATCGGCCACCGCTCGCGCGGCGCGTCCAACTCGTCGTCGAAGCTCGGGCCCCAGGACAGCGCCCCGCCCAACCACACCGCCGCCGACTGGTAGCCGGCGCCACCGCCGAACTCCGCCTCCAGGTAGGCCACCGGCCCCGACTGCGACCAGCTGGTCAGCACCTCGACCAGCGCCGTCGACAACACCAGGCCGAACGGGCGCGCGGCGCTCCGGTCGTCCGTCGCGAAATCCGGCAGGGACCCGGTCAGCTCGACCACCAACTGCGGGGTGACCGGCAGCAACGCGAAGTCCTGGCGCAACTCGCCGAGGACCGCGTGATCCAGCTCGGCGGTCTGCTCGCGGAGCAGCTCAGCGTCCGCGACCACCGCGCTGAGCTGGTAAGCCATCAGGTCCCTCCGCCGTCCACAGCCTGTGGATAGAACATGTGTACGACGGCTCCCGGCCCGTCGGCTCCCGGACGGTACCCGCCGTCCGCACCGGTCCCTCCAGCCCACTACCCGTTCGTCTCATTTCGGCAACCTAATCGCCCACCTATGGTGTCGAGGCACCTATCGAAACGGGGTCTCTATGCGGCGAAGCTTATCTTTTCTCGTTCTTCCCACCGTCTTAGCCAGCCTGGTGCTCAGTGCTCCGGCGAAGGCTGCGGAAAGCGTTCGGACGATCACCCGGGACGGCGTTGTTCTCCAACACCACAAGGTGTCCTGGATGAAGACGCCGACAAGGTTTCGGGGCACGGGTCTCGGCCGTTCCGACTTCGACGGCGACGGTGTCGACGACATCGCGGCCACCAGCGACCCGTCCGATTACACGCTGCCGAAGGAGCCTTCTGGCGTGGTCCAGGTGCGCTACTCGTCGGCCCCGAAGGTCGACTACCTCATGGGCACCCTGGCGGATGGCGGCGGCTGCGTCTGTTTCGGCATGGCGCTCGTCGCGGGGGACTTCAACGGCGACCGTTTCGACGACCTGGCAATCGGCGATCCTGACGAGCCGGATCCCAAGAACAAGACCCACGCCGGGGGACTCTGGGTCATTCCGGGTAGTGGCACTGGCCTGGCTGTCGACTCGGCAGTGCACTTCAATCAGGATTCGCCTGGTGTTCCGGACAGTCCGGAGGACCTCGACCGGTTCGGTGCCGCGCTCGCGGCCGGTGACATCAACGGGGACGGCCGCGACGACCTCGCCATCGGCGCCTTCGGTGAGGCGATCGGAAGCAAGGCGACCGCCGGGGCTGTCACCGTCCTCTTCGGCGGGTCGGCCGGCCTCACCGGCACCGGGGCGCAGCACCTCCAGCAGGACCTGGCTGCCGTACCCGGCGCGGCGGAGAGTAACGACCAGTTCGGCTACACGCTCGCCATCGGCAAGGTCGACAACAACAAGTACAACGACCTGGTCATCGGCGCTCCTCGGGAGAACGACGGCGTGACCTGGGACGGCAGTGGCATGGTCACCCTGATGTGGGGTTCGCCGAGCGGTGTGTCCCCGACCGGCGCCACCTCGGTCACCGGTTCGGTGGTACAGACGAACGATGGGACCGACACCTACGCGTGGTACCTCGGCGACGCGCTGGCGGTCGGCGACGTGAACGGCGACGGGTTGGGTGAGGTGATCGCCGGAGCCCCCGGCGCCCAGACCCCGCACATCAACGGCGGCCTCGTCGCGGCTTTCGTCGGTCGGGCCAGTGGCCTGTCCGGCAGCGGGGTACAGATCATCACGCAGCGCACGGCCGGCGTACCGGGCGATCCTGGGAATGACGAATACTTCGGCGGGGCGCTCGCGGTCGGCGATGTGACCGGCGACGGCAGGGCGGACGTGCTGGTCGGGGCCCCCGGCGACCAGATCGGCTCGCGGACCGCGGCCGGCAGCATCACCCTGCTCAAGGGGTCCGCCGCCGGGCTGACGGGGTCCGGTGCGCAGGCGTTCGACCAGAACCACTCGGCTGTGCCGGACGGGGCCGAGAACGGCGACAGGTTCGGCTCCACCGTCGCTCTGCTGAACCTCGACCGCACCGGCGGGCTCGACGCCGTCGTGGCGTCGCCCGGGGAAGAGGTCAGCGGTGACCCGTCCGGATACCCGTCCGGAGTGATCAATCCGTTCTACGGTTCGGCCAGCGGGCTCGTACCGCAGAACAAGACGTGGAGTGGCCTGTCCGAGCGGACGGAGATCATCTGGCCCCAGCGTTACGGTCTCCGGATCGCCGGGCCGCAGAGTGGCGGCTCGCTGTTCTGAGCTGAGCGCAGCAACGCCCGGCCGGTCCGTCGTGGACCTGCCGGGCGTTCGCGCGTATACCGGCCGTGAACATGCCGTGAGCCGACGGTCGGCCGGCCCGCCGGCGCCGCTCAACCTGCCTGTCGGCGATGGTCCGCCGCCCTGTCGTCGTGGACCTGCCTGTCTGCGATCGTGGAGCGGCCTGTCGGCGACGGTCGAACCCGGCAGGCAGACGGTCGCGCCGGCCGCTACCGGTGCGACGGTGCCCGCCCAGCAAGCCTTCCGGCACCAAGTCTCCGAATCTTGGACAGTTTCCGTTCCGTGCGAACGGAAACTGTCCAAGATCTCGACGAACTTGAGGGGGTGGGCCGCATCCGGGCCGTCAGGGCCGGGTAGCGGTCGGAGCTGCGACGGTCGTCGGGGCCGTTCAGGCCCGCCGGGCGAGCTGGGCGACGAACGCACGCCAGGCCGCTGGCGCGAAGGCGAGCGCCGGGCCGGTCGGGTCCTTCGAATCCCGTACGCCGACGACGTCGGGCAGGTTGTCGGCGACCTCGACACAGGCGCCGCCGTTGCCGCTGCTGCGGCTGCTCTTGCGCCACCGGGCGCCGTTCAGCTCCATGACTCCGCCACTTCCTGAATGAGGTCGACCGACTGCCGGTGGGACAACGCCTCCCCGCGCACGTTCTCCCATGCCGCCATCATGGCGGCGATGTCGTCGGGATCGCTAGCGACTTGTCCCTGGAGTTGGTTGTCGAGGTAGCCGGCGACCCGGTGGTCGTGGCTGTGCGCGATCACGAACGGCCCGTTGAGGCCGGCGTAGGCGCCGACCGTGCTGGGCACGACGTGCACCCGGATGTGCGGCTCGGCGCACGCCGCCACCACGGCCAACAGTTGCGCGCGCATCGTCGACCGGCCGCCCACCGGACGGCGGATGACCGCCTCGTCGACGACCGCCGTGAACTGCGGCGGGTCGTCCCGCTTGAGCACGCCCTGCCGGCCGAGTCGGACGGTGAGATGCCGCTCGATCTCACCCCGGGGGATCAGGCCCGCGCCGCCCAGCACCGCGCGGGCGTACGCCTCGGTCTGCAGCAACCCCGGCAGAACTGTCGACTCGAACCAGCGAAGTGACACCGCCTCGCGCTCGATCTCCTGCCACGGACGGAACCAGATGGGGTCACGACGTCTCGAAGTGTCTGGCCAGATGTCCGACACGTCCTTGTGCAGCGCCTCCGCTGCCGCCAGTCGGTGCCGCGGATGCGGGATGCGGTCCTCGGTCAACCAGCGCCCCACGGTCTTCGGGTCGACGCCGACGGTCTCGGCGAGGGATTCGGTCGTGTGCCCGGTGTCGCTGAGCGCCACCCGGAGCGCATCGTTCACGGCTCCTCCATCGGATGTCCTAAATATCTGGAGACCATATAGCTACGCGGTGTATCTGTCTCGTAACTCACCCGAAGGTGGTCCACAGAAGACGGCGCGACCGGTGGAGGCGTAGGAGCCCGGCGGTCGGCGTCAGTCCGGGGGTCGCCCCGACGGGGAGGCGGGGCGGCCCCCCGTCCACCGCGCAGGAGGTCCGTCCATGCCCCGCCGCCGCTACCGGAACCACCTGCCGACCCGGCCCACCTGGCGCTGCGCCGCGTGCGGCATCGCCTGGCCATGCTCGGCGGCGAAGCTGCGGCTGCTCGGCGAGTACCGACACGACCGGCTCGCGTTGACCGTCTACCTGGCGACGCTACAGACGGAGGCCGGCGAACACCTCACCGACGTCGACCCGGCCCGACTGACCGACCGCTTCCTCTCCTGGGCCCGCGCCCGCGCCTGATCGAGCGCTTCCCGCCCTGGGCCCGCGCCGCGCCTGACCGAACGCTTTCTCGCCTGGGCGCACGCCGACCGAGCGTCAGGCGCCCGCGCCTGGCCGAGCGTCAGGGGCGCCAGATCGCCACGTCGATGTCGCGGCGTCGTTCGGCGAAGCGGCCGTTCCGTGCCGCCGTGATCAAAAGCTGGCGCAGGTCCGCCTCGAAGGCCGGGAGCCGGTCGGCGAACAGGTGTGGCGCCGCACTGGAGAGCGAGAACACCGCCGAGGTGACCTCGTCCACGGTGCGCTCCACCACCATCCCCTGTTCGACAGTGATCCGG
Source organism: Micromonospora sp. NPDC050784 (assembly GCF_044456765.1). Lineage (NCBI taxonomy): Bacteria > Bacillati > Actinomycetota > Actinomycetes > Micromonosporales > Micromonosporaceae > Micromonospora > Micromonospora sp. NPDC050784. Next base: position 480,715 of record NZ_JBITGG010000001.1, on the reverse strand, counting down.
GTGGGGCCGGTGAAGCCCGCCGCGCGCATGATCTCCCCCTCACCGGAGGGGGTGCCCGTCGGCAACAAGCCCTGCCCGGCCCGGCGGACCGGTCCCAGGTAGCTCGCCACCAGCTCGTCGATCTGCTGCCAGGGCGGTCGGGGGTACGGCAGCCGGTCGTCCCGGGTCACGCCCTGGTGCGTGTTGGCGCCGACGTGGACCCAGGCCCCGTCGGGCGTGAGCATGTCGCGGACGCGACCAACCACGAGCGGCCGGTCCATCCAGTGGAACGACTGGGCGAACGTGACCACCCGGAACGTACCCAGGTCGGCCGGAAGGGCCTCGGCGCGCAGGTGGCGCCACTCGACGTTGGTGGCCCCGACCTCGCCGGCTCTGCGCTGGGCTACGACGAGCATGTCCCGGTCCGCGTCGACGCCCACCGCCGCCTCGAACAAGGGCGCGAGCACCAGCGTCACCGATCCGGGCCCACAGCCGACGTCGAGGAGTCGCCCGGTGCCGTCGAGGTCGAGCGCTGCGCCGATCGCCTCGGCGAGGCTGGGTGGATAGGGCATCCGGCCGACGCTGTAGTGGCTGGCGCTGCCCGCGTACAAGGTCTCGTCCCACTCCCACACCGCGTCGGTCACGACGTCGATGAGACCACAAAGCCGAGCGTACAGGCGGTTACCGCACAGACGATTCAGGGCCGGTCCCCGTTGGGGCCGGCCCTGTCGTTCGTGCTGCTCAAGCGAGCGGAGGATACGAGATTCGAACTCGTGAGGGTGTAAACCCAACACGCTTTCCAAGCGTGCGCCCTAGGCCTCTAGGCGAATCCTCCGCGAGCCAGGATACAGGCCCGTGTCGGCCGGGCCACCCCACCACCCCCTGAAGATCGACGGGCGGTCGGGTAGGCTGGGCGTCACCTCCCGTGCGGCGGTATCTCGTGAACCTCCCCAGGGCCGGAAGGCAGCAAGGATAAGCGAGCTCTGCCGGGTGCACGGGAGGCCTTTTTGTCTGTGGGCCGGTTGATCCACTCGGCATCCGTGATGTCGCGGTGTCCCGGCCACACGGACACCGCGGTTTCCAGGAAGCCGAGTCGATCAAGCCCGGCGGCCGGGAAGCCGAGTCGATCAGGTCCGAAGGCCCAGGCGCCCCGGGGTGGTGGGTGGTCACCCGCGCCCGACCGGCGCAGAATGGCTCGGTCGAGAGGAGGCGGGACGAGTGACGCTGGCGCTCTACCGCAAGTACCGGCCGCGTACCTTCGCTGAGGTCATCGGTCAGGAGCACGTGACCGAGCCGCTGTCGCAGGCGCTGCGCAGCGGACGGCTCAACCACGCCTACCTCTTCTCCGGCCCACGCGGCTGCGGCAAGACCTCCAGCGCCCGGATCCTGGCCCGCTCGCTCAACTGTGAGCAGGGCCCCACCCCGGAGCCGTGCGGCAAGTGTGAGTCCTGCCGCTCGCTCGCCACCGACGGCGCCGGCTCGATCGACGTGATCGAGATCGACGCGGCCAGCCACGGTGGTGTCGACGACGCCCGCGAGCTGCGTGAGCGCGCCTTCTTCGCGCCGGCCAGCAGCCGCTTCAAGATCTACGTCATCGACGAGGCGCACATGGTCTCGACCCAGGGCTTCAACGCCCTGCTCAAGCTGGTCGAGGAGCCTCCGGAGTACGTCAAGTTCATCTTCGCGACCACCGAGCCGGAGAAGGTCCTCGGCACGATCCGCTCGCGAACCCACCACTACCCGTTCCGGCTGATCCCGCCGAAGGTGCTCCGCCCGTACCTGGAGCAGCTCACCCAGGCCGAGGGCGTCTCCGTCGAACCGGCGGTCTTCCCGCTGGTGGTCCGTGCCGGTGGCGGCAGCGCCCGGGACAGCCTCTCCGTGCTCGACCAGCTCATCGCCGGGGCCGGTCCGGAGGGCGTCAGCTACGCACGGGCCGCCGCCCTGCTCGGGGTCACCGACGCCGCGTTGATCGACGAGATGTGCGACGCGCTGGCCGCCGGGGACGGCGCCGCCGCGTACGCCACCGTCGACCGGGTCGCCGAGGCCGGGCACGACCCGCGCCGGTTCGCCTCCGACCTGCTGGAGCGGCTACGCGACCTGATCGTGATCCAGCAGGTGCCGGACGCCGCCGCGAAGGGCCTCATCGACGGTCCGGCCGACCAGATCGAGCGGATGGCCGCCCAGGCTTCGCAACTCGGCCCGGCCACGCTCTCCCGCTGCGCCGACATCGTGCACGACGGCCTGGTGGAGATGCGCGGCACCACCGCGCCGCGCCTACTGCTGGAGCTGATCTGCGCCCGGATGCTGCTGCCCGGCGTGGACGACTCCACCGGCGGCCTGCTCCAGCGCCTCGAACGGATGGAACGCCGGCTCACCCTGAGCGGCACCGACGCGCCGTCGGCCGCCGCGCCAACCAACAACCCAGGGGTACGCCCACAGCCAGCCACCCCGGTCCCGGCTGCCGCCACCCCGGCACCCGCGAACGCCCCGACCTCCGCACCGCCGTGGGCGGTCGACCCGGCAGCGTCCCCGACCCAGAACGCTGTGGGCGCTCCCGCCCCGGCGGCCTCGGTCACCGGGGCACCCGCCTCGCCCGCTCCGACCTCCGGTGCACCGGCCTCGTACGTCTCGGCGGCCGACTCGCCGATCCCGGCGTCCCCCGGCGCGTCGACCGGGTCGGGCCCCGCTGACCAGGCCGCACCAGTCTCGCCCGCCGGGCCGGCCCCGCGTCGCGTGGTGCCACCGTCGGCGGTGCTGCCCGACCCGGCCACGCCCGCGCCGCCCCGACCGGGCGCGCCGGCCGCCGCGCTGGACGCGGTCGCGGTCCGCCGCGTCTGGCCCGACGTGGTCGGCAAGGTCAACCGGACCAACAAACGGATCGCTGCCCTGATGCGGGACGCGGTCGTCCGCGAACTCGACGGCGACATGCTGGTGCTGACGGTGAAGTCCACCGTGCTGGCCAAGATGATGGCCGACCACGCGGCGGTGCTCACCGACGCGCTCTACGAGGAGTTGGGCGGGCGCTGGCAGATCCGGTGCGAGGTGGCCGGCGAGCGTGGTGGCGTGTCGCTGTCCGGCTCAGCCCGCTCGCAATCCGCCGCACCGCCCCGACCCGCCGCGCCGCCAGCCACGTCGGACACGCCGCCCGCCGCGCCGAACACCCCGACGCCGACTACCGCCGCCGGCCCGACGAGCGCGCCGCCAGCCGTCCCAAGCTCGAACCCCGCGCCAGGCTCGAACCCCGCGCCAGGCTCGAACCCCGCGCCAGGCTCGAACGCCGTGCCGGGCTCGAACGCCGTGCCGGGCTCGAACGCCGTGCCGGGCTCGAACGCCGTGCCGGGCTCGAACGCCGTGCCGGGCTCGAACGCCGTGCCGGGTTCGAACGCCGTGCCGGGTTCGAACGCCGTGCCGGGCTCGAACGCCGTGCCGGGCTCGAACGCCGTGCCGGGCTCGACGAGCGCGGCGCCAGCCGCGCCGGGCTCGAACCCCGCGTCAGGCTCGAACGCAGCGCCAAGTGCGTATGCCGCCGGGCCGGGGAGTGCGGCACCAAACACCCCGACCGCAGTCACCGGCCCGACGAACGCCCCGCCGAGCGCGGCGCACCCGACCGGCGCTGCCGGCCCGGCTTCGCGTGGCGGTGCCGGTGGTCACGGTGCCGGTGGGCAGGTCGCAGCGCCGTCCGCCCCGGCGGACGACGAAGGCGACTGGCCGGAGCCGGCCCGTCCCGGCGGCGGTGCGCCCCCGGCCGGCGAGGCGACGGATGACGAGGACTGGCCGGAGGCCGCCCGACCCGGCGGCGCGTCGGCCGGAAACGATTCGAGCGCCCACTCCGCACCGGCGTCGACCGGCACGAACGGGAGCGGCAGCAACGGCGGTGGCCCCAACGGCGGTGGCGCGAACGGCACCGGACCAGGCGGTTCGGGCGGTCCCGGGGTAGCGGCCGGTGGCGGCAAGCCGGGCGGGCGGGGTAACCCGACGCCGGCGGCCCGGCAGCCGGCGACAGCCGGTGGTGCCCCGGTGAGCAGCGCCATCGCCGCGGCTCGCGCGGCGGCGGCGGGGCGCGGTGCGCGTACCGGAGCGGCAGCCCGGCCTGTCGCGGACGCCGAATGGGCCGGCGAGCCGCCCTACGACCCGGACTACGACGGCCCGGCGCGGGCCGGCGGCCGGTCCGGTGGCGCGGCGGCCCCGGCCCCGGCCTTTGAGGGGTTCGACCCGGGCGACGAGCCGTTGGACGAGATCATCGACGAGAAGACCGCGCGGGAGTCCAGCGAGGAGCAAGCGGTACGGCTGCTCCGGGAGACCTTCGGCGCCGAAAAGATCAACGAAGTCGACGCCCGCTAACCCAACCCCCCGGCCGCCCGCACCGTCGATCATGGAGTTGTGGTGGGTGGCAATTCGCCCGTTGCTGACCTATTCCGGCACCACAACCTCATGATCGACGCGGGCGGGAGTGATCGACGCGGGCGGGGGCGGGGGCGGTCGACGGCTCGGCTAGCAGGACGCCGAGGCAGCAGGCCCAGAGGGGGAAGGGTAGGACGGCTACCCGTTCCATGCCGCCTACCCCGATCCCGAGGCCCTGCTGGGCGAAGAACAGCGTCGTCCCGGCCAGCGCGATGAGCCCGGCGGTGAGGGTGAGTCGTCGCCACCGGCCGAGCGTCGTGCCGCGCGGTGCGAAGCCGGCTAGGAGCAGGCCGATGTTGCCCACCCCCATGATCAGGAATGCGCCGAGGACGTGCAGGTTCTCGTCGATGTCGGCCGGGTAGACGGCCGCTAGGGCGTATCCGCCGGCGGCCAGCAGCAGGAGTGTCTGGGCCGAGCGCACCACCGGGCCGTGGCCGAGGATCCGCCAGGTCAGTAGGAGCCCGGCGGCGAGCAGTACGGCGGTGGCCAGCGTCGCGGTGTTCATCAGGGGGTGCCAGGGCGAGCAGACGTAGCGGGGGCGGGTGGTGTCCCAGATGCCGCAGTGGGCGTTGCCGAGGTCGCTGATGTTGTGGGTGGCCCAGCTGTAGGTCGGCTCGCGCCACCGCAGCCCGGTGATCAGGCTGGCGACGAGGAAGAGGGGAGCGGCCGCGAGCCAGCACAGCGCGCCGATCCGGCCGGTGCGGTTGAGGTTCATGCCACGAGCAGACCAGTGCGACGGGTCCGGGCGCACTACCCCCAGATGGCCGGTTCGGGGTAGTGGTAGCCGTACCGGGAGGCTCGGCGTGGGCGGACGCACCGGGCGGGGCGAGGTCGGTCCCAGCGGATAGGCTGAGCGGCGGTCGAGCAGACGAGTGCGAGAAGGAGCCATCCCGTGCGCCCAGGTGGACAGCCGAACATGCAGCAGATGCTGAAGCAGGCGCAGAAGATGCAGCAGCAGATCGCCGCCGCCCAGGCCGAGCTGGCCGAGGCCGAGCTGACCGGCACCGCCGGTGGTGGGCTGGTCACCGCGACCGTCTCCGGCTCCGGCGAGCTCAAGGCCATCAAGATCGACCCGAAGGCCGTCGACCCGGACGACGTGGAGACGCTGGAGGATCTGGTCGTCGCGGCCGTGCACAACGCCGCCGAGGCGGCCCGGGAGCTGACCGAGCGCAAGATGGGTCCGGTCGCCGGCGGCATGGGCGGCCTCGGCCTGCCCGGTTTCTGAGCCGGCAGATGTACGAAGGTGCCATCCAGGATCTGATCGACGAGCTGGGTCGGCTGCCGGGCGTGGGTCCGAAGAGCGCTCAGCGGATCGCGTTCCACGTCCTGTCCGCGGATCCGGCCGACGTCAACCGGCTGGCCGGCGCGCTGCGCAAGGTCAAGGAGCTGGTGCGGTTCTGCACGACCTGCTACAACGTGGCCGAGTCCGAGCAGTGCCGGATCTGCCGCGACCCGCGTCGCACCGAGGAGGTGCTGTGCGTGGTGGAGGAGCCCAAGGACGTGGTGGCCATCGAGCGGACGGGTGAGTTCCGCGGTCGCTACCACGTGCTGGGTGGCGCGATCAATCCGCTGGAGGGGATCGGCCCGGACAACCTCCGCATCCGGGAGCTGATGATCCGGCTCGGTGGCGGTGGCGTGCGGGAGTTGATCCTGGCCACGGATCCGAACACCGAGGGCGAGGCGACCGCCACCTACCTGGCGTTGATGGTGAAGCCGATGGGCATCTCGGTGACCCGGCTGGCCAGTGGACTGCCGGTCGGCGGCGATCTGGAGTACGCCGACGAGATCACCCTCGGTCGGGCCTTCGAGGGGCGCCGCGCGGTCTGACCCCCTGACGTAAGGCCGGTGGCCGGCACCCACGCGGGTGCCGGCCACCGCTGCGTCTCTGCCCGGAAATGATCTGACACCTGTGCCCTCATCGGGGCTGTTCGACGTAACAGTTTGGCATCGTGGTTGCTGATTGATCGGTTTTTGCCGCCGTTTACCTACGAATCGAATGTCAAGCGGCGGTTGAGGCACGATCCGATACCAACCGTCCACTCACCGGTTTCCGGGTGGACGCCTCGGGAGCTATGGTCACCGCCATCGGTGACCCCTGTCACCACGTTGTCCGTACCCCCAAGGACGAGGTGAAGCACACATGCGTGCACCCAGGCCGAAGGTCGCGATCGCGGCCATCGCGGTCGCGGCCCTCGCGGTAGCAGGCTGCGCCGAGAGCAACCGCGACGACAAATCCGGTGGTAGCAAGAAGGACACCCTCGTCTTCGGCGTCGCCGGAGACCCGAAGGTGCTCGACCCGAGCTTCGCCAGCGACGGTGAGTCGCTGCGCGTGGCGCGTCAGGTCTTCGAGACCCTGGTCCGACCGGAGGAGGGTGGCACCAAAGTCACCCCCGGCCTGGCCGAGTCCTGGACCCCGGACGCCGCCGGCACCACCTGGACCTTCAAGCTCCGCTCGGGCGTGAAGTTCCACGACGGCACCGACTTCAACGCCGAGGCCGTCTGCGTCAACTTCAACCGCTGGTACAACGCCAAGGGCCTCATGCAGAGCCCGGACGTGACCGCGTACTGGCAGGACGTCATGGGCGGCTTCGCCAAGAACGAGAACGCGGACCTCCCGCCGAGTCTCTTCAAGTCCTGCACCGCCAAGGACGCCACCACTGTGGACCTGTCCTTCACCCGGGTCTCCAGCAAGATCCCGGCCGCGCTGATGCTCCCCTCGTTCTCCATCCACAGCCCGAAGGCGCTGCAGGAGTTCGACGCGAGCAACGTCGCGGGCACCGCCGAGGACATCAAGTACCCGGCGTACGCGACGGAGCACCCGACCGGCACCGGCCCGTTCAAGTTCAAGGCCTGGGACGTCGCGAACAAGACGCTGACCCTGGAGCGCAACGAGGACTACTCGGGCACCAAGGCCAAGCTGAAGACCCTCATCTTCAAGACGATCTCGGACGAGAACGCCCGCAAGCAGGCGCTGCGCTCCGGTGACATCCAGGGCTACGACCTGGTTGGCCCGGCCGACGTCGACCCGCTGAAGAGCGAGGGCTTCAACGTCCTCACCCGTCCGGCGTTCAACGTGCTCTACCTGGCGATCAACCAGAAGGGCAACCCGAAGCTCGCCGACCTCCGGGTCCGGCAGGCCATCGCGTACGCCCTGAACCGTCAGCAGTTGGTCACCTCCAAGCTGCCGCCGGGTGCCAAGGTCGCCGACAACTTCATGCCGGACACCGTCGAGGGCTGGAACGGTGACGTCACGAAGTACACCTACGACCCGGCCAAGGCGAAGGCGCTGCTGGCCGAGGCCGGCGCGTCGAACCTGACGCTGAAGTTCCACTACCCGACCGAGGTCACCCGGCCGTACATGCCGAACCCGAAGGACATCTTCGAGTTGCTCTCGGCGGACCTGAAGGCCGTTGGCATCACCGTCGAGGCGATCCCACTGAAGTGGAGCCCGGACTACCTGAACGCCACCACCTCGGGTAGCAAGCACGACATCCACTTCCTCGGCTGGACCGGTGACTACGGCGACGCCTACAACTTCATCGGCACCTTCTTCGACCGGCCGAAGGACGAGTGGGGCTTCAACAACAAGGCCCTGTTCGACCAGTTCAAGGACGCGGACACCACCGCCGACATCGCGGCCCGGACCGAGAAGTACAAGGCCCTGAACAAGTCCGTGATGGACTTCCTGCCCGGTGTGCCGATCTCGCACTCGCCGCCGGCGATCGTGTTCGGCAAGGACGTGACCGGCGTCAAGGCCAGCCCGCTCACCGACGAGCGGTACGCCACCGCCGAGTTCAAGTAAGTCCTGATCTGACGCAGCAAGGAACGCGGGCGGGCGCTGTCGCACAGCGCCCGCCCGCAACCCTCCGCACCCCTTCGAGGCCGCCGTGTTCCGGTTCATCGTCAGGCGCCTGCTTCAGCTGATACCCACGCTGTTCGGGCTCTCCCTCCTGCTCTTCATCTGGCTCCGCCGTCTCCCCGGCGGCCCCGAGACCGCCATCCTCGGCGAGCGCGGCACGCCCGAGATGCGTGCCGCCATCCGCCGCAACATGGGGCTCGACGAGCCCATCCTGGTGCAGTACGGCCGTTTCGTACGGCGGCTGATCAAGCTCGACCTGGGCACCTCGACCTCCACCAAGCGGGCGGTCACCACGGAGTTCATCGAGCGCTTCCCCGGCACCGTCGAGCTGACCATCACCGCGATGATCATTGCGATCGGTGTCGGCATCCCGTTGGGCTACCTGGCCGCCCGTCGTCGCGGCCGTTTCCTGGACCACGCGTCCGTGGGCGGCTCGCTGATCGGCATCTGCATCCCGGTCTTCTTCCTGGGCTACGTGCTCAAAGCGATCTTCTCGGAGAACCTGCACTGGTTCCCGTCCAGCGGCCGGCAGGACCCGACGCTCGGAGCGACCCGGGTCACCAACTTCTTCGTCCTGGACGGGTTGATGACCCGTGAGTGGGACGCCGCCGCCGACGCCCTCTGGCATCTGGTGTTGCCCAGCATCGCGCTGGCCAGCATTCCGCTGGCGATCATCGTCCGGATCACCCGGGCGAGCGTGCTGGAGGTGCTGAACGAGGACTTCGTACGGACCGCGGAGGCGAAGGGCCTGACCGAGCAGACGGTTCGTCGCCGGCACGTGCTGCGCAACGCCATGCTGCCGGTGGCCACCTCGATCGGTCTGCTCGCGGGTGGCCTGCTCTCCGGCGCGGTGCTGACCGAGACCGTCTTCGCCTTCAGTGGCATCGGAGCGTTCGTCGCCGAGGCCATCGGCCAACGCGACTATCCGGTGCTGATGGGCTTCATCCTGATCATCGCGGTGGTGTACGTGCTGGTGAACCTCCTGGTCGATCTCTCCTACAGCTTCATCGACCCGAGGGTGAGGGTGCGATGACACTCAGCCCAGGCAAGAAGCGCGAAAAGATCGACCGGCTCTCCGAACTGGCCGCCCGTGACGACGAGCGGGGCGTCAGCCTCTGGCAGGAGGCGTTCCGCCGGCTGCGCGGTAACCCCGCCGCGATCGTCGGCGCGGTCATCCTGGCGCTCTTCGTGCTGGTCGCGGTGGTCGGCCCGTTCCTCGTGCCGTACGCCGCGACGGACACGATCGGCATCCGGGAGGGGCTGATCAAGCCGGGTGTCATTCCCGGCCCGACCGGTGACCACTGGTTCGGTTACGACCACCAGGGCCGTGACGAGTTCAGCCGGATGATCGTGGGTGCCCGGCAGACCCTGCTGGTCGGTGTGGTCTCCACCCTGATCGGTCTGGCGATCGGCGCGCTGATCGGTGGCGTCTCCGGTGCCGCGGCCGGTCTCGGTGGCCGCTGGGGGCGGTGGATCGACACCACCCTGATGCGCTTCATCGACATGCTGCTGGCGATGCCGAGCCTGCTGCTGGCGGTGAGCATCGCCGCCCTGCTCGGGGCCAGCCTGACCACTGTGATGATCGCGGTCGGTGTGGTTTCGGTGCCGGTGTTCGCCCGGCTGCTGCGCGGCTCGATGATCTCCCAGGCCAACAGCGACTACGTGCTGGCGGCGACCTCGCTCGGCGTGAAGAAGTCGAAGATTGCGCTGACCCACGTGGTCCCCAATTCGCTCGCCCCGGTGATCGTGCAGGCCACGCTGACCCTGGCCACCGCGATCATCGAGGCGGCGGCGCTCTCCTTCCTCGGCCTCGGTAACCCGGACACGGCCGTACCGGAGTGGGGTGTCATGCTCGCCGACGCGCAGCAGTACCTCGGCATCCGGCCGTCGCTGGCGATCTACCCGGCGGTCGCGATCATCATCACCGCGCTCGGTTTCACCCTGCTGGGTGAGGCGATGCGCGAGGCCCTCGACCCGAAGCTGCGGAAGTAGGCCCGCAATGGCACTGCTCGAAGTTGAAGATCTCGCCGTCACGTTCGCCCGCCGCGGTCAGCGCGCCGTGCACGCGGTCGACGGGGTGTCCTTCTCGGTCGACGCCGGTGAGGTGGTCGGCCTGGTCGGCGAGTCCGGCTGCGGCAAGAGCGTCACCTCGCTCGCGATCATGGGTCTGCTGCCCAAGCAGCCCGGCCTGCGGGTTGGCGGCAAGGCCGTCTTCGACGGCACCGACCTGCTCCAGCTCGACGACCGGTCGCGGCGGGACATCCGGGGTCGGGACATCGCGATGATCTTCCAGGATCCGCTCTCCTCGTTGAACCCGGTGATCCCGATCGGCTTGCAGGTGACCGAGGTGCTCACCCGGCACCGGGGGATGAAGGGCGAGACCGCGGCGAAGGAGGCGGCGGCGCTGCTGGACCGGGTCGGCATCCCCGACCCGAAGCGGCGGCTCAAGGAGTACCCGCACCAGCTCTCCGGTGGGATGCGCCAGCGTGCGCTCATCGCGATGGCGGTGGCCTGCCAGCCCCGGCTGCTGATCGCCGACGAGCCGACCACCGCGCTGGACGTCACCATCCAGGCCCAGATCCTGGAGCTGCTCAAGGAACTGGTCCGGGACTCCGGCACCGCGCTGCTGATGATCACGCACGATCTGGGCGTGGTGGCCGGCATGTGCGACACCGTCAACGTGCTCTACGGCGGCCGGGTGGTGGAGACGGCTCGCCGTCGTCCGCTGTTCCGTCAGCCGCGTCACCCGTACACCGTGGGTCTGCTCGGCTCGGTGCCGCGCCTGGATGCCGGGCGGGGCGAGAAGCTCAACCCGATTCCCGGCTCGGTCCGCGACCTGCTGCCCTGGCCGGACGGTTGCGCCTTCGCCCCGCGCTGCGCCCGACGGATCGACGAGTGCGTGGGCGAGCCGCCGGAGTTGGTGCACGCGCACGACGGACGGAGCTACCGGTGCGTCAACCCGGAGCCGCTGCCGGGCATGGTGCCCGCCCCGCGCGAGGAGGAACGAGCGTGAGTGAGAACGACATCCTCGTCGAGGTGCGCGACCTGAAGGTGCACTTCCCGATCAAGCGGGGGGTGCTCTTCGACCGGGTGGTCGGCCAGGTGAAGGCCGTCGACGGGGTCGACCTGAGCATCGCCCGGGGCAAGACGTACGGCCTGGTGGGCGAGTCCGGCTGCGGCAAGTCGACGTTGGGCCGTGCGCTGCTCCAGCTCACCCCGCCGACCGCCGGCGAGGTCAGCTTCGACGGCGTCGAGCTGACCACGCTGCCGTCCGGCAAGCTGCGCAGCATGCGTCGCCGGATGCAGATGATCTTCCAGGATCCGATGTCCAGCCTCGACCCCCGGCAGAACGTCGAGTCGATCCTGACCGAGGGCCTACAGACCCACGGGATCGGCACCGACCGCACCGACCGTCGACGGATCATCGGCGAGACGCTGGACGCGGTCGGGCTGCCCCGCTGGGCGCTGTCCCGCTACCCGCACGAGTTCTCCGGCGGGCAGCGGCAGCGCATCGGCATCGCCCGCGCCCTGGTGCTCGGGCCGGAGCTGATCGTCGCCGACGAGCCGGTCTCGGCGCTCGACGTGTCGATCCAGGCCCAGGTGGTCAACCTGCTGGACGAACTCCAGGACAGCCTGGGGCTGACCTATCTGGTGATCGCGCACGACCTCGCGGTGGTTCGGCACATCTCCGACACGGTCGGCGTCATGTACCTGGGGGCGCTGGTCGAGGAGGCGCCGAGCGACCGGCTCTACAACGAGCCGCTGCACCCGTACACGCGGGCGCTAATGTCCGCGGTGCCGGTGCCGGACCCGGACGTGGAGGACCGTCGGGAGCGGATCCTGCTCGCCGGTGACCTGCCGTCGCCGGCCAACCCGCCGTCCGGCTGCCGCTTCCACACCCGCTGCCCGTGGGCGCAGCCCACCCGCTGCGCCGACGAGCGACCGGTGCTGCGGGACATCGGCGTCAGCCGGGTGGCCTGCCACTTCGCCGAGCAGATCGCCAGCGGCGAGTTGCGCCCGCACGGGGTCAGCGCGCAGATCGTCCGACCCGCGGGCGAGGGGGACGCGCCGGGCGTGGTCTCCGCGCCCACCGAGCCCGGCTCGTACGTCTGAGACTGGACGCGGTGCCGGCGGTCGCGTCAGCCCTCGGGGCGGTTCAGCAGCCCCACCGCGACGCCGTGCACCGCGTCCAGCCCGGCCGGGTCGGCCAGCGTGACCGACGTGCCGGTCACCGCGTACCACTCGTCCGCGTCCTTGTACTGCACCCGCAGGGTGACCTTGCCGTCGGCGTACTCGGTGCGCAGCGTCAGGTCACCGGTGACGACGCCGACCTCGTCGGTCATCACACCGCCGGGGCCGGGCACGATGTCGGTGGTGCGGCTCTGTGGGCCGGCCGCGCCCCCCGAATCCGCGACCATGCCGGCACCGGGCACGGCGGCGGGGGTCTCGGCGGTGCCGTCCGCGGTCATGCCGGCGGCGGACGGGCCGCTCTCCCCGGCGGCGCTCACGAATCGCTCCCCACTGAACAGCCCTCCAACATGTCGGTCAGGGCGGCCTTCTCGGCGCTGGTCACCGTCAACCGCCAGTAGTGCTTGACCGTCACCCAGTCCTGGGCATATTTGCACCAGTAAGACCGGTTTGCCGGCTTCCACTGCGACGGGTCCTGGTCACCCTTTGCCCGGTTCGACGAGGCGGAAACCGCGAAGAGCTGCGGACGGGTGGTGTCGTTGGCGAAATCGCCGCGCTTCGCGTTGTCCCACTCGTCGGCACCCGAGCGCCACGCGTTGGCCAACGGCACCATGTGGTCGATGTCCACGTCGGAGGGATCCGAGAAGCTGCGACCGTCGTACACGCTCTCCCAGCGCCCACCGACCACGTTGCAGCCGGAGAGCTTCACGTCCTTGCCGTCGCGCTGGAGGATGCTGTCCCGGACATCGCAGTTCTTGCCGGTGTCCCGCCAGTGCGGGAAACGCTCCCGGCTGTAACCCTTCATCGAGCCGGCGGTAGCGACGGTGAGCTGGCTCAACTGCTCCGCGGCGTTGCCGCCGTCACTCGGCGGCGGTGCGGTCGGCTCATCCTGCGGGACGCAACCGGCCACGCCGAGCGCCAGCGCCGCGGCAAGCGCGGCCACCGCCGCTCGCGGTCCTGATCTGGTACGCACAGACGACACCTCTCCAGCTTGGGGGCTCCCGGCGATTGCGCACAGTACCCGGGCACGGTTTCGGCGTTTCGTGGCGTCTCCCACATGATGCAAGGCAGATTGGTGGGATGACCGCACCCGTACCGGCGTCCGCCCTCCGGATGGGCACCACCGCCGGCCGGGGCACGCTGCTCGCCGCCGTACTCGCCTCTGGCATGGTCTTCCTCGACAGCACCGTCGTCAACGTGGCGCTACCGAAACTCGGGCAGGACCTCGGCGCGAACGTTGCCGATCTCCAGTGGACCATCAACGGCTATCTGCTGATGCTGGCGGCGTTCGTGCTGCTCGGTGGCGCACTCGGGGACCGCTTCGGCCGGCGTCGCGTCTTCCTCATCGGCGTGGTCTGGTTCACCGCCGCCTCCGTGCTCTGCGGGCTGGCCCAGGGCACCGGCATGCTGATCGCGGCCCGATTCCTCCAGGGCGCCGGTGGCGCGCTGCTCACGCCCGGGTCGCTGTCGGTGCTCCAGGCGAGCTTCCACCCCGACGACCGGGGCCGGGCGATCGGCGCCTGGGCCGGACTGTCCGGGGTGTCCACCGCGCTGGGACCGTTCATCGGGGGCTGGCTGATCGACGCGCTCTCCTGGCGCTGGATCTTCTTCCTCAACCTGCCGATCGCCGTGCTGGTGCTGCTGGCCGCCCTGCGCTGGGTGCCGGAGAGCCGGGACGAGAGCGCCTCCCGCACCCAGGGACGGGGTCCGACCCGACGGCGGTTCGACGTCGCCGGAGCCCTGCTCGGAGCGCTCGCGCTCGCCGGCGTCACCTACGCCCTGATCGACGCGCCGGCCCGCGGGTTCGACTCCGCCGAGGTGCTGATCGCGGCGGTGGTCGGGGTGCTCTCCGCGGTGGCCTTCGTGCTGCTGGAACGGCGGCGTGGCGACGCCGCGATGCTGCCCACCGGGCTGTTCGGCAGCCGACTCTTCTCGGTGCTGAACCTCTTCACAGTGGTCGTCTACGCGGCGCTCGGCGGCTTCACCTTCTTCTTCGCCGTCTACCTGCAGAACGTGGTCGGGTGGTCGGCCTTCCGCACCGGCATCGCGCTGCTGCCGATGACCCTGCTGCTGTTGGTCGGGTCCGCCCGGGCCGGTGCGCTGTCGGCGCGGATCGGCCCCCGGCTGCCGCTCGCCATCGGACCGGTGATCGCCGCGGTCGGTCTGCTGCTGCTGCGCGGCGTCGGACCGGGCGCGTCGTACTGGCGGGACGTGCTGCCCGGGGTGCTGCTCTTCGGCATCGGGCTGACCCTGGTGGTGGCACCGCTGACCGCGTCGGTGCTGGCCGCCGTGCAGGACCGGTTCTCCGGGGTGGCCAGCGGCTTCAACAACGCCGCGTCCCGGGCCGGCGGCCTGCTCGCGGTGGCGGCGCTGCCGCTCCTGGTCGGGCTCTCCGGCGGCGGGTACGAGCAGAAGGCCGAGCTGACCGACGCCTTCCGGGGCGCGATGGAGTGGTGTGCCGGGCTGCTCGTGGCCGGCGCGGTGCTGGCCCTCGTGCTGGTCCACCGACCACCCCGGAAAGCACCGCCGTCCCAGCCCTGCCATTCGCTGCCCGCCGCGACACCCCCGAAGTAGGGATCCACCCCGGGGGTGTCGCGCGTAGGTCAGCGGCGGGCGCCGTTGACGGCGCTGGTGACCGCCTTGATCGACGCGGTGACGATGTTGGCGTCGGTGCCGACACCCCAGACCGTCTTCCCGTCCACCTCACACTCCACGTACGCGGCGGCCTGCGCGTCACCACCGGAGGAGAGCGCGTGCTCGTGGTAGTCGAGCACCCGTACGCCCACCCCGACGGACTGGAGCGCGTTCACGTACGCGTCGATCGGGCCGTTGCCGACCGCGGTGAGGGACCGCTGCTCGCCGCCCACACCGACCTGGGCCTCGATCTCGACCTTGCCGTCCGCCGTGCCGATCGTGTAGCCGGCCAGCCGGACCGCCGGGTCGGGCTGGTGGTCGAGCAGGTAGTGCGTCGCGAAGATCTCCCACATGGCGGCCGGGTCGACCTCGCCACCATCGTGGTCGGTGACCTGCTGTACCACCCCGGAGAACTCGATCTGGAGCCGGCGCGGCAGGTCCAGCTGGTGCTCGCTCTTCATGATGTACGCGACGCCGCCCTTGCCGGACTGCGAGTTGACCCGGATGACCGCCTCGTAGGTGCGGCCCAGGTCCTTCGGGTCGATCGGCAGGTACGGCACCGCCCAGGTGTGCTCGTCCACCGGTACGCCGGCCGCCTTCGCGTCGGCGGTGAGGGCGTCGAAGCCCTTCTTGATGGCGTCCTGGTGAGAGCCGGAGAAGGCGGTGTAGACCAGGTCGCCCGCGTACGGGTGGCGCTCGTGCACCGGCAGCTGGTTGCAGTACTCGACGGCTCGCCGGATCTCGTCGATGTTCGAGAAGTCGATCATCGGGTCGATGCCCTGGGAGAAGATGTTGAGCCCCAGGGTCACCAGGTCGACGTTGCCGGTGCGCTCGCCGTTGCCGAACAGGCAGCCCTCGATGCGGTCGGCACCGGCGAGCAGGCCCAGCTCGGCGGCGGCCACGCCGGTGCCCCGGTCGTTGTGCGGGTGCAGGCTCAGCACCACGCTGTCCCGGCGCGGCAGGTGCCGGTGCATCCACTCGATCGAGTCGGCGTACACGTTGGGGGTGGCCATCTCGACGGTGGCCGGGAGGTTGATGATCAGCGGCCGGTCGGGGGTCGGATCGATCACGTCGATCACCCGGGAGCAGACTTCCAGCGCGTACTCCAGCTCGGTGCCCGTGTAGGACTCCGGCGAGTACTCGTAGAAGATCTCCGTGTCCGGGGTGTGGATCTCCGCGTACTTCTGGCAGAGCCGCGCGCCGGTGGTGGCGATGTCGGCGATGCCGTCCTTGTCCAGGCCGAAGACCACCCGCCGCTGGAGAGTGGAGGTCGAGTTGTAGAAGTGCACGATGGCCCGCTTCGCGCCGCGCAGCGACTCGAACGTCCGGTCGATCAGGTGCTCCCGGCACTGCGTGAGCACCTGGATGGTGACGTCGTCCGGGATCATGTCGTCGTCGATGAGCTGCCGGACGAAGTCGAAGTCGGTCTGGCTGGCCGACGGGAAGCCGACCTCGATCTCCTTGTAGCCCATCTGGACCAGCAGCTGGAACATCCGGCGCTTGCGCTCCGGCGACATCGGGTCGATCAGGGCCTGGTTGCCGTCGCGGAGATCCACGGCGCACCAGCGGGGGGCGGCCTCGACGGTGCGGGTGGGCCAGGTGCGGTCCGGCAGCTCGACCCGGAACTGCTCCCGGTACGGCTGGTAGCGGTGGTACGGCATCCGGCTGGGGCGCTGCCGGGCGATGGGATCGGCGTCGGGATCGGTCGCGGCGTCGGTGACAGGTTGAGCCATCTCAGAGTGCTCCCTGGAACATGTGGCGTCAGCAGATCGGAAGGTGTCGGCGGGTGCCGGGCGACGGTGCGCGGCGGTGCCGAGAAGAAACTCGGATGTGCTGGACGGCGCGATGCGACTCCGCGACGAGGTGCCGGCCGGTCAGGCCTCGTCGCGGCGGCTAAGGAGGAGAAGCGCCCGCCACATGACCAGGTCACCCTACGTGATGGAACGGGGGGTGGAAAGACAGGTCCGGACTATGGGACCGGGGTCATGGCCGGCGCTGCGGCCTCGGCACCCAGCCGCGGCGTCCGTTGCGCCCAGGCCACCACGGGCACGATAGCCACCGCTACCAGCACGAAGATCGCTGCTATCGGTAACCAACCCCACCCGCCGGTGGTCACCCCGAGCGCGGTCAGCCCGGCCGGGGCGATCAGGTACTGCACCTGCGAGCCGAGCTCGAACGCCCCCACGTACGCGCCGCGCTGACCGGCCGGCGGCAGGGTGGCGGTGAGCCCCCAGCTGCCCGCCGACTCGATCAGCTCGGCCAGGATCAGCACCGTGGCGGCGGCCACCAGCACCACGACGGTGAGCGCGCCCCGGGTGACCCCGGAGATCGGCAGGACCAGGCAGAACAGGGCGATCAGCAGTCCGCCCCGGCGAGAGGCCCGTGCCGCGCCCGCCGCGGTGTCGGCGCCCCGGCTCACGCGGACCTGGAGCAGCACGATGAGGACCGTGTTGAGCAGCACCAGCCCGGCGATCACCGTCTTCGGGGCGTCGGTGTGGGTGAGGATCCAGAGCGGCATGACCGTCAGGTAGAGCGCCTGGTGCGCGGTGAGCAGCCCGGACAGCAGGGACACCGTCATGAACGGCCGGTCCCGCAGCACGGCGAGTCGACTCATCGGTTGCACCGGCCGGGCCACCTGCGACAGCCGGGGCAATCGCCGCACGAACAGGGCCGTCACCAGGAAGACAGTCGAGATGAACCAGGCCATCCCCCGGTACGCCGTGATCGTGTCCACCGCCAGCACCAGGCCGCTGATCACCGCACCGAGCCCGAAGCCGACATTCAGCGACGAGCGCTGGTACGCCATCGCGGTGACCCGTTCGGCCGGCGCGAGCGCGTTGATCGAGTAGACCTGCCGGGCCACGCCGACAGCGGCGTCCACGGCGGCCAGCGCCACCACCACGGCGAGGAAACCGGCGAAGCCGCCAACGAACGGGTACGTCGCGAAGAGCGCCGCGTTCAGCACCAGCCCGACCACCCAGACCCGCTGCGGTCCGTACCGGTCGGTGAGCCCGCCCAACGGCACCGTTCCCAGCAGCGACACCCCCGCCGCGATGGAAAGCCCCAGCCCCACCTGGGCGGCGCTGAGCCCGAGCGCCCGGGTGAAGAAGACGGCGCTGCCGGCGTGGAACAGCCCGCTGCCGACGGCGTAGACCATGGCCTGTACGGCCAGGGCGCGAGTCAGCCCGGCCGGCGGTACGACGTCTCGAACGGCGGTACGGATGGTTTCTCTGGTCCCCATGTCCGGGGAGTGAAGCGGGTCCCATCACCTCGGTCGAGTCTTTTAGGCTGGACCGAATCCTGCTCTGGGGGGCGCGTGTCCGAGTTGCGGTTCAGCCTGGCCGACGTGGCGGGAGTACGGCTCGCCGTGTCACCGGTCAACGAGACGGTCATGAGCATGTGGGCGCTGGCCAAACCGGTGCGCTACGCGGTGCACCTGCCCTGGATCGACCGGGCCCGGGTGACGTTGCGTCGTCCCGAGGTGGCCGACCGGGTCCGACCTCTGGTGGGGTTGGTCGTGCCGGGTCGCTGGCTGCCCGACTTCCTCACCCCCGCGGCCCGACCGAACGTGGAGATTGCCGAGCAGCTCGACCAGATCGCCGCGACGCCGCCGGCCGTGGTGGTCCAGGACCTGCTGTCGACCACCTGGCAAAAACCGCTGAGCCCGTTCGGGCGGGCGCTGCTCGCCGACCCCGGCGGGCTGTTGCCGCTGGTCGTCGACGCGGTGCGGGTCTGGTACGACGAGGCGATCGCCCCGGACTGGCCGCGGATGCGGGCGCTGCTCGACGCCGACGTGGCCTACCGGGCCGCGCAGCTCGCCGAGAGCGGCGCCGGTCGGTTCTTCGAGCAGCTCCACCCGAGCCTGCGCTGGCACGGCGACCGGGTGATCAGCGACGACACGTTCGAGCGGGACTTCGACCTCCGTGGGCGTGGGCTGGCGCTGAACCCGACGGTGTTCACCGAGCAGCACGTGCTGTGGAACCTGCTGGAGGATTCCCTGCCCGCCGGCGCGTACCCGGTCCGTGCCGTCGGCACGCTCTGGGAGGCGACCACCCCGCCGCCCGGCGACCCACTGGCACGGGTGATCGGCCCGGGGCGAGCCGCGCTGCTGCACCGGCTCGACACGGCGACCACCACCACCGACCTGGCCCGACTCACCGGGATGTCCGCCGGAAACGTCTCCCAGCACCTGACCGCCCTGCACGCCGCCGGCCTGGTCGACAGGTCTCGACAGGGTCGGCACGTCCTGTATCGCAACACCGAGGCCGCGGCGGTCCTTCTTCGCGCGAGCCGCGGCGAGTAGGACCGGCGAGCGGTCAGCCGAGCAGGAGTTCGGCCAGCGGTCGGCGGCGGCGCAACCCGGTCTCCTCGGCGACGAGGTCCGCCGGCAGGCTGAGCGGGTCGCCGAGTTGCCCGACGACGAGCACCGCGTACGGCCGCACGTCGGGGGGCAGGTGCAGGTCGGCGGCGAGGCCGGCGCGGTCCACGGTCAGCACCTGTCGCACGTGCAGCCCGAGCGCGGTGGCCTGCACGGTGAGATGGGCGACCGCCTGGCCCAGGTCGTACGCGGCTCCGTCGGGCGGCGTGGCGTCCGGTGCGGTGTCGCCGTCGACGTGTGCGGCGAGCAGCAGCGCGGCGGCACGGTGCGCCCACCGTTGGTCGCGCTCGGGCAGGTTGACCAGGATCCGCTTCCACGTCTCGTCGTCGCGGTGACCGAGGGTGAACCGCCAGGGTTGGCGGTTGCCCAGTGACGGTGCCCAGCGGGCCGCTTCCAACAGGGAGGACGCATCGCTCGCGCTCAACTCCTCGGTGGGGTGGAACGCCAGCGGACTCCAGCGGTAGGCGAGCAGCGAGGTGAGGTCGGCCATACGACGGATCGTCCTGTATGGGTGATTCGCCCCCTCGGCGAGGGTGGCTGAATGTGGGCAAGAGCACCCGTAACGGGACGAAGATCAAGGCGTTCCCGCGCTGGGGCTCTCCGACGGGTCCGGGGTCGGCGCCGCGGTGTCGAGCGGCTCCCGGTCGACCACCACCGGGCCGGCCAACTGCACGGTGGCAGGTGCCGGGCCGGGCGCGGCGGCCAGCCTCAGCGTCCCGGCCCCGGTCCGGACGCCGGTCGGCGTGCCGTCCCCGTCGTAGCAGTAGATGCCCACGTCCAGCGGGGCGTTGAGCGACGCCGAGGTGGAGTCCACCGAGTAGCAGGTGCCGGTGACGCCCTCGGGCGCGTTCGCCGGCGCGACCGCCAAGGGAGCGCGTCGGTCGGTCAGCACGTCCAGCCAGTCGGTGAACGGGTGCTGGACCCGGGGGTCCGACCGACGGGGGATCGCGTCGTCGCGATCACCCAGGCGTACGCAACTCGCCGACTCGGTATGACCGGCCGACGGCAGGGCGCACTGGAACAGCCCGTCGGCCGTGCTGGCCATCGAGACGTCGGCGGTGCCGCCCAACGCGCCCCCCGGCACGTCGACCCGCCAACTGCCGTCGTTCGCGCTGGTGAAGACGATGGTGCGATCCGGTTCGCCCGCCCGGCTGTACACGTACTGGGCCACCAGGTGACGGTCCTGAGCCGCCGCGGCCAGCGCGGCCAGCTCATCCCGCGCGGCCTCCACCTCGACCGGCCCCGGATCGGCGGGCGGTGGGGTCGGAGGCTGCTCAGTGGTGCAGGCGACAAGGAGGGCCGGCAGGGCGAGGACGAGCGGCCCGAGCACGCGGCCGGCCGAGCGGATGAGGACGGGCACCGGCCCATTCTGGTGGGTGTGGGCGGTTGGTGGGTGCCGGCGCGTACCGGCCCGTCCCGGCGTGTCGG
Source organism: Micromonospora sp. NPDC050784 (assembly GCF_044456765.1). Taxonomy (NCBI): domain Bacteria; kingdom Bacillati; phylum Actinomycetota; class Actinomycetes; order Micromonosporales; family Micromonosporaceae; genus Micromonospora; species Micromonospora sp. NPDC050784. The sequence continues at coordinate 459,848 of NZ_JBITGG010000001.1, read as the reverse complement.
GCGAAGCGTTCCCACGTACCGCCCGACCTGGCGGGACCGGCCCGGCCGGCCCCGGGCGGGCCGGATGGTGGGATCACCTGACCCGGCGTCGTTGCCCGCCGGATACCCTCATGGGGTCTGACACGCGCCGCCGGCCCCGGTTCCGGCGGCGTCGGCACGCTCAGGGTCGCTGGGAGGGAGTGCACGTCGTGGCACTCGTGGTGCAGAAGTACGGCGGGTCCTCCGTCGCCAACGCCGAGCGGATCAAGCGGGTGGCCGAGCGCATCGTCGCCGCCCGTAAGGCCGGCGACGACGTGGTGGTGGTGGTCTCCGCGATGGGCGACACCACCGACGAGCTGCTCGACCTGGCCAACCAGGTCAGCCCGCTGCCGCCGGGCCGCGAGCTGGACATGCTGCTCACCGCCGGTGAGCGGATCTCCATGGCCCTGCTGGCCATGGCCATCCACAACCTGGGGTACGAAGCCCGCTCGTTCACCGGTTCGCAGGCCGGCGTGATCACCACCTCGGTGCACGGCCGCGCACGGATCATCGACGTCACCCCCGGGCGGCTCAAGGGCGCGCTCGACGAGGGGTCGGTGGTCATCGTGGCCGGCTTCCAGGGCGTCTCGCAGGACACCAAGGACGTCACCACGCTGGGCCGCGGTGGTTCGGACACCACCGCCGTGGCGCTCGCCGCCGCCCTGCACGCCGACGTCTGCGAGATCTACACCGACGTGGACGGCATCTTCACCGCCGACCCGCGGATCGTGCCCAACGCCCGGCACATCCGGCACATCACCTACGAGGAGATGCTGGAGCTGGCGGCGTGCGGCGCGAAGGTGCTGCACCTGCGTAGCGTGGAGTACGCCCGGCGGGCGGGGTTGCCGATCCACGTCCGTTCGTCATACTCGACCAACACCGGCACGATGGTCACCGGATCGATGGAGGACCTTTCCGTGGAGCAGGCACTGATCACCGGGGTCGCGCACGACCGCAGCGAGGCCAAGATCACGATCGTCGGGGTGCCCGACGAGCCGGGTGCCGCCGCGCGGATCTTCGACACCGTCGCCGGCGCCGAGATCAACATCGACATGATCGTGCAGAACGTCTCCACCGAGGGCACCGGCCGGACGGACATCTCGTTCACCCTGCCCAAGGCCGACGGCCCCACCGCGATGGCGGCGCTCAGCAAGATCCAGGAGCCGGTCAAGTTCAAGGGTCTGCTCTACGACGACCACGTCGGCAAGGTCTCGCTGATCGGCGCGGGCATGCGCTCGCACCCCGGTGTGGCGGCCGGCTTCTTCGCCGCGCTCGGCGCGGCCGGGGTCAACATCGAGATGATCTCCACCTCCGAGATCCGGGTCTCCGTGGTCTGCCGGGACACCGACCTCGACGCCGCCGTCCGCGCCATCCACGACGCGTTCGAGCTGGGCGGCGACACCGAAGCCGTGGTCTACGCGGGGACGGGTAGGTAGCGCCGATGACGGCGCTGCCCACCCTCGCCGTGGTCGGAGCGACAGGTGCCGTCGGCACCGTGATGTGTGAGCTGCTCACCGGACGACGCAACGTCTGGGGTGAGATCCGGCTGCTCGCCTCCGAGCGCTCCGTCGGGCGTCGGGTGCGCTGCCGGGGCGAGGAACTCGTCGTCCAGGCGCTGACCCCCGAGGCGTTCGACGGGGTCCAGGTGGCCATGTTCGACGTGCCCGACGAGGTCTCCGCCGAGTGGGCGCCGATCGCCGTCAGCCGGGGCGCGATCGCGGTCGACAACTCCGGCGCGTTCCGGATGGACCGCGACGTCCCGCTGGTCGTTCCGGAGATCAACCCCGAGCAGGTCCGCAACCGACCCCGGGGCATCATCGCCAACGCCAACTGCACCACCCTCGCGATGATCGTCGCGGTCGCGCCGCTGCACCGCGAGTACGGCCTCCGAGAGCTGGTGCTCGCCTCCTACCAGGCGGTCTCCGGAGCCGGGCAGTCCGGCGTCGACATCCTGCACGACCAGCTCGCCAAGGTCGCCGGCGATCGGGCGCTCGGCTCGCGCACCGGCGACGTACGCCAGGCGGTCGGCGACGACCTGGGCCCGTTCCCGGCACCCATGGCGCTCAACGTGGTGCCCTGGGCCGGCTCACCGACGGACAGCGGCTGGTCGTCGGAAGAGATGAAGATCCGCAACGAGTCGAGGAAGATCCTCGGCCTTCCCGACCTCAAGGTCTCCGCCACCTGCGTCCGGGTGCCGGTGGTCACCGCCCACTCGGTCGCCGTGCACGCGGTCTTCGCCACCGAGGTCGACGCCGAGGGCGCCCGCGAGGCGCTCCGCAACGCCCCCGGGGTGATCCTGGTCGACGACCCCGCGGCCGGGGAGTTCCCGATGCCGATCGACGCCGTCGGCACCGACCCGTCCTGGGTCGGCCGGATCCGCCGCGCCCTCGACGACCCCCGCGCCCTCGACTTCTTCGTCACCGGCGACAACCTCCGCAAGGGCGCGGCTCTCAACACCGCCCAGATCGCCGAGCTCCTGGCCAAAGAGCTCCGCACCCCCTGACCCCGCGCCGGCCCAGGCTTGTCCCACCAGCGGCGTCGATCATGGAGTTGTGGTGGGCGAAACGTGACCGAACGAGGGTTATGTTCAGCACCACAACTGCATGATCGACGAGTGCCCGGGTGGGGTTGGGTGGGGTTAGGCGGCGGAGAGTAGGACTCCGTCTCGGCCCTGGCGTTTCACCGCGTAGAGGGCCTGGTCGGCCCGCTTCAGGGTGCGGTCGGGGGTTTCGCCGGGGCGGGGTAGGGCGACACCCACGCTGATCGTGCGGCCGATGCGCCGGGCCGCCTCGGTGAGCCGTTCGGCGATCCGGACCGCCTCCTCCGGGCGGCTCACCTCGATCACCGCGACGAACTCGTCGCCGCCGATCCGGTACAACTCGTCGCCGTGCCGCAGCGCGCCCTCCAGCGCCCGGGCCAACCCGACCAGCACCCGGTCGCCGGCCTGGTGGCCGTACGTGTCGTTGACGGTCTTGAAGCCGTCCACGTCGATCGCCAGCAGGGCCGTACGCCCGGGGGTGGCCGCAGCGATCCGCTGCCCGAACGGGCCGGTGTGCCGCAACCCGGTCAGCGGGTCGGAGCTGGCCTGCTCCCGCAGCCGGGCCAGCGTGCGCAGTCGATCCACGCTCGTCCACGCCTGCCCGGCGAGCAACTCCATCAGGCTGACCGTGGTCGGATCCGGACGCAGCGCGCGTTCGTCGGCGACCAGCAACACCCCGCCCGCGTCGGTCGGCCCGACCGGCACGGCGACCAGCGTGCGTACCCCCGCCCGGGTCAGCGGACGGTAGTCCTCGGTCGGGGGATGCCCGGGCTCGCCGAGCGTGTACCCGGCGCCGTAGCGGTGTGCCCGGTCGACCATCCGGTCCAGAGCGGCCGGACCCGCCCCGGCCAACTCGGCACGGATCCGGGTCTCCAGGTCACCCGGCGTCGCCGGGGACGGGCCGAGCTGACCGCCGAGCAGCAGCAGCGCGGTGGAGAGGGTGGAGACCTCCCGGGCGGCACGGGCTGCCGCCCCCATCACCTCCCCCTCGGTCGGTGCGGCGGAGAGCGCGGCGGCGTGCCGGAGCAGCTTCTCGCTGCGGCTCTCCGCCGGTGGCCCCCCGAGGGCGGCGACCCGCGTGCCGAGCCCGTCGGCCAGCCGCTGCGCGGTGTCCCGCCACGGCTCCAGGTCGGTCGGCTCACTCCACTGCAGGTCGAGCACGCCGATCGCCCGACCCGTCGGGTCCAGCACCGGTACGCACAGCTCGGCGGTCACGTCCGGGCGTACCGGGAGGTAGTCCGGGTCGAGGGTGACGTCCGGAACGACCGCGGGTACGCCGGTCGCGTACACCCGACCGACGATGCCGGTCCGCGCCGGCACGGTGGCGAAGACCTGCCAGGCCCCGGTCGCCGCGACGCAGCGCAGGCGGTCGTGGGCCGCGAGCAGCACGGAGATGGTCGCCGGGGTGTGCCGGGACAACGCGGTGACCGTCCACCGGCACGCCTCCGGCGTGCTGGACGCCATCGGCAGGCGGCCGGTGACGTCACGGATGACTCGCTGATGATCCACTCGCACGTCGTTCCAGGTAGGGGAGGGGCCCGGCCGACGCCGAACCGCTCGATCAAGCGTACTCACGGTGGCTGGGACCGGCCGGGCTTCGTACACACGTGCTATCCACAGCCTGTGGACGCAGCCTGTGGACGTGTGCCCCCGGGATGCCGTGCCTGGCGATAGCGTGGAGCATCCCGGCACCGAGGAGGCGAGCCCATGCTCATCGCCCAGCTCAGTGATCCGCACCTGACCACCGGCCTGCTCGCCGCCGAACCGGCCGCCGGGTTGCACCGAGCGCTGGGCCGGGTGCTGGCGTTGCGACCCCGACCGGACTGCGTGGTGATCACCGGCGACCTGGCCGACCACGGCCAGCCCGACGAGTACGCGGCGCTGCGTGAGGTGATCGGCCGGTTCCCGCTGCCGGTGCACCTGGCCACCGGCAACCACGACGACCGGGAGTCCCTGCTCGACGCGTTCGGGGGCACACCGTGGCTCGGCGGCGGCTTCTCGGCCTACTACCACGTCGACCACGAGGCGGCGTCCGTCGTGGTGCTCGACTCGCTCGTCCCCGGCAGCGACGGCGGCCAACTGGGTGAGGAGCAGCTCGGCTGGCTCGACGGGGTGCTGGCCGGGCGGCCCGAGGTCCCCGCCGTGATCTTCCTGCACCACCCGCCGGTCGCGGTCGGCATCCCCGTGGCGGACTCCATCCGGCTCGCCGACGGTGCCGCGCTCGCCGAGGTGATCGGCCGGCACCGGCACGTCGTACGGGTCGCCGCCGGCCACCTGCACCGCCCGGTCACCACGGCGTACGCGGGCACCGTCCTCACCGTGGCACCCAGCACGTGGAAGCAGAGCACGCTGACCATGAGCGCCGACGAGCAGATCGGTTGGGTCAACGAGCCGACCGCCTTCCTGCTGCACTCGGTCGAGGCCGGCGGGTGCGTGACCCACACCGTGCAGGTGAGCCACTCCGCCGGGCAGACCTGCGGCTTCTGAGAGCGTCGTCGTGCTGGTCTGGTACGTCTCGTACGGCTCGAACATGCACGCCGCCCGGCTGGCCTGGTACATCGGTGGCGGCTGCCCACCCGGCGGAAAGCGGACGTACCCGGGCTGCCGCGACCGGCGTCCACCGAGCCGGTCCGCGCCCGTGTCGCTGCCCGGCGGCATCTACTTCGCCGGCGAGTCCGGTGCCTGGACCGGCGGCATGGCCTTCTACGACCCGCATCTGCCGGGCGAGGCCGCGGCCCGCGCCTACCTGGTCACCCTGGAGCAGTTCACCGACATCGCGGCACAGGAGATGTACCGCCCGCCGGGCGACACGGCCGACCTGATCCCGGCGACCGGTGCGGCCATCGACGCCGCCGTCGCCAACGGACGGGCCACCCTCGGCCCGGGACGGTACGAGACGCTGGTCTGCCCGGGCCGCCGCGACGGCGTTCCGATGCTCACCTTCACGGCCCCCGAGGGGGCGTCAGCCGTGCGGTGCCGACCACCCGCGCCGATCTACCTCGGCATGATCGCCCGAGGGCTACGCGAGTCGCACGGCTGGCCGGCCGAGCGGATCGCCAGCTACCTGGCGGCCCGGCCCGGCGTGGCCGGCGCCTGGCCGCCGGACGCCGTGGCGGCCCTGGTCGACGAGGCGCTGGTCAACGGCTGACCCGCCCGGTCCTGCGCGGGTGCCGCCCGTCAACCGAGCAGGAACTCGCGCAGCGCGGGGGCCAGCGTCGTCGGCGGCACGTCGTGGTAGCCGCCGTCGAGGCTGACCGACCGGCCGACCGGGACCGCCTCGGCCGCAGCCCGGCTCGCATCCCGCAACCACTGTGGACTACCGGTGCTGTCCAGTGCGAGGGTCGGCGCGGTGATGGTCGCCAGCCGGTCCGCGGGGAGTCGCCCTCCGGCGGTGATGATCGCGTCGTACACCAGGGTGTGCGCGACCGCCGTCAGCCCACCCCACATCGGCTGCGACCGCATCCCGGTGATCTGCTCGGCCGGCAGCCCCACCGAGTCGCGGAGGAAGGTCTCCACCGCGCCGTCCCGGTCATCAGCGGCGATCAGCTCGATGAGCTCGGGTGTGATGTCCTTGCGCACGCCCACGTGCGGGCCGACCTGGAACGGTGGCTCGAACATGACCAACGCCGTCACCGGCAGGCCCTGTGCGGTGGCGAGGGCGGCCAGGACGGCGCCGGAGGAGATGCCGTAGACGGCGGCGGAACCACCTGCCGCCGCGATCAGGGCGGCCAGGTCGTCGATCTCGCGGCCGACCTCGTACGGTGCGGTGTCGCCGCTGTAACCCCGGCCCCGACGGTCATAGCTGAAGGCGGTGAAATCCGGTGCCAGCGCCGCACCCAGGTCACGAGTCGCGTTGCGATCGCTGAATGCGCCGCCGACCAGGATGACCGCCGGCCCGGCCCCGGACCGCTCGAACGCGATGGGCGTGCCGTCGACCGATCGCACCTGCTCCGCCACGGGTGTCGTTCCGTTCACGATGCCGCCCCCAGTCCTCGTTGGCTGTCCCGTCCTTTCTAGACCCTCGGTCCGACACTGTCCGGCAGACCGCGTTAAACGGTGTTCGATCTTGGCCTCGGCGTACCCCCTGCTCCGATGTGTCGCCTGGGTCGACCACTCGGCGTGCGGATGAGAGGCTGTCGGGGCGGGGGCCATGCTCAACCGCCGCCATCCGCGACCCTTCCGACGGCGTCCGTCGGCGGCCCGGTCGACCCAGAGGCCGGGCACCGTACGCGCCGATTCTCACGAGGAGATCCATGTTCATACCCGGGATGCGTCGGGCCGCTGTCGGCCTGACCGCGCTCGCGGTGGCCGCTTTCGGCGCGGTCGCCACCAGCCCTGAGCAGGCCGACGCCCGACCGAAGCCGGTCGACGTCACCCTGCTCGCCCTCAATGACTTCCACGGCAACCTCGAACCGCCGACCGGGTCCAGCGGCACCATCGCCGGGCAGACCGCGGGCGGCGTCGAGTTCCTGGCCACCCACCTTGCCGAGCTGCGTGCCGCAGCCAAGAAGAAGAACACCATCACGGTCGCCGCCGGTGACCTGATCGGCGCGTCCCCGCTGCTCTCGGCCGCATTCCACGACGAGCCGACCATCGAGGCGCTGAGCATGGCCGGGCTGGACTACGCCAGCGTCGGCAACCACGAGTTCGACGAAGGCGCCGCCGAGCTGCTGCGGATCCAGAACGGCGGCTGCCACCCGGTGGACGGCTGCGCCGACGGAACCCCGTACCGGGGTGCGGGCTTCCAGTACCTGTCCGCGAACGCCTTCAAGACCGCCACCGGCAAGCCGCTTATGGCGCCGTACGCGATCCACAAGGTGCAGGGCGTCAAGGTCGGCTTCATCGGGATGACCCTGGAGGGCACCCCGCAGATCGTCAGCCAGCAGGGCGTCGCCGGCCTCAGCTTCGCCGACGAGGCGGACACCGCCAACCGGTATGCGCGCGAGCTGCGCCGCAAGGGCGTGGAGGCGATCGTCGTACTGCTGCACGAGGGCGGTGCCCAGGCGTCGACCGGCGGCATCAACGACTGCGTCGGCATGACCGGGCCCATCGTGGACATCACCAACCGGATGGACCCGTCGATTGACGTGGTGGTCAGCGGGCACACCCACCAGGCGTACAACTGCGACATCAACGGCAAGCTGGTCACCAGCGCCAGCTCGTTCGGTCGCCTGGTCACCGACATCGACCTCAAGATTGACCGTCGGAGTGGGGACGTGCTCGCGGCCGCTGCGAACAACGTCGTGGTCACCCGCGACGTCGCCAAGGACCCGCGGCAGACCGAGCTGATCGACCGGTACAAGACGGTGCTCGGCCCGGTCGCCGACCGCCAGGTCGGCGTGACCAGCCAGGCGATCACCCGGAGCCAGGAAACCCTCTTCGGTACGAGTCTGGGCGAATCGCCACTGGGCAACCTGATCGCCGATGCGCAGCTCGCTGCCACCGACGACGAGCAGAACGCCGTTGCCGCCTTCATGAACCCGGGCGGGGTCCGGGCCGACCTCGACGCCGGCCCGGTCACCTACGAGGAGGCGTTCACGGTTCAGCCGTTCGCCAACAACCTGGTGACGCTCGACCTGACCGGCGCGCAGCTCTACTGCGTCCTGGAGCAGCAGTTCGTCACCGGTCGGACCCTGTACCCGTCGGCCACGGTGGGCTATGTGGTCGACCCGAACGGCACCACCGGTACGGTCGCTGACCCGTGCGCCGGCACCCGCGTGGTCCGGGGCAGCCTCACCATCGGCGGCACCGCCGTCGACACCGCCGCCACCTACCGGGTGACGGTGAACAACTTCCTGGCCGGCGGCGGTGACGGCTTCAGCGCCCTCACCGGTGGGACGAACCTGGTCACCGGCCAGATCGACCTGGACGCGTTCGTGGCGTACCTGACCGCCCAGTCGCCGGTCTCCGCACCGACGCTGGACCGGATCCGCACCACCGCCGAGTTCCCCGCCGCCTGACGGCCGACCCCGCGAGATCGGGCCCCGGAGCACCAGCTCCGGGGCCCGACCCGTCCCACCCACAGCCGCGCCGTGCGCTTGGTCGGGCCGTGCGCTTGGCCGTGCCGTCCCGCGTCCGCGCCCCGCAAGATCGCGCTCGAACATGGATGTAGTGGCATTGAGGGCGCCGGGATGCCACTACATCCAGGATCGTGCGCGATCTTGCTGCTCGGCGAGATCAGGCCCGCGCAACATCCGGGACGTAGCGCGGATCTTGGCGCGGGGTGCGGGGTGCGGGGTCCGTGACACCCCGCGCCGCACACACCCCGCGCCCCGCGGGGTGTGTCACGGGCCGCGCGGGGGTGTTCGAGGTCAGGCGGGGGTGGGCGTGGGGGCGGGGGACGCCGGGGTGGTGGTCACGAGGCCGTCCTGCTCGTTGGTGAGCAGCCGGCGCAGGGAGAGCGCGACCAGTGAGGCGACCAGGCAGCCGCCGACCACGGTCGCCACCCAGACCATGCCGTTGGCGGCGCCGATGAGTGGGCCGGCGGTCACCGGGCCGATCACACCGCTGATTCCGAAGATCATCGAACTCATCGCGTTGTACCGGCCGCGCAGCTCGTCGGTGGCCAGCGCGTTGGTCAGTGCGGGCATCACCGGGGAAAGCATCGTCTCGCCGAAGCCGAAGATCGCCGAGCAGAGCACGACGCACAGGGCGGCCAGCACGGCGTGCTCACCACTGACCAGGCCGGCCCCGCCGAGGACCAGCCAGGCGGCGGCGAACACCGCTCCCACCACGGCCAACGCCCGGGTGCGGCTGCGCCCCTCGATCCGGCGGATCACCAGCAGTTGAGCGAGCACGATCATCACGGTGTTGGCCGCGAGCGCCCAGGCCACGACGCGGGGGTTCACCTCGGCCACCCGCACCGCGTACGCGGCGAAGCCCACCTCCACCTGCGCGTATCCGCAGGTGGTGAGGATCAGCCCGAAGATCACCAGCCGTCGGAACGGGCGGTCGCGGAGCACCGTCAGGTAGCCGCCGGGCGACGGCTCGTCGACACCTCGACGTTTACCGAGTCGGTGACCCACGCCGGGCAGGGTGAGCAGGATCAGCGCCGGCATCAGGTAGGTCACCGCGTCCAGCAGGTAGATCGCCTGGAAGGTGCCGGGTCGGGCGGTGTCGACGATCGCGCCGGAGGTCATGCCACCGATGCCGATGCCGAGGTTGAGCAGGGCGAAGTTCAGCCCGAAGACCCGTTGCCGCTCATCGTCGTCGGTCAACGACGCGAGGATGGTGTTCTGCCCGGACCAGATCGCCGAGCTGCCGATGGCGATCACCGTCATCACCAGCAGGGCCGAACCGGTCGAGTGGACCAGCGCGAGCGAGCCGGTGCCGATCGCCTCGATCACCAGGCAGGGCACCACCACCCGGCGGGCGCCGATCCGGTCGATCAGCGTCCCGCCCAGCGGAGACAGGGCGAGGGTGACCACGCCGTACCAGCCGATCACGAGCCCGGCGCGGGTGTCGGTGAGCCCGCGTACGTCGGTCAGGTAGATGAACAGGAACGGCAGGGTCAGACCCCGCCCGACCGCCGACAGCAGAGTGCCGAGGAGGAGCCGGCGAGCTTCCGAACGGCGGGGCAGGGCACGACGCAGCATCCCGGCATTCTGTTCGGTGGGTCTGACGCCGCGCGAACCGTTTTGGCCACGCCTCGCGGTCACCGGGACCGTTCGGTGACCAATCCCACGTTGATCCACTCGTCCTGGTCGCGCTCGGCCGGTGTCCGCCGGGTCTGCGATGCTGGCGCGATGACCGGCACCTGGCGACATCTGCCCGCTACCGCCCGCGCCATCGCGGTGACCGCCACGACAGCCGTCGCCGCCGCCCAGGCACGCGACGGTGGGGCGTACGACGAGGCGGTCGGCGGTCTCGCCGCGGACGAACGTTCGGGGCTGGTGCTCGGCGCGGTGGTCCGGTTGCTGCTGGAGGAGAGCCATCCGGACGGGCTGACCGGCGACGACATCCGCCAGGTGTTGACCCGCTGCGTGCAGGAGTCGACGCGGTGGCGTTCGGACGTCGACCCGCACGTGGTGCTCGTCCTGCTGGCCGGCGCCCTGGGGGTGTACGACCCCGAGGGCGACGAGTCACCTCCGGACGCGTCCGCTCTGGCCCGACACGCCCCACTGCTCGTGGCCGACCTGTTGGCGGCGACCAGCGTGCCGTTGGACGACTACCTGGCCGCCGCGTTCACGGAGATCGAGCGCACCGAACGGCAGGACTGACCGGTCCCCGCCACCTCGAACGGAGTGGCGCGGACGGGCGTCAGGCCGTTCGCTACGAGCCGGTACTGGCGGTCGTCGAAACCCAGATCAGGAACACGATCGTCGCGGCGACTCCGGCGACCGCGACCAGACCGGTCACCAGGGCCGCACGAGGCGAGTTGCGTCCGCGCAGCTCGAAGGCGGCGGTGATGGTGAACAGCAACGCGAACACTTCAAACCCAGCGAGCCCGAGCAGTCCGATGAAGCTCAGCAGGCCCTCGACCATGTCGCGGCCAAGAAAGATCAGCCGGGCGCTGTACGCCGCTCCCGCCCAACACACCGTTGCCAGGCCCGCCAACACGTACACGGCCAGGAACGAGACGGGACCGCCCGGGGTCGCAGGGGGTGCCCCCGCCGGACCGTCGGGCGGGAGCCACGGTTGCGGTGCCTGAGGGTGGGTCATACGCGGACGCTAACCACGCGGCCCTACCACGGGAATCGGTCGACAGGGCTTGCCGGGGCAGACAAAAAGGCCAGGTGAGAGAAGATCTCACCTGGCCTTTACCTCTGGTCGGGGTGGCCGGATTCGAACCGACGACCTCTTCGTCCCGAACGAAGCGCGCTACCAAGCTGCGCCACACCCCGAGGCGTGCCGACAAATAGTAGCCCACTAGCCCCGATGGTCAAACTCGGTACCCCCGCCGCCCCGGCCAGCGGGCGGCGGGCCGGTCAGCGGGGGATGAGGGTGAGGATGCTGGCCTCCGGGGGGCAGGCGAAGCGGACCGGGGCGGTCGGGTGGGTGCCGAGGCCGGCGGAGACGTGCAGCCAGGAGTCCGAGCCCGGCCACCGGTGCAGACCGCGCGCCATCGAGCGGGGCAGACCGCAGTTGGTCACCAGCGCCCCGTAGCCCGGTACGCAGACCTGACCGCCGTGGGTGTGCCCGGCCAGCAGCAGCCCGAAGCCGTCCGCCGCCATCTGGTCGAGCACCCGGGGCTCGGGTGAGTGCGTCAGCGCGATGGAGAGGTCCGCCGAGGACGACACCGCGCCGGCCACGGCGGGGTAGTCGTCAAGGTCGATGTGCGGGTCGTCGACGCCGACCAGGTCGAGCTGTCGGCCGCCAGCCTTCAGCATGGTCCGGGCGTTGTTGAGGTCCGCCCAGCCGGCGCCGGTGAAGACCTGACGCAGCTCCTCGTAGGGCAGCTCGACGCCCTCGGTGTACTCCCGGTCGGGCAGGAAGTAGGTGAAGGGGTTCTTCAGCACCGGCCCGGTGTAGTCGTTGGAGCCGAACACGAACGCGCCCGGGTAGTCCAGCAGTGGTTGCAGGGCGCGTAGCACCCCGGGCACCGCGCCCGGGTGCGCCATGTTGTCGCCGGTCACCACCACCAGGTCGGGGTCGAGGGCGGCCAGCGATGCCACCCAGCGCTGTTTGCGCGCCTGGTCGGGCATCATGTGCAGGTCCGAGAGGTGCAGCACGCGCAGCGGTTCCGCGTCGGCCGGGAGCACCGGCACGTCGTACCGCCGCAGGGTGAACATGTTTCGCTCGACGAGCGACGCGTACGCGAGGGTGGCCGCGCCGATCGTGGCGGTTCCGGCGGCGAGCCGGAATAGTGTGCGCTTTCGCATGGCGTTCAGGGTAGTTTGACCGTCCATGAGCACGCTGAAGGACCGCCTCACTGCCGACATGCGTTCCGCGCTCAAGGCGCGCGACGAGCTGACCACCTCCACGCTGCGGATGGCCCTGGCCGCCGTCGGCACCGCCGAGGTCGCCGGCAAGGCCAAGCGCGAGCTCACCGACGACGAGGTGCTCGCGGTGCTGACCAAGGAAGCCAAGAAGCGTCGGGAGGCGGCCACCGCCTTCGCCGACGCCGGCCGCGCCGAGCAGGCCGCGAAGGAGAGCGCCGAGGGCGAGGTGTTGGACCGCTACCTGCCCAAGCAGCTCTCGGACGCCGAGCTGGCCGAGCTGGTGTCGGGGGCGCTCGCCGCGGGCGGCTTCACCGGCAAGGCCCAGATGGGCCCGGCGATGAAGGCGGCCCAGGCCGCGGTGGCGGGCCAGGCCGAGGGCGGCCGGGTGGCTGCCGAGGTACGCCGACAGCTCGGTATCTGACCCAGGAGGGTCAGCGGCACGCCAGGACGGTTGTCGCAGCGCTCGCTGGTCCGGACAGACGGAACGGGCGGGCACCCGAGGAGGGTGCCCGCCCGTTGCGTCCTACTGGTCGGCTCAGCCGTTCGGACGGCCGTTGCCGGGTCGCCCGCCGGGTTGGTTACCGGGTTGGCCGCCCGGAGTGCCGCCGGTGTTGCCCGGCGTGCCGCCGCCGCTGCTGACCTGGATGGTGACCACGCCACCCTTGATCGTGCGGCCGTCCGGGCTGGTGCCGGCCGCGTCGCCCGCCTTGCAGGAGGACGGCACCTTCGCGCTGGAGACGACCGGCTCGAACCCCGCGCCCTTGAGCCGGGACTTCGCCTGATCCACCGAAACGCACTTCACGTCGGGGATGCTGCGCTGGTCACCCTCGGAGATCTTCTGGCCCGGCGGCTCGAACTGGATCCGCGGTTTGCCCTTCATGGCATCCCGCAGGGTCTCGTACACCGGCGGGTTGATGCCGTCCTTCTCCTTGTGCTTCATCTTGACGTTCGTCTGCGGCCAGTCCGGGTCGGCCATGATGCCGGCCACCGAGTACTGCTTGGTCATGGCGACCAGGGCGGCTGTCTTCTCCGAGTCGGTGGTGCCGGACTTACCGGCCACCGGCGCGTCGACGATGCCCTTCACGACGGCGGCCGTACGGCTGCTACCGCACTTGCTGGTGCTGGAGTTGTCGCCGACCGGGCAACGGGCGGCGTCCACGGCGGCCCGGGCCACCTCGGTGCTGAACCGCTTCTCGCAGCGCGGGTTGGCGATGTCCAGCTTGTTGCCCTCCGGGTCCCGGATTTCCTGCACCGGGATCGGCTCGCAGTACTTGCCGTCGGCCGCCAGGGTCGCGTACGCGTTGGCCAGGTCGAGCGGGGTGGTGGAGGAGACACCCAGGGTGAAGGCGCCCCACTGGTGGGCATCGTTCTTGGTCGCGGCGAACTTGGCGTCGTTGCTCGCCCGGAACTGGATGCCGGCCCGCCGGGCGGCGTCGACCACGTTCTCCGCGCCGACCTGCTGCTGCAGTGGGACGAAGTAGGTGTTGACCGACTGGGCGAACGCGCTCCACATGTTCTGCACGCCGCCGGCCTTGAGGCCGGAGTTGGTCGGGCAGTAGAAGTGGGTGCCCTTGCAGGCCGCGGGGCTGCTGCTGTCGATGATGTATTCCGACTTGAACTGCTGCGGCGCGTTGAAGGTGTAGCTGAGCGGGATGCCCTTCTCCAAGGCGGCGACGATGCTGAAGATCTTGAAGGTCGAGCCGGCCTGGTAGCCGGTGATGCCGTTGCCTCCGGTGAGCAGCGGGTTGACCGTCGCCGGGTAGTTGCCCCGGATGCCCTTCCTGCTCTTCGCCGGATCGCTGGAGATCTTGTTCTTCGGGTTCTTCGGGTCGTCGAGCTTGAACTGCCGGTTGACCGCGAGCGCCCGCACCCGACCGGTGCCCGGCTCGACGACCGCGACCATGGCCGCTTCCTTGCTGTTCACGCTCTTGGCCTTACGGACCGCCTTGTCCGCGCCACGCTGCGCCTGAACGTCGATCGAGGTCACGACGGTGTAGCCGCCGCTCTTCAGCCGGCGCTCCCGGTCGTACGTGGTCGAGCCGAACGTCTCCTGATCCATCCACCAGCGGTAGAAGTAGTCGCAGAAGAAGCCCCACTCGTTGACGTTGGCGGCAACGCAGCCGTTGGGGGTGCGCTTGTCCTTCACCACCAGCTTGGTCGCCTTGGCGACGTCCGCCTCCTGCTGGGTGATGGCCTTGATGTCGACCATGTTCTGGATGACGTAGTCGCGCCGGTCCTTGGCGAGCGGGTAACCCGCCTCGGTGGTCGGGTCGTTCGTCGTCGGCGCCTTGACCATGCCGGCCAGCAACGCCGCTTCCTCGATCTTCAGCTTGCTCGGCGGCTTGCCAAAGTAGACCTGGCTGGCGGCATAGATGCCGTACGCGCCGTTGCCGAACGAGGCCAGGTTGAGGTAGCGGGTGAGGATCTCGTCCTTGGAGAACTCCTTGTCGACCTGGAGGGCCAGCCGCATCTCGCGGAGCTTGCGGGCGCTGGTGTCCTCGGTCGCCGCGACGACGTCCGCCGGGTGGGTGGCCGAGTAGGCGATGGCCAGCCGGACGTACTGCATGGTCAGCGTCGAGGCGCCCTGCCGACCGGAGCCTTCGCTCTGGTTGTTGACGAACGCGCGGGCGACACCGTTGATGTCGACGCCGTTGTGCTTGTAGAAGTCATGGTCCTCGGCCGCGATGATGGCCTTCTGCATGAACGGCGAGATGTCGGCGAGCTTCACGTCGCGCCGGTTCTCGTCGTACATCGTCGCGAGCGGTGTCTTGCCGTCCGAGGCCAGCAGGTAGCTGATCTGTGGCGCGCGGGCCACCGTCAGCTCCGTGGGCAGGGCACCGAATGTCTCGGCGCCAGCCTTCGCGGCCAGGCCGGACATCGCTACCGCGGGGAAGGCCGCCGCAGCGACCACCACGCCGGCCAGCAGGCCACATACGAGTAGCGATGCGGCGTTGGTCAGCACATTGTGGTCACGTTTCCGCATCCAGGTCACCTCGACAGGGTACGCGAGTAGGGAACGAGGGGCGCTGGGGCGTTCTTTCCCCATTTCCTGCGCGCGCTGCCCTCGTTGTGCTAAACGCACGACCCCCGGTACTTGGTTGCGTGTGACCTGGCGCGAGTCTCCTCCGATTCGGCGAGGCGGCGCAGCGTTATCGCCGAGCTCGGCGGGGTAACCGGCGGTCGAAGGCCCGGGAAGCCGGGAGTGTCCGGAATGATGGATTTCGTCGACAACGTTGCGTAATCAGTCGACTACAGAGCATGATGGGGGCGGCGACAGCGCCACATGTCGTCCGCGCCGCCTTGGGGAAGGCAGGCCGGGCGATCGGGGGGAATTGCCGGCTGACGTGCATCGACGAGGTCGGTAGGTACTGCAAGGGGGGACGTGTACACATGGGCATGATCACTGACTGGCCGTCGCTTGCGGCATGTCAGAACGGGGACCCGGACGCGTTGTTCGTACAGGGCGCCGAACAGAACGTGGCGAAGCGGATCTGCCGGAGCTGCCCAGTTCGGTACGAGTGCCTGGCCGACGCGCTGGACAACCGGATCGAGTTCGGTGTGTGGGGCGGCATGACCGAACGCGAACGGCGGGCGCTCCTGCGTCGTCACCCGCAGGTGACGAGCTGGCGCAAGATGTTCGAGGCCGCGATGAAGAAGAACAGTAAGGACAAGGCCGGTAAGGACAAGATTCTCGTCAGCGCGGCCAACTGACGCCGGTCACGGCCGGCTGATCGCCGCGCCGATCGTCCGTAGCCCGTCGACGTCGTGCACGTCGGCGGGCTGCGCCGTAACCGAAACCGCCGGCACGGCCGGGAACGCCTCGGTGAAGCGCGCGGCGACCTGCTGCTCGCGTACCGCCTGGCGAGCCAGCGTCGCGTGCGCCCGCAGCACGTCGGCGGTGGCCTCGTGCCCACCCAGCTCGGTCAGCCGCTCGGCGGCGACCCGGCTCTGCTCGGCGTCCAGCTCCGGGACCGCCGGACGGTGCACCCGGTTGAGCACCAGGCCGGCCAGCGGCATCCGCTCGTCCCGCAGCCGGCCCGCGAAGTAGGCGGCCTCCCGGACCGCGTCCGGCTCCGGTGTCGCGACCAGCAGAAAGGCCGTCTCCCGCGCCTGCAGGATTCGGTACGTCTGCTCGGCGCGCTGCCGGAAACCACCGAACATCGAATCCAGTGCCGCCACGAAGCCGGACAGGTCGGTGAGCAGCTGCGCGCCGAGCACCTTCTGCACCACCTTCGAGAACATCCCGAACGAGGCCGTGACCAGGCTGAACATGCTCCGGCCACCGCTGCGCGCCGGAGCCAGCAGCAGTCGCAGCATCCGGCCGTCGAGGAAACGGGAGAGTCGGGCGGGCGCGTCCAGGAAATCCAGTGCCGAGCGGGACGGCGGAGTGTCCACCACGATCAGGTCCCACTCGCCCCGGGCGTGCAACTGGCCCAGCTTCTCCATCGCCATGTATTCCTGCGTGCCGGCGAAGGTCGAACTCATCGCCTGATAGAACGGGTTCGCGAAGATCTCCGCGGCCTTCGTCGGGTCGGTGTGCTGCAACACCACGTCGTCGAAGGTGCGCTTCATGTCCAGCATCATGGCGTGCAACTCGCCGCCGCTGCTCTCGACGTCGATGCCCTTGACCTGGCGGGGGGTGTTGTCCAGCTCGGTCAGGCCCAGCGACTGGGCCAGCCGGCGGGCCGGGTCGATGGTGAGCACCACCGTGCGCCGGCCGTGGTGCTCGGCGGCCCGCAGCGCCAGCGCCGCGGCCGTGGTCGTCTTTCCCACTCCGCCGGCACCGCAGCACACGACGATCCGCACGCCGGGGTCGGCGAGGATCTGGTCGACGTCCAGCTGCGGCGCCGCGTCTTCGGAAGGCACCAATCGAGCGTATCGGGCCGGCGGGTCCACGCGCCCGCGCTGCGCCTAGGTGTGAGTCATTCGGCGCGGACGAGGGCCTGGGCCAGCGTCGCGAGCCCCGCCCGGTCCACCCCGTCGGGCAGCAACGGCAGCTCGATCATCGGCAGCCCCAACTCCACCAGGTCGGCGCGGAGCGAATCCTCCAGTTCGCGCCGGATGAGCTGGTCACGTGCCTCATCGTGCAGCCCGGCCACGATGTCCCGATCGGCCGGCAGCCCGGCGGCGACCAGCCCGCGCCTCAACTCCGCGGCGGTGACCGCCGGTCCGGCGGGCAGCGGGGCTCGGACACCGTTGACGAGCACCTTTCCGACGCCGAAGCCGAGGGCGGTCAGGTCGGCGATCGCGTCGACGGTCTCCTGGATCGGCATCTCCTCCAGCAGCGTGACCACGTGCACCGCGGTCATCGGGGAGCGCAGCAACGCGGCGACCCCCTCGCTCTGGGTCTTGATCGGGCCCACCTTGGCCAGCCGGGCGGTCTCCGCCGTCACGTTGAGGAACCGGCCGATCCGTCCGGTCGGCGGGGCGTCCAGCACCACCGCGTCGTACGCCCGCCGCTGCCCGGTGGTGCGGGTGGTGGCCTCCTTCACCTTGCCGGTGAGCAGGACGTCCCGCAGGCCGGGCGCGATGGTGGTGGCGAAGTCGATGGCGCCCAGCTTGCGTAGGGCCCGGCCCGCCGCGCCCAGCTTGTAGAACATGTCCAGGTACTCGAGCAGCGCCTCCTCGGCGTCCACCGCGAGCGCGCGTACCTCACCACCGTCCGGCGCGTCGGCGAGGTGCCGCTCCTCGTAGGGCAGCGGGTCGATGCCGAACAGCTGGGCGATGCCCTGCCGCCCCTCCACCTCGACCAGCAGGGTGCGCCGGCCACCCGCGGCGAGCGCGAGGGCCAGCGCCGCCGCCACGCTGGTCTTACCGGTGCCGCCCTTGCCGGTCACCACGTGGAGACGGGCGGGCCATCCGGTACCGGCCGGGTCGATGGGGCGCTCAGCTGCACACACCCGTCGAGCCTATCCAGGCGTGGCGGTCACGCGACCTCGCAGACCCACCAACCCGTCTTCTGCACCACAGTGAAGCGCAACTCCTGGTCGGCGACCTTCTCGTCGGCGGTGGTCATGGTGAGCCGGGTGGAGACGGTGGCCCGTTCCCCGGTCTGGTTGTCCACCTTCGGCGTGGTCCAGCGGAAGCGCGGGTTCTGGTAGGTGGAGGCGTACTTCTCCACCTCGGCCACCTTCGCGGCGATCTTGTCGTCGTCGCGGGAGGCGGCGCAGACGCGACTGGCCGCCTTGGTCGCGTCGCGATCCTTGTAGACCGCGGTGAGGAACTCGTCGACGGCGACCGCCGGCTCCTTGGCGCCCTCGCCGGTCTCGGCATTTCGCAGGGTCAGGAAGGCCACCACGCCGCCGCCCACGCAGAGCACCATGATCACGACCAGTGCGATCGCCGCGATCAGCAGGCCGCGCTTCTTCTTCGGCTCGGTTGTGCCCGGGTAGGGCGGGTAGGCCGGCGGGGGCGGAGGGATCGACGAGGGGTTCGGGGCACCCGGCTGCGTCGGGGGTGTGGCGGTCGAGGTGGGGCCGCCGGGCCCTTCCGGCTGGCCGGCACCGCTGGGCTGCCCGGGAAAGGTCGGCTGGCTGGCACCGCTGGGCTGCCCGGGAAAGGTCGGCTGGCTGGAGCCGGCCGGCTGCCCGGGGAAGGTCGGTGCGGTGGGGGCGGCGGGGAGCGCCGGCTGCGCGGGGGAGGTGGGGAGGGCGAGCTGCCCGGGCGGCGGAGCGGGGGTTGGCTGGGCGGGGATGGTCGGTGCGCCGGGCTGACCGGCGGGATCCGGGTGGGCCGGTGGGTGAGTGGGTGTGCCGGCCTGGTCGCCGCTGGGCGGGTGGGTCATGTCGTTCCCCCAGGGGTGCGGCGCCCGCCGCCACCCCTGGCGCCGAGCGTGATCGAGCGGGCGGCCGGGCGCTGCGCGACCGTCCGACCGGAAGGGTAGCGGTCGATGACGGGGTCGGTGTCGCCCCTGCCTGTCGGGCGGGCCCCACGATCCGGCGAGGGGTACCCGCGTCGGTTCCGGTGTCGGGCCTCCGACCTGCGGTGTGTCGCATATGTGACTGTTGGTGTCCTCTTGTGCGCGTCCTGTTGGCGGGACTGCGGCCACAGACCTACCTTCGTCCCGGTGCGGGGGCCGGAACGGACGAATGGGTCCGGGCCGGAAGCATGATCCGAGAGGTACGACCGGAGGCAGTGCATGCGCGACGCGGACAACATCCCTCGCACCCAGTTCCCGACGAACGACCGGCCCCGCCGGCCCGGGGCCGTGGTCGAGGCCGGCGGGCAGGTCACCAACCAGCCGATCAACGAACGGTCGTACCGCCGGATGCCGGAGCAGACGGAGACGAGCCGGATGCCGAGCCAGCCCGCCGAGCGGACCCGTGAGGACGACGAGCCGGGCTTCGTCATCCACCTGCCGATCCGGGTGCCGAACCTGGCGGCGGCGACCGTGTTGGCCGGCCGGGTCGCGGTGTCCCTGGGGTTCCTGCCCGAGCTGGACGCCGGCGAGACCACCGTGTCCAACGCCGACGACCAGAACAACCGGCACCGGGTCTTCTGTGACCTGCTGCTGCCCGACCGGTCCCGCTGCCCCCAGGGGTACGAGCACGAAGGGGGCTGCGGGGAGCTGCCGGCCACGCCGGAGCAGCGTCCCGTACCCGGTCCGGCCAGCGGACCGTAGGCTGTCCCTCGAACAATTCCGCACCGAGAGGGAGCCCTTCAGCGATGCAGAAGTGGGAATACTCCACGGTCCCGCTGCTGGTCCACGCGACCAAGCAGATCCTCGACAACTGGGGCGAGGACGGGTGGGAGCTCGTCGCCGTGGTCCCCGGCCCGAATCCGGACCAGCTGGTCGCCTACCTGAAGCGGCCCAAGGCGTGAGCAACGGTCCGCACGCGAAGCTCGCCGAGCTCGGTCTCGAACTGCCCGAGGTCGTGCCGCCGGTGGCCAGCTACGTCCCGGCCGTGCAGTCCGGGCAGCACGTGTACGTTTCCGGCCAGTTGCCGATGGCCGAGGGCAAGCTGCTCGCGACCGGCAAGGTCGGCGCCGGGATCTCCGCCGAGCAGGCGAAGGACCTGGCCCAGCGGTGCGCGCTCAACGCGCTGGCCGCGGTCGACTCGCTGGTCGGCCTGGAGAACGTGGTCAAGGTGGTCAAGGTGACCGGGTTCGTGGCGTCCGCGCCCGGCTTCACCGGTCAGCCCGCCGTGATCAACGGTGCCTCCGACCTCCTCGGCACCGTCTTCGGGGAGGCCGGCCGCCACGCGCGCAGCGCGGTGGGTGTGGCCGAACTGCCCCTGGACGCCCCGGTGGAGATCGAGCTGATCGTCGAGGTCGCCTGAGGTCCCCAGCACCCCGCGATCTTGCCCTTTCCGCTCGGACGAAAGCCCTGAACGGGGATGAATCAGGGACGGCAAGTGCAAGATCGTGGGGTGTGGCGGGCGGGGTCGTACGATCGCAGCCATGAGCGGGCACGTGACGGGGGCGGTGGCGGCGCTTGCCGACGAGCTACCCCGCTGGGTTTCACTGCTGCGTGCGCCGAACCCGGGGCCGATGACTCTCGACGGCACCAACACCTGGGTGCTGCGCGCCCCGGCAGCCGAGTACGCCGTCGTGGTCGACCCGGGGCCGGCGGACGAGGGGCACCTGACCCGGATCGCCGACCACGGCCCGATCGGGCTGATCCTGATCACCCACGGCCACCCCGACCACACCGAGGGCGCCGCACGCCTCAGCGAACTGCTCGGCGGGGTGCCGGTGCTCGCCGTCGACCCGGCGCACACCATCGGCGGTGAACCGTTGACCGAGCCGGCCGAACGCCTCGGCGGGTTCGGCCTGGAGATCAGTCTGCTGGGCACGCCGGGGCACACCGCCGACTCGGTCTGCTTCCTGGTCGCGCACGACGACGAGCGGGTGGTGCTCACCGGTGACACCATCCTCGGCCGGGGCACCACCGTCGTCGCCCATCCCGACGGGCACCTCGGTGACTACCTGAGCAGCCTGGAGCTGCTGTCCGCGTACCGGGGGATCCCGGCGCTGCCCGGCCACGGCCCGGCGCTGGCCGACTGCGCCGCCGCCGCCGACTTCTACCTCGCCCACCGCCGGGCCCGGCTCGACCAGGTCCGGGCGGCGGTCGCCGCCGGCGCCCACACCCCGGCCGACGTGGTGGCGACGGTCTACGCGGACGTGGACCGCTCACTCTGGTGGGCGGCCGAATGGTCGGTCCGTGCCCAGCTGGAGTATCTGGGCGTCGACACCGGGGAATCCGCGCCCGGGGTCAGTGGGTTGGAGCACATGTGACCTGCCCCGTGTGTGGAACCGTTGCCGTTCCCGGGGCGCGGTTCTGCCACAACTGTGGCGCCGCGCTGCCGGCCGCCGCCACGTTGCCGGCAGCCGAGCGCCGGGTGGTCACCGTGCTCTTCGGTGACCTCTCCGAGTTCACCTCCTGGTCGGAGGACCTCGACCCGGAACGCGTCGGCGCGGTCACCGACCGGGTGCTCGCCGCCCTCGCCGGTGCGGTGAAGACGTTCGGCGGGCACGTCGACAAGCTGACCGGTGACGGCATCATGGCGGTCTTCGGCGCCCCGGTGGCGCACGAGGACGACGCCGAACGGGCCGTCCGGGCCGCCCTGTCCATGCAACGGGCCGTCCGCCGGGTGCTCGACGACGAGCGGGGCGGCGGTGCGCCCCTCGGGCTGCGGGTCGGCCTGAACACCGGCGACGTCATCGCGGGCATCCAGGCCGCGATCGAATACACGGTCATCGGCGACACGGTGAACACCGCGGCCCGGCTCGCCGACGCCGCCGCGGTCGGGGCCGTCTACGCCGGTGGACGCACCGCCGCGGCCACCAGGCACGTCTCCTCCTGGCGGGCGCTGCGCCCGCTGCGGCTCAAGGGCAAGCGTGAGCCGGTCGAGGCGTACGAGCTGCTGGGTCTGCTGGACGCCCCGGGCACCCGCTCGGGGCTCGGCGACGAGGCGCCGTACGTCGGCCGGGAGACGGAGATCGGGCGGGTCGCCGGCCGGCTCGCCGAGGTGATCGACCAGGGCGACCCACGGGTGCTGCTGATGACCGCCGAGGCGGGCATCGGCAAGTCCCGGTTCGCCGCCGAGGTGGAGCGCCTCGCCGCCGGGTACGACGTCGGCGCTGGCCGGTACGCGGCGCACACCGGGGCCCGGGTGCTCTCGGTGCGCTGTGCCGCGTTCGGTGAGCGGCGACGGCTCGCGCCCCTGGCCGATCTGGTGCGGGCCGCCGTCGGTCTGCCCAGCGACGCGTCCACCGCGCTGACCCGCCCGGCGGTGGAGGAACGGCTGCGCCGGCTCGGGCAGCGGCTGGCCCGTTCCGGCGCGGAGACCCCGCCGATCGCCACGGAGCAGCTGCTCGCCCTGCTCGGCTACGCCGAACTCCCGGCACACAGTGGCACCGACAGCGGCGAGTGGGGCGGATCGGGCACTCCGGCCGCGGATGCCGAAGTGGTGCCGAACGCGGTCGCCGACCTGCTCAGCGGGCTCGCCTCGGAGGCGCCGCTGGTGATCGTGGTGGACGACCTGCACGACGCCACCGCCGAGACGATCAGTGCGCTCGGGTTGACCCTGTCCAGGCTCACCGGCCCGGTGCTGGTGCTGCTGCTCGGCCGCCCCGAGCTGGTGCGTACCGCCGGCGCGCTGACCCGGGTCGCGGACGCCGAGGTGCACTCGCTGCCGCCGCTGCGCGGCGCCGACGCGGCCCGGCTGCTCACCACCTACCTCGGCGGCGGCAAGTTGCCACAGGCCGACGCCGACCGGTTGCTCGCCACCGCGCAGGGCAATCCGTTCTACCTGGCTGAGCTGGTCACCCTCCTGATCGAGCGCGGCGCGCTCACCACCGAATCGGTGCGCGGTTCCGCTGCCGCGTCGGTGCGTGGCGCCGGCTCAGCGCGGGGTGCCGCCGCGGAACGGCCCGGCTCCGGCGAGCGGGAGCAGAGCGGGCCGGCCGGCTGGCGGTTGGTGCCGGGTTCGCTGGGCAGCCGGCTGCTCTCCCGGGACCTCGCCGCCGTGCTGGCGGCCCGCATCGACGCGCTGCCGCCGGACGCCCGGTCGGTGCTGCGCGACGCCGCGGTCACCGGTGACACGGTGCCGACCGGGGCGCTGGAGGCGATGCGGGAGCAGCGGGGTGGTCGCGACGGCCGGCCGTCGGCCGTGGTCGCCGTCGAGCTCGACCGGGCGGTCGAGGAGTTGCTGCAACGCCGGATGCTGCACCGCTCGCGTACCGGCTACTCCTTCGCGACACCGTTGATGCGGGAGGCCGCGTACGCCGGGGTAAGCAAGGCCGAGCTGGCCGAGCGGCACGCCGCGCTGGCCCGCTGGGCGGCGCCGGCCGACGACACCACGGCCAGCACGGTGGGCGGGTTCACCGACGAGGCCCGGGACGACTTCGTGGCGACGCACGTCGAGCGGGCCGCCACGCTCGCCGACGCGGTGAAGCTGCGCCCGGACGCGCCGGCCCGGGCGGTGGTTCCGCTCGGCGTCGCCGCGCTCGGCCGGGCCGCCCGCCGGGCGCTGTCCGCCGGTGAGCCGGCGATGGCCGTGGAGTACGCCGAGCGCGCCACCGAACTGGCCCGCGACGGGGTGCCGGCGGCCGATCAGGTGGTGCACGCCCGGGCTCTGCTCCAGGTCGGCCGGGTCTCCGACGCGTTGGCGTACGCGGAGAAGATCGCCGCGAACGCGGGGGACGAGGTCACCCGGGTCAGCGCCCTGCTGCTGGCCGGGCAGGCCCAGGAGACCCTCGGCGACCAGGGTCGGGCGGTGACCGCCTGGCAGGAGGCGTTGCAGGTGGCCACGGCGGGTCAGCTGCCCATTCAGCGTGCCACGGCGATGCGCCGGCTCGGCATGGCCGACTTCGTGGCCGGGCGGCTGAGTCAGGCGAGCAGCCGGTTGGCGGCCGCGTACCAGGTCAGCCTCGGCGCGCAGGACCGCCGCGGGCAGGCATGGTCTCTGCAGAACCTGGCCTGGGTGACCACCACCCGGGGCGACTTCGCCGGCACCGACGCGGTGCTCGGCCGGGCCGCCCGGCTCTTCGCCGAGCTGAAGGACCCGTACGGGCGGGCCTGGCTGCGGGGCACCACGGCGTTCGCCCGGTTGCTCGCCGGCCGACTGCGCGAGGCGTGTCGGATGGCGCAGGTGTTCCTGCCGTTCGGCGAGCGGGTCGGTGAGGCGTGGGCGGTGGGCACGTTGCGCGCGGTGGCGGCGTTCGCCACCGCCGAGTTGGGTGACCTGGCCGAGGCGGACCGGGAGGCCCGGCGGGCGTACCGGGAGTTCGCCGCCGCCTCCGACGACTGGGGGCGCGGGTTCGCCCTGGTGGTCCGGGCGGTGGTGGCGCGCGGGCTGGGCGAGCCGGAGCACGCGGCGGACCTGCTCACCGACGCCCTGGCGTACGCGGAGCGCACCTCGCACCCGCTGCTCACCGGGATGGCCGGCACACTGCGCGGCTTCGTCGCCCTGGACATGGGCGACTGCGAGACGGCCGAGCGGGTGGCCCGCGCGGTGCTGACCGCCGTGGAGCCGCACAACCCGCAGGCCCCGGCGCAGGTGGCGCCCCGGGTGCTGCTGGCCACGGCCCGTCTCGCCGCTGGTGACTCGGCGACCGCCGTCGGGCTGCTCGCCCCGGTGGCGACGGCCGCCGCGAACGCACCATCGCTGCTCTTCTCCCGCCGCCAGACGATGGCCCAGTACGCTGCCGCGCTGCTCGCCCACGGTCAGCGGGAGCAGGCGTTGGACTGGGCCCGCCGGGCGGTCACCGCACCGGCCGAGGACGTGCGCAGCCAGGTGATCGCGGCGAGTGTGCTGGCCGAGGCGTTGGCCGCCTGCGGTCGCCCGACGGAGGCGCTGTCCTGTGCGGAAGAGGCCGTCCGCCTGGCGTACGCCACCGAGCAGCGCAGCGAACGAGCCGCAGCCGACGCCCTCCACACCCGCCTAACCACAGCCCTGGTCTAACCCCCTGCCCCCTGCCCCCTGCCCCCCGCCCTGCCCTGCCCCCGACTGTTGATCAAGAGGTTTGCGTCAGGATTCGGGCTTCCGGTGACCGAAAGCTCTTGATCAACGCGGCCCGGGGGATGGGGCAGGTTTTTGCCGGTTTTGGGGATGTGGTGGTCGGGGGGAGCGGCTAGCGTGTCACCACCGCGTACGGGTCCACAGTGGTGACCGTCGCCGTGCCTGGGGAGGCCCTTCATGAAGCTGCCGCGATCCATCGCGGGCTGGACCATCGCGGTCTTCGGCGTGTTGGCGCTGGTGATGGGCGCGGTCGGGCTGCTCTGGCCGGAGGCGCAGCTGCGCATGCTCGGGTTGGAGGTGCCGGCGACGCGGGCCGTCGGTGACCACACCGGGACGTTCCTGCTGGCGTCCTCGATGGCGGCCTTCAACATGGGCGTCTACTACCTGCTCGCCACGGTGACCGAGTGGCGGGTGTTCTACCGGTTCACCGTGGTCTTCCGGCTGGTCACGTTCACCGTGTTCACCATCGCGGTGCTGGCCGACATCGCCCCCGACCGGTTCTTCGGGGTGGCGGCGTGGGAAGGGCTGGGAGCGGTGGCCACCGCCATCGGTCTGCGGCTGGATGCCCGTCGGGGCCTCCCCGCCGGCAGGGTCGGATCGTCCGAGGGTGCCGACACGGCTGCGGTCGCCGAGGAGGGTACCGGTCCCGCCGGTGCCGCTCCGGCGGACGCGGTGCGCTGAGCCATCGGTCGGGTTGGGTATTTTCGAGCGGTGACCGACACCCCGACCGGCGGCCCCCCAGTGCCGATCGTGCCCGGTCTGACTGATTTGCGGGTCTTTGCCCGGGGCGGGTACGCGACCGTCTACCAAGCCACCCAGATCTCCGTGGGTCGCGAGGTCGCCGTCAAGGTGGAGAACCGGACGCTGGACAGCGAGCGGGATCAGGCCCGCTTCCTGCGCGAGGCCCGGGCGGCCGGCCGGATGTCGTCACACCCGCACGTGGTCGACCTCTTCGACGTGGGGGTCACCGTCGACCAGCACCCCTACCTGATCATGGAGCTCTGCGACGGCTCGTACGCCGAACGGATGCGCACCTCGCCGCTGGGCCCGGTGGAGGCCCGCGACCTCGGCATCAAGATCGCGGACGCGCTGGCCCACTCGCACGCCGCCGGGGTACTGCACCGGGACGTGAAACCGGCGAACATCCTCTACTCGCCCTTCAACTCGGCGGTGCTCGCCGACTTCGGGCTCGCCGTCCTCGCCGAGCACCGGGACGCCTCGGTCACCCTGGAGGTGCTCACCCCGGCGTACGCGCCGCCGGAGATGTTCAGCCACAGCCCGCCGTCGCCGGCCGTCGACGTGTACGCGCTCTGCGCCACCCTCTACGCGGTCATGCACGGCCGGCCGCCGCGCTGGCAGTCCGAGCGCAACCCGAGCCTGGTCACCGTGCTGGAGATGTTCAACCAGCCACTCCCCGCCCTACCCGGGGTGCCGGACGAGCTGATCGACGTGCTGCGCGTCGGCATGGCCAACGACCCGGCCGAGCGTCCCTCCGCCCTGGAGCTGCACGACCTGCTCACCAACCTGCCACTCGGCCCGCCGGCGGCACCGGTGAGCGGCGCTCCGGTCAGCGGCGGCGCGACGCTCTCCGGCCCGTACGCGGCCAGCCAGCCGGTGCCCCGCCCGCCCATCGAGGACACTCAGCGAACGGTCCCCGCCGGTCGGCGTTGGCGGCGCTGGCTCTTCGGCGGCGCCGGGGTGCTCGCGCTCGCCGCCTCCGCGACCGCCGGGGCCTGGGTCGCCGACCGGGCGCCACCACCCGCCCCGTACCCGTCGGCCACCCAGATCGCCGCACCGGCGACCGGGCCGCTGCCCGGCTGCGCGACCGGCACCGGTGCGCCCACCGCCCTGCCCGAGGGCGCCCGGTGCCTGCCCGAGCTGGAGTGCTTCGGCCCGATGCGGATCCGCGGCAACCGCGCCGAGGCGGCTCGGCTGTCCTGCGCCGGCCGACACACCTGGGAGACGTACGCGGAGGGCATCCTGCCGGTGTCGCTGGTCGGCGCCGACTACGACGAGGTGGCCGCCGCCGAACCGGTACGGCAGGTGTGCAGCGCCACGACGTTCCGCCTGACCACCGGGATCGCCGAGGTGACCGGCTGGCACCTGGAGGTGCTCCCGCCGGTCGACGGCAGCATCGACCGAACCTACCGGTGTCTGGCGGGGCGCGGCGTGGACGCGCTCACCGCGCCGACGCTCACCGGCCGCTGAGCCCGTTCGACCCGCGTCGGCGATCACGCACCGCACGCAACGCGTCCCGGCTGTCCAGGGCGTCGAGAGTGTCCGCGTCGATCCCGTACGGCATCAGCTCGGGCGGCCCGAAGGCCGCCGACCGGTCCGCCGGCTCCGGGTCGTCGACCTGACGAGCGGCGGAGACCGCCACCCCGGCGATCATGGTCATGAGCACGCAGAGCAGCGCGAGAACCACACCGAGGAGATCTTGTCGGCGCCACACGACCAGCATGACCAGCGGCGCGAGGGCTCCCAGCGCCGCGAGCACCGCCACCGTGCGCGCATCTGGTCTGGACAGTCGGCTCACCCGTCCAGCATGTCGCGACAAGGCCGGCTGTCAACCGCAGAGCCGACCGCCGCGCCGATCGACGTCGATCCGAGCGGCCGCCCGACATGGACCACGGCACCCACACGGAGTGGACAAGAACGGCTACTCTCGGTGTCCCGCAGGCTCTTCCGGCAGCGAGGTCGCCCATGAATCCAGGCAGTTCGCAGTCCCGGCTCCGCTCGGTCGCGTCGACACTGGCGGTCGCCCTCACCCTCGTGCTCGCCGCCGCTGCCGGCTGCGACAGCCGGCAGGAACCGGAACTGCCCTCCGTGCAGGAGAAGATGCGCGAGACGCACATCTACGGTCAGTCGAAGCTGCGGGTCGGTGTCGCCACCAACGAGCCGCTCATGGGCGAGTTGCGAAACGGCCAGCACTTCGGGTTCGACGTCGAGATCGCGCGGTACATCGCGGCCTCCCTCGGCTACGAGGGGGACCAGCGGCTGGAGTTCGTGTCGGTCGCCACCGAGGACCGCATCCCGTCGCTCCAGGGCGGCACCGTCGACCTCGTGGTGTCCAGCTTCTCCATGACGGAGGACCGTAAGCAACTGGTCAGCTTCGCCGGGCCGTACTTCGTCACCACGCAGGAGGTGATGGTGCCGGTCCGACTCAAGGACAAGATCCGCACCATTGAGGATCTGCGCGACCCGGCCTACAAGGTCTGCACCAGCGGTGGCTCCACCACCGAGGCCGAGTTGGAGAAGCACCAGGTCAAGACGTTCGTGGTCAAGGACGTCGGCGACTGCGTCGATGGCATCCGGAAGGGCCGGTACGACGCGGTCAGCTCCGACGAGTCGATCCTCGCCGGTTTCCTGGCCAGCTTCCCCAAGGAGTTCGAGATCGTGGACATGCCGTTCGGCACCAGCGAGTTGCTGGGCATCGGCGTGCCGATCGGTGATCCCGCGTTGCGCGATCTGGTCGCTTTCTTCCTGCAGAAGAGCTACGTGCAGGGCCGCGACGGAGATGCCAGCCCCTGGCAGACCGCGTACAACCGGACCCTGGGCCCCTGGCTGAAGGCCGAGAAGCGCCAGCCGCAGCCGCTGGAGGTGCCGAAGCTGGTTGACTTCGACGACAAGGCGCCCGCGAAGTGAGCACGGCGCCGACCGCCACCGGCGGCGACGGGCCGGTCCCGCCGCCCCGCACGTCCGTGCCCGGCGGCGCCGCCGACTCGCCGACCATCGACGCCGCGGCGCCGCCGTTCGTCGACCGTCCGAGCACGCGTGCGGGAGGTGCGGTTGCCTGGCCGGCCGCCGTGCCGGTCGCCGAACCCGCCGAGCAGGTCGTCGCCGACGTCGAGCCCGGGCGGGTCCGCTGGGATCCAGCCGAGCGGCGTGCCCGCGCCAGCCAGTCGTTCTGGACCGCGGTGGTGGGCGTACCCGCGATCTTCTCGGTGCTCCGCCTCGGTGTGGAGGCCGGCGGCGAACTCCAGACCACGTTGCTGCTGGTGGCCAACGTCGGGCCGGTCAACCTGCTCGCCGGCTTCCTCACCACGGCGGCCCGGCTGCTCTCCACCGGTCTGGTCGCCGTCTTCGCACTCGGCGCGGTGCTGGCCGTCAGCGCGGACCGGCTCCCGCCGGGCACCCGTCGCCGCCCGCTCTTCGCCCGCTGGGCCGACATCACCCCGGCCTGGGTGGTGCTGGCCAGCTTCCTGCTCGCCCTGATCACCTGGCCGTTGCTCTACCTGCCGCTGCTGTTGCCGGCGTTCGTGGCCGCGTTCCAACTGCGACCCGGGCGGCTGCACGAGCGGGTCGTGCCTCGGCTGCTGCTGGTCGGCGTGCTGCTCGCCGGGTACGGCTGGCTGATGCTGCCCACGCTGCGCCAGGCGGTGCAGCAGGGCGGTGAGTGGCTGGTGCTGGTGCTCATCGTGGTGCCTCCGCTGCTGGCCCTGTTCATCGCGGGGCCGCTGCCGGGCATGGTGATCCGGCCGCTGGCGTCGGTGACCGAGGTGGCGGTGCTGGCCACCCTGGTCTGGGCGGCGGTGCCGGTGATCAGCACACCGGTGTTGCCGCTGACCGTCACCACGGTGGGCCCGGAGAGTGGGCCCACCGAGGACGTACGCGGGCACGTGGTCACCACCGACGACGTCAACATGGTGATCCTTCAGGAACGGGGCGGCGTCCGATACGTCCCGGTCGATCTGGTCCGCGCCCAGGTGCTCTGCCCGAGCGAGGAGGAGTTGCCCCGCCACCAACTGCGCATTCACGACTTCCACATCGAGGATTCCCTGTTGGAGGGCATGGGCCGTCGGGTCCGCCCGGTGCACCGCATCGACGCCGCCTGCCGTACCCCAGCCTGACGCCCGTCTGAGGAAAGCAGCGGGCGTCGCCTAGCGTGCCCGGCGGTTGGCCCGCACGAGTGCGACGGTGGCCAGCGGTATGCTGACCGCCCCGAAGGCCGCGACGCCGGCGAGCAGGTAGGCGATGCGGTGGTTGTGCGGAGCGCGGCGGTCGGCCACCTCCGCGTCCGGGTCCTGCGGGTCGTAGACGATCGGGATCTCGTCGCCCACCGCCGGAGCGGCACCGGGCGGCTCGTCGCCCTGACCGACAAGCGTCTGCACCCGCCGTCCGTCCGCGGTGTCGAACTCGACGTGGATGCGACCCTTGTTGACCTTGACGACCTGGGCGGCTGCCTCCACACCCCGGGTCTGTAGCGCCTGGTCGTTGCGCCACACCGTCCAGGCGGCGATGGCGAAGCCGATGACGACGACGAGGCCGAGCCCGGCGAACAGCGGCGCCGGCGGGCGACGGGTTTGCAGCAGATCCATGCCGATCACCATCTCCGGTGCGGCGTGTCGGTAAAGGCGATGCGGATCGCTGGGAACGCCTCAGCCGTATATACATTCCGGCGGTATATGCTGCGACGATGGCGAAGGCTTCCCTGCACGAATCCACCTACCTGATCCTCACCGCGCTCGTCGAGGCTCCACGGCACGGCTACGCCGTCCTCGAGGAGGTTCGGCAGATCTCCGACGGGCGGGTCGACCTGCGCGCCGGCACCCTCTACGCGGCCCTCGACCGGCTGCGGACCGAGGGCCTCATCGACGTCGAGCGCGAGGAGCAGGTGCAGTCCAGGTTGCGCCGGTACTACCGACTCACCGCCTCCGGGGCGCAACGGCTCGCCGAGGAATCGGCGCGTCTGCGCAGCAACGCCGACGCGGCGAGCGTGCGACTGCGCCGTGCCGGTCTCATCGTCGACGGCGGTGCGGCATGACGTTGGAACACGGTTACCGGTGGCTGCTGGCCTGTTATCCCCGCGCCTACCGTCGGCAGTACGAGGACGAGCTGATCGGGGTGCTGCTGGACGACGCGGCCCCAGGCCAACGCAGGCCTGCGGCGCGAGACGTGGTCGCCCTGCTCGGCGGCGCGTTACACGCGCATGTCCGCCAGGCTGGTGCGCGATTCTCGGGCGATGCGTGGCGGGAGGCGGCACAGGCGCTCGGCCTGATCGCCGCGTTGATGTTGTTCGTGCGGGATGCGCGCGTTCCGGTGGTGCACCTCGCCATGTTCGCGGACAGCTATCCCGAGGGGTTAGGAGAACCGTTCGTCCTCTGGCCGGTCGGTTTCGTGGCGCTGCTGTGGCTCACCGTGGCGGTGTCGGCCGTGTTCGGGTGGGGCCGGGCAGCAGCCGCGATCGCCGTCTGTTGCGCGGCGTTCGAGGTGATGCGGGTCGCCGAGGATTACGGGCAATATTCCACGGTGCGCAATCTCTGGCCCGCCGTGCTCGCCGCGATGGTTCCGCTGGTGCTCGCCGTCCGTGCTCCCCGTTCCGCGACGGCTTTCCTCGCGCGCTGGCGGCTCGGCACGCTGGCGGCGGCGACGCTGGTCAGCGTCGGTGCTCCGAGCATCGCCCAGGTGACTGGTGCTGATGACTCGACGACTCCCGTTTACGGCACGTGGATCTTCACCGTCGGCGTCGGCCGAATCGAGGCGATCCTGCTGACTGCGGGATACCTGCTCTTCGCCCTTGTCATCCTGTCGACGCCGGCGGTGCTGCGGCGACGCCTGCTCGCGCTTGTTGTTCCGGTGGGCGTCACGTTGGTGCTCACCCGAGTGGGGCTCGGCACCACGGGGACGTTCCTGGAGCGTTCCACCCACGACGGTGTCCTCGATGCGCTCACCCTGGCGCAGTGGCTGACCCTGGTGCTGGTGCCCGCGCTGCTCTTCGCGGTGGCCGTGGCGATCCTGAACCAGCGGGAGCGGTCGGGCACATAAGGCGCGTGAGGAGGCCGCCCGTCACGCGGCTCAGCGGCTGATCGACTCGGCTTCCTGGAAATCGGGGTGTCACTGGCTCTCGGACACCCCGGAATCCAGGAAGCCGAGTCGATCAACCCTCGGGCGCGCTGGCCAGGCTCAGTACGACTTGTCCTGGCCCAGGACGTGTTGGGCCACGAAGTTGAGGATCATCTCGCGGCTGACCGGGGCGATCCGGCCGGCCCGGACCGCGCCCAGCAGGGTCGCCACCCCGTACTCGGTGGTCATGCCGGCCCCGCCGAGCACCTGGACGGCGGTGTCCACGGCGAGCGCGGCGGCCTCCCCGGCCGCGTACTTGGCCATGTTGCCGGCCACCCCGGCCTCCAGGTCGCGGCCGGCGTCGTACAGGGTGGCCGCCTTCTGGATCATGAGGCGGGCCAGCTCCACCTGCACGGCCGCGTGTGCCAACGGATGCGACACCCCCTGGTGGGAGCCGATGCTCCGACCACCCCAGACCTTGCGGGTGGCGGTGTACTCACTGGCCCGCTCGATGGCGTACCGGCCGGTGCCGGCGCCCATCGCGGCCACCGTGATCCGCTCCGGGTTGAGCCCGGCGAAGAGCGCCGGCAGCCCGGCGTCCAGGGACTCACCGAGCAGCGCGTCGGCGGGCACCCGCACGTCGTCCAGGTAGAGCAGGAACTGGTTCTCCGGAGACACGATCTCCATGTCCAGCTTGGACCGGGTCAACCCGGCCGCGTCGGTCGGCACCAGGAACAGCGCCGGCTTCAGCTTGCCGGTGGAGGAATCCTCGGTACGGGCCACCACCAGCACGTGACCGGCCTCGTCGACCCCGGAGATGTAGCACTTGCGGCCGTTCAGCAGCCAGCCGTCGCCGTCGCGGCGAGCCACCGTGCCGAGCCGGTGGAAGTTGGAGCCGGCCTCCGGCTCTGTGATCGCAAAGACGATCTTCTGGGAGCCGTCGGCGAGGCCCGGCAGGTGCTTTTTGCGCTGCTCCTCGGTGCCGTGCCGGTTGAGGACTGTCGCCGCGATGGCGGTGGAGACCACCAGCAGCAGGAGCGGGCAACCCGCCGCCGCCAACTCCTCGCAGACGATGGCCAGCTCGGTGATGCCACCGCCCCCGCCGCCGTACTCGGTGGGGATGTTGACCCCCAGGTAGCCGAGCCGCCCGGCCTCCGCCCAGAGTTCGGTGGTGTGTTCGCCGGCCCTCGCCTTCTCGACGAAGTAACCATGGCCGTAGCGGCGACCCAACGCCCGCACGGCGTCCCGCAGTTGGTCCTGCTCAGGGGTGAGGTCGAGGGTCATCGGGCGTCCTCTTCTTCGATAACGGCCAGCACGGCGCCCGTCTGCACCTGACCACCGGCCGGCACCGGCAGGTCGGCGACCACGCCGTCGATCGGGGCGAGCACGGGATGTTCCAGCTTCATCGCTTCCAGGGTGAGCAACGGATCACCGGCGGCGACCCGCTGGCCGACCTGGACGTGTACCCGGGTCACCGCGCCGGGCAGCGGCGCGAGCAGCGACCCGGCCGCCACCGCCGCGGTGGGCAGCGGGAGACGCGGCAGCTCGGCCAGGCTCGCCGCCCCGTCCGGGCCGTCCACGAAGACAGCCGATCCCACCCGGTGTACGCGGTACGCGCGCCGAACCCCGTCGACGTCGAGCACCACCCGGTCCGGGGTGGCCTCGACCAGCGCAACGGTGGGCTCACCCGCCGACCCGGCGGTGTCGGTCGCTGCCCGCCGCTCGGCCGAGTCCTCGGCCGCTGACGAGCTGGACCAGTCGGCGAGCCGGCCGGTCCGGTCCAGGCGGTAGCGGATCTCGATCTCGTCGCCGTCCGGCCCGACGAACCGGCTGACCTGCGGGACCGCCGGCACGTTGCGCCAACCGGAGGGGAGCCCGGCAAGCACCGGTGCGGTCGCCCGGCGGTGCGCGGCGCCCGCCAACGCGGCGGCGAGGGCGGTGAGTGGGACCTGGTCGGCGGGAAGGAGTGGGGTGAAGACCTCCGGGTGCCGGTCCAGGAAGCCGGTGTCGACCTCAGCCGCCGCGAACTCCGGGCTGCGCAGCACCCGGACCAGCAGATCGCGGTTGGTGGCCACCCCGTGCAGCTCGGCCCGAGCCAGGGCACCCGCCAGGGCCCGAGCCGCCTCGGCCCGGGTCGGTGCCACCGCGATCACCTTGGCGAGCAGCGAGTCGTAGTGCACCCCCACCACCGACCCAGCCACCACGCCGGAGTCGAGCCGCAGGCCCGCCCGCTGGATCCAACCGAACTCGCGGTCCACCCCGGGCACGTCGAAGCGGTGCAGGGTGCCGGTCGCGGGCCGCCAGCCCTGCGCCGGCTCCTCGGCGCACAGCCGTACCTCGATCGCGTAGCCGCGTGTGGCCGGGTAGTGGTGATGTGCGGGCAGCGGGGCGCCCTCGGCCACCAGCAACTGCATCCGGACCAGGTCCAGCCCGACCGGAGTGACCAACTCGGTGACGGGGTGCTCCACCTGGAGTCGGGTGTTCATCTCCAGAAAGAAGAACTCGCCTGTCGGTGCCAGCAGGAACTCGACCGTGCCGGCCCCCACGTAGTCGACCGCCCGCCCGGCAGCCATGGCCGTCTCGTGCAGCCGATCATGCAGCCCCGGCGGGAGATCACCCGGAGCCTCTTCGATGATCTTCTGGTGCCGGCGCTGGATCGAGCACTCCCGGACGCCGAGCACGTGCACGTTTCCGTGGGTGTCGCCGAAGATCTGCACCTCGACGTGCCGGCCGCGCTCGACGTACCGCTCGATGAAGACCGTGCCGTCGCCGAACGCCGCAGCCGCCTCGCGGCGTGCGGAGGCGACCGCCTCGGCCAGTTCGTCGGCGGCCCGGACGATCCGCATGCCCCGGCCACCACCGCCGGCGGACGCCTTCACCAGCACCGGGAAGTCCGCGACGTCGTCGGTGTCGGTCCAGCTCGGCAGCATCGGCACGCCCGCCTCGGCGAGCAGCGCCTTCGCCGCCAGCTTGTCGCCCATCGCGGCGATCACCTTGGCCGGCGGCCCGACCCAGGTCAGACCGGCGTCGGTCACCGCCGCCGCGAACTCCGCGTTCTCGGCGAGGAACCCGTAGCCGGGGTGGACGGCGTCCGCGCCGCTGCGCAGGGCCGCGTCCAGGATCAGGTCGGCGCGCAGGTACGTCTCGGCCGGCGTGGCACCCGGCAGCCGGACCGCCTGGTCGGCCTCGGCGACGAACGGCGCGTCGGCGTCCGCGTCGGAGTGCACGGCGACGGTCTGCACGCCCATCGCTCGGCAGGTGGCGAAGACCCGGCGGGCGATCTCGCCCCGGTTGGCCACGAGCAGTCTGTTGATCATGGTGCCCTGAGCCTGCCTTTCGTTCGCGACTGCGGGACTCCGCTTCGCTGCGTTCCTCGCGCTCACGGCCTACATCCGGAAGACGCCGAAGCCGTCGGCGCCCTTCACCGGTCCGTTGTGGATCGCCGAGAGGCAGAGCCCGAGGACGGTCCGGGTGTCCCGAGGGTCGATCACCCCGTCGTCGTAGAGCCGGCCGGAGAGGAAGAGCGCGCCGGACTGCGACTCGATCTGCTGCTCGACCATCATCCGCATCGCCGCGTCGGAGTCCTCGTCGTAGTCGCGCCCCCGGGCGGCAGCCGCCTGTCGGGCCACGATCGACAGCACCCCCGCCAGCTGCGCCGGGCCCATCACCGCCG
Source organism: Micromonospora sp. NPDC050784 (assembly GCF_044456765.1). Taxonomy (NCBI): domain Bacteria; kingdom Bacillati; phylum Actinomycetota; class Actinomycetes; order Micromonosporales; family Micromonosporaceae; genus Micromonospora; species Micromonospora sp. NPDC050784. The sequence goes on along the minus strand of NZ_JBITGG010000001.1, from coordinate 423,989 downwards.
ACTTCGCGTTCGGCCAGGTGAACAGGAACCTCGGCTCGTACGCCCGGCCGCACATGCCGTAGTTGCCGGCCCCGTACGAGGCGCCCAGGTTCACCGTCAGGTGCGGCACCGTCGAGTTCGACACCGCGTTGATCATCAGGGCACCGTGCTTGATGATGCCGCGCTGCTCGTACTCGGTGCCGACCATGTAGCCGGTGGTGTTCTGCAAGAAGATCAGCGGGGTGTCCGAGGCGTTCGCGAGCTGGATGAACTGCGCCGCCTTCTGCGCCTCCGCGCTGAACAGCACCCCTCGGGCGTTGGCCAGCACACCCACCGGGTAGCCGTGCAGTTCGCCCCAACCGGTGACCAGCGCGTCCCCGTACGCCGGCTTGAACTCGTCGAAGTCGCTGCCGTCGAGGATCCGGGCCAGCACCTCCCGGGGGTCGAACGGCACCTTCAGGTCGGCGCTGGTGATGCCGAGCAGTTCCTCCGGGTCGTACTTCGGCGGCTGCGGCACCGCCGTACGCGGCGACGGGCCCTGCTTGCGCCAGTTCAACCGGCGGACGCACTGCCGGGCCAGCCGGATGCCGTCCCGCTCGTCGGCGGCCAGGTAGTCGGCGAGCCCGGACGTGCCGGCGTGCATCGCCGCGCCACCCAACGACTCGTCGTCGGTGACCTCACCGGTCGCCATCTTCACCAGCGGCGGACCGGCCAGATAGACCTGCGACCGGTCCCGAATCATGATCACGTGGTCGGACATCCCCGGCACGTACGCGCCACCGGCCGTGGCGTTGCCGAAGACCACGCTGACCGTGGGGATGCCGGCCGCCGAGAGCCGGGTGAGGTCACGGAACACCCGACCCCCTGGGATGAAGATCTCCGCCTGGGTGGGCAGGTCCGCCCCGGCCGACTCGACCAGATTGACCATGGGCAGCCGGTTGGCCAGGGCGATCTCGCCGGCCCGTCGGGTCTTCGCGAGCGACCACGGGTTGACCGCGCCGCCGCGTACCGTCGGGTCGTTCGCGACGATCAGGCACTCCACCCCCTCGACCACCCCGATGCCGGTGACCACGCTGGCCCCGACAGGGAAGTCCGAGCCGTACGCGGCGACCGGCGACAACTCCAGGAAGGGGCTGTCGGCGTCCACCAGCAGCTCGATCCGCTCCCGGGGGAGCAGCTTGCCGCGGGCGTGGTGCCGGGTCACGTACTTGTCGCCGCCGCCGGCCCGCGCCTGGTCCAGCGCGGCGTCCAACTCGGCCAGCCGCTCCAGCAACGCCGCCCGGTTCGCCAGATACGAGGGCGCGGACGGGTCGACCGCGCTGTCCAGGGTGGTCACCGTGCCTCCTTCGTTCGCGACTGCGGGGCTCGCAGACCCGGCTCACTCCTCGCGCTCACAGGCCCATGCCCTTCGCGATGATCTCGTTCATGATCTCGGTGGTGCCGCCGCCGATGCCGAGGATCCGGGCGTCGCGGTAGTGCCGCTCCACCTCGGCGTCGCGCAGGTAGCCGAAGCCGCCGTGCAACTGCAACGCCTGGTCGACGACGTGGTCGCAGGCGGCCACCGCCACGTTCTTCGCCATCGCCACCTCGGTCACCACCGGCTCACCGGCCGCGACCCGGCCCGCGACCCCGTGCACGTACGACCGGGCCGCCTCGGCCCGCGTGTGCATCTCGGCCAACCGGTGTCGGATCAGCTGCCGGCTGGCCAGCGGACGACCGAAGGTCTCCCGGTCCCGGCACCAGCGGACCGCCAGCTCGACGCAGCGCTGCGCGGTCGCGTACGCCTGGGTCGCCAGCGAGAGCCGCTCCGCCGCGAAGTGCTGCATGATCGCCAGAAAGCCGGTGTTCTCCGCGCCGATCCGGTTGGTGACCGGCACCCGGACGTCCGCGAAGGACAGCTCGGCGGTGTCCGAGCAGTGCCAGCCCAGCTTCTCCAACCGGCGGCCCACGGTGAACCCGGGCGACCCCTTGTCGATGACAAGCAGGGTCAGTTCACCGCTGCCGGGGAAGTCGGTACACACCGCGGTGGTCACGAAGTCGGCCCGGTGCCCGCTGGTGATGTACGTCTTCGAGCCGTTCACCACGTAGTGGTCGCCGTCGCGGCGGGCGGTCGTGCGGATGCCTGCCACGTCCGAACCGCCGTCCGGCTCGGTGATGGCCAGCGCGCCGATCATCGTGCCGGAAAGGGTGGGCCGGACGTACCGCTCGATCAGGCTGTCGTCCCCCGGGGACGAGACACCGCCGAGCCGACCGCCCAGCGAGCCACCGGTACGGGCACCGGCCGCCGCGACCATGTGCGGCAACGCGATCCCGTGGGTGAACAGGGCCGCCACCAGCCCGGACGAGCCACCGGAGCGGATCAGCTCCTCGGTCACGATGATCGAGTCGAGCAGGTCACCGCCGCTGCCACCGACCGACTCCGGGAAGCCGACGCCGAGCAGGCCGAGCTTCGCGGCGGTCGCGTGCAGCGCCCGGGGCACCTCACCGGCCCGCTCCCAGTCGTCCAGGTGCGGCAGCACCTCCCGGGTCACGAACGCCCGGGTCAGCTCGCGCAGTTGCCGACGCTCCGGGGTGTCCACGATGCTCACTGCGCCGCTCCTGTCGGGAGGTCGACGATCCGGGCGCGCAGCAGTTCGCCGAGCGCCTTGGCCTGCGGGTCGAACCGGGTGGACGCGGCCACCCCCGCGCCGAGCAGGCCCTCGATCACGAAGTTGACCGCGCGCAGGTTCGACAACTCGTAGCGCCGCACCGGCAGCGACGCGGTCTCCGGCAGCAGTTCGGCCAGCCGTTCGACGGTCAACCAGGTCCGCAGCCACGCGTACCCGGCGTCGGAGCGCGCCCAGACCCCGAGGTTGGCGTCTCCGCCCTTGTCCCCGGAGCGCGCGCCGACCACCTCGCCGAGCACGCCGCGACGGGTCGGACCCTCGACCGGCACCCCGCTGCCCGGCGCCGTCTCATCCTTCGGAGCGGGGGAGGTGCCGATCGGCGGGGCGATCGGCACCCGCTCGCCGCCGGGCAGCACCGCGACGTGCGCCACCGCGTCCTGCGGCACCGCGTCGGCGGTGAAGACGCCGTACGGTGTCGCGTCACCGGGCAGGGTGGTCAGCGTGCAGCCCGGGTACGAGGCCAGGGCCAGCTCCACCGCGGCGGCCGAGAAGGCCCGCCCGGCCCGCGCCTTGTCGCCGTCCCGTAGGTGTACGTGCAGCAGGGCGCTGGCCGCCTCGGTGTCGGCGGCGTCCGGATGGTCGGTTCGGGCCAGCGTGAACTCCAGCCCGTCCTTGCCCACAGCCTCCTCGACCTGGCCCCGGACCAGGGCCGCCTTCGCCTCGATGTCCAGCCCGCAGAGGACGAACGTCATCGAGTTGCGGAAGCCGCCGAGGTTGTTGACGCCCACCTTGAGCGTGGGCGGTGGCAGCGCGCCCCGTACGCCGGAGACCCGGACCCGGTCCGGCCCGTCGGGGTTCAGCGTCACCGTGTCCAGTCGGGTGACCACGTCCGGCCCGAGGTACGACGGCCCACCGATCTCGTAGAGCAGTTGGGCGGTGACCGTCTCCACGGTGACCGCGCCGCCGGTGCCGGGATGCTTGGTGAGCACCGATGAGCCGTCGGCGTACACCTCGGCGATCGGGAACCCGGGCCGGTGACCGCCGTCGGGCAGTTCGGTGAAGAAGCTGAAGTTGCCGCCGGTGACCTGTGCCCCGCACTCGACGAGGTGCCCCGCGACGGTGGCCCCGGCCAACTCCTCGAGGTCGTCGCGGCCCCAGCCGTAGCGGGCGATGGCCGGCCCGACCACCAGCGACGCGTCGGTGACCCGGCCGGTGACCACCACGTCCGCACCGGCGTCGAGGCAGGCGGCGATCCCGAACGCGCCGAGGTAGGCGTTCGCGCTCAACGCGTCCGGCCGCTGGATCGTGTCGCCCTCGACATACCCGACCCGGGCCGGCAGGCCGAGCCGGTCGGCGAGCTTCTCGATGGCGGCGGCCAGGCCGGCGGGGTTCAGTCCACCGGCGTTCGTCACGATCCGTACGCCCCGGTCGAGGGCGGTGCCGAGGCAGGTCTCCAGCTGTCGCAGGAACGTCTTCGCGTAGCCCAGGTCGGGGTCGCGCAGGCGGTCCCGGGCGAGGATCAGCATGGTCAACTCGGCCAGGTAGTCGCCGGTCAGCACGTCCAGCTCACCGCCGTCGAGCATCTCCCGCCAGGCCGTGAACCGGTCGCCGTAGAAGCCGGAGGCGTTGCCGATGCGGATCATGCCCGTACCCCGTTCCGGCCGGCCGGCAACCGGCCGTCACCCGGCGGTCCGGCGAAGGCCTGAGCCACGTCGAGCCATTCGTCGGCGACCGGCCCGGTGGCGACCAGCGCGAGGTCCGCGCGGTGTCGACGCTGGGTGACCAGCAGGCAGAAGTCCCGAGCCGGGCCGGTGACCCGGTCGGCGGCGTCCGCCGGACCCCAACTCCAGGTGTCGCCGCCGGGCCCGACCAGCTCGACCCGGACCGGCGCCGTCGGTGCCTCCCGGCCGTGCGCGGCGAAGCCGTGCCCGAGGGTACGCACACCCAGGTGCGCGATGTGCCGAAGTCGGTCGCTGTCGGGGCGGACCACGTCGAGGGCGTCGGCCACGTCTGCGCCGTGCGCCCAGGTCTCCATGATCCGGGCGGTGGCCATCGAGGTGGCCGACATCCGGGTCCCGTACCAGGGCAGCTTGCCGCCGGCCGGAACGGCGGCCAGCGCCTCGGCGAGCGCCGTTCGCCCGGCGCGCCAACGGGCGAGCAGTTCAGCCGGCGGGGCGAGGAACTCCTCGGCGCCGACGTCGACGAGTCGGGTCACGTCCGGCGCGGCGGTCACCGTCGCGTAGAACGCCTCGGGGTCGGTCGCGGCCAACAGCGCGACGTGGTCGGTCCAGGCGAGGTGGGCGATCTGATGCCCGATGCTCCAGCCCGGGGCGGGGGTCGGCCTCGCCCAGTCGGCCACGGGCAGTGGGGCCACCAGGGTGTCCAGCTGGGCGGACTCGTCGGCCAGGTCCGTGAGCAGGTCGCTGAGGTCGACCATGGTGCCTCCGGTCGGTGGTGGCCGGTGCGGCCGGCGGTCAGGGCGTGAGCAGGGTGGCGAGCTGGCGCTTCCAGGTGGTCAACAGGGCGGCCCGGCGGGCGGAGTCGTCGCTGAGCAGGTTGGCCACCCCGAGCCCGCGGAGCAGATCGAGCGTGGCCTGTACCGCTTCGCGGACGCCGGGTCGGCGCTCGTCGACCCCGAGCAGGACGACGGTGAGCTGGTGCATCTCCCGCCCGACCGTCGCCTCCAGCGGCACCAGGGCGTCCCGGAGCTCCCGGTCGGTGCGGGCGGCGACCCAGAGCTCGAGCGCGGCCACGAACAACGGCCCGGTGAACGCCACGGCGAGCAGGTCGACCACCCGGTCCAACCGCTGTGGTCCAGTCGGCAGCGCCTCGGCCTCGGTGCGCAACTCGTCGGCCCGCCGCTCGGCCAGATGCCCCACGGCGGCCGTCACCAGCGCCGCCTTCGTCGGGTAATGGTGCAGCTGAGCCCCCCGCGAGACACCGGCCCGCGCCGCGACGACGGTGGTCGTGGTGCCAGACCAGCCGTGCTCGATCAGGCAGTCGACGGTCGCCTCCAGCAGCCGGGCCTGGGTGGCGCGGCTGCGTTCCTGCTGAGGGACACGCGTCGATGCGGTGGGCACGGGGACAGCCTGGGCCCTACGAAACAAACAGTCAAGACTGACTTTTTCTAGATGGTGGCCCTCCGGTTGGTGGCGGGGCTCGCGGTGGGGCGGTGATGGTGTGGCGGCGGCGCACGAGGTGCTTCGGGTGCGCTGGTCTCCCTTCGGAGCTGATGTCACAAACGAATCGCCCTTCGGCCCTGCCCCTCGGCCCTGCCCCTCGACCGCACCTGCTGGACTCATCCGTCGACCTCGCCCGCCGATCAGCTACGGCTGATGCCGCAAACGATTCAGCTCCAAAGGCTCCTAACCCGTATCCCGGCTGCCGCCCCAGCGTCGGTCAGGTTGCCGCGCCCCAGGGGCGGTCGGGTTGCCGCCCCCAGCGTCGGTCGGGTTGCCGCCCCAGCGCTGGTCGGGCTGCCCCTCAGCGGCCGTCGCGGGGGCCGAAGACGGCCAGCGCGTCGGCGTCGCTGTGCTGGGAGCGCAGGTACTCGTCGGCCCAGGCGGCGGCGTCGGGGAAGGTCGACTCCGCCGCCGCCCGGGCACAGGCCGCGTCCACGTCGAAGGCGGTGCGGCGCAGCTGGACGCCCGGCCCGAGCAGCGCCCACCACGCGCCCGCGCCCCCGTACGGCATGCCGATGCTGCCCGGGTTGACCACCAGGCGCCGGTCGACCAACCGGGTGAAGGGCATGTGCGTGTGGCCGCAGACCACCGTGGAAACCTCGGCCGGAAGACCGTCGAACACCTCCGCCCAGCGCGCCATCCGGGAGTCGACGAGCACCACCTCCTCGTCATCGCGGGGTGTCGCGTGACAGAACAGCGTCGGCCCGAGGCCGTCGATCTCCAGCGTCGCCGTCGCCGGCAGCGCGGCGAGCCGGGCCACCTGGTCGTCGCGTAGCTGCCCGGCGGCCCAGTTCGACACCTCGATGGAGGCCGGGCGGCCGGCCCGGGCCTCAACCAGTTCGCGGTCGGCATTGCCGCCCACCCAGCACACCCGGTCGCCGAGGTCGGCGAGTACGTCCAGCACCTCGACCGGTTGCGGGCCGGCGGCGATGTCACCGGTGAGCACGATCAGGTCGGCGGCGGCGACGTCCGGCTCGGCCAGTACGGCCTCCAGCGCCGGCAGGACGCCATGGATGTCGGAGAGCACGGCAACACGGTTCACCATGGCCCCAGCCTCACCGCCAGCACCGCCTCAAAGCCAGCGATTCTGCGCCAGGCAGATGGCAAACGTCCCCGCCTACCGTCGGTGACGGCAGGCGGGGACGTTTGGTGCTGCTCAGACGCGGGCGCGACGGGCCAGGCGCTCCGGGTCCAGGATGATGATGCTCTTGCCGTCCAGCCGTAGCCAGCCGCGCGACGCGAAATCGGCCAGCGCCTTGTTGACGGTCTCCCGGGAGGCGCCGACGAGCTGGGCGATCTCCTCCTGGGTGAGGTCGTGGGTCACCCGCAGAACGCCGCCGTCGCGGGTGCCGAAGCGACCCGCCATCTGAAGCAGGTTCTTGGCGACCCGGCCCGGCACGTCCGTGAAGATCAGGTCGGCGAGCGAGTCGTTGGTCCGGCGCAGCCGCCGGGCGAGCACCCGGAGCAACTGCTCGGCGATCTCCGGGCGGTTGTTGAGCCACGGCCGCAGCGCCTGCTTACGCAGCCGCACCAGCCGGGTGTCGGTCACCGCGGTGGCGGTCGCCGTACGCGGACCCGGGTCGAAGAGCGACAGCTCACCGACCATGTCCGACGGCCCCATCACCGCGATCAGGTTCTGTCGGCCGTCCGCCGCGCGGCGACCAACCTTGATCTTCCCGGACAGCAGGATGTAGAGGCTGTCACCGGGCTCGCCCTCATTGAAGACGATCTCGCCCTTACGGACTTCGATCGTCTCCATCTCCTTGGCAAGCGCCTCGGCAGCTTCCGGGTCAACACCCTGGAAGATCCCGCTGCGGGCCAGTACCTCGTCCATTGCGCACCTCCGGTTGCGCGTGCCGTCCGTCGGCCGGGGCCGCCGTCCGCTGATCCCCTCGCGCGCCGCCAAGTCTAGGCGCACGTGAGCATGAATCAGAGGTCGCCCCTGGAATCTTGATCGGTGGGCGTAACCTGCCCGACGTGCTGAGCGAGCCGATTCTGACCAGCCGTGCCGAAGACGGGCGGAACGTTCCGCTGCTCGTCTGGCGCGCGGACGTGCCTCTGCGGGCGGTCAGCAGTGGCCCTCTGGGCGGTGGCATCGGGGTGCGGCGGTGGGTACTGAACGCGACCGTACCGATGTCGTACGACCGGGAGGACCCCGCGGCGCACCTGGCCTCGCTCGCCGCTGAGCTGGCCCTCGACGGGCCCGGGGTAGGTCTGCTGACCGGCGTCGATGTGACCGAGATGGTGGCCCGGACCGACACCGGGGTGCGGGCCTGGGTGACGGTCGGGCTCGGCACGCCGGTGCCCGCGGCCGCGCCGACGCTGACCGCGCTCACCCCACGCGTCGGCACGGTCAACATCGTGGTGTACGTGCCGGCCCGGCTCGCCGACTCCGCACTGGTCAACGCGGTGGCCACCGCGACCGAGGCGAAGAGCCAGGCGATCACCGAGCTGGGGGTGCCGGGGACCGGCACGCCCACCGACGCGGTCACCGTGCTCTGCCCGGTGGACGGGCCGGAGGCCGCGTACGGCGGGCCGCGCTCCACCTGGGGCGCTCCGCTCGCCCGAGCGGTGCACGCGGCGGTGCTCGCCGGCGGTGCTCGGCCGGTCGTGCCGTGGTCTGAGCAGCTCAGGAGCGCAAAGTCCACCCGATCGGCTGTCGTTGGCGGGTTTAACGACCGGTAGGGTCGCGGGCGATGTACGCTCCCGCCTCCCTCGCGTCCCGCCCGCGTCGCCGCGTCGCCCTCGGCCTCGCCGCGCTGCTGGCCGCCCTCCTCGTGGCCGGCTGCGCCGACTCCGGTGGTGAGGCACCCGTCTGGCAGCCCGGCGCGGGAGGTGGTGGCACCGGTGCGCCGGTCTCCACGGCCGGCCCGAAGACCACCGCGCCGGCATCCTCCGGTCAGGGTGGCGCGATCTCGCTCTCCGCCACCGGCGACATCATCATGGGCAACGCGCCCAGTCGGCTGCCCGCCGCCGGCGGTAAGGGCTTCTTCAACTCGGTCACCGAGGCGCTCAAGGCCGATCTGGTGATGGGCAACCTGGAGGAGCCGCTGACCGTCGACACCGGCACCGGCAAGTGCGGGGCCAACTCCACCCGCTGCTTCCAGTTCCGGGCCCCGCCGGAGTACGCCGCGCACCTGCGCGACGCCGGCTTCGACGTGCTCAACCAGGCCAACAACCACGGCTACGACTACGGGCCCAAGGGCTACGAGAACACCCAGAAGGCACTGCAGAAGTACGACCTGGAGCACACCGGCGCACCGGACGAGATCACCGTGGTCGACGTCAAGGGCGTCAAGGTCGCCGTCGCCGGCTTCTCGTCGTACGTCTGGTCCAACAGCCTCGTCGACATCGCCAAGGCGAAGGCGGTGGTCGCCAAGGCGGCCACCATGGCCGATCTGGTCGTGGTGCAGGTGCACATGGGCGGCGAGGGTGCCGACAAGACCCGGGTGAAGCCGGGCACCGAGATCTTCCTGGGCGAGAACCGGGGCGACCCGGTGAAGTTCTCGCACGCCATGATCGACGCAGGCGCCGACCTGATCGTCGGGCACGGCCCGCACGTGCTGCGCGGGATGGAGTTCTACCAGGGGCGACTGATCGCGTACAGCCTGGGCAACTTCGCCGGCGGCGGCAACTCGCTGAGCAACGACGGTCGCCTCGGCTGGGGCGGGGTGCTGAAGGTGTCGCTCAAGCCGGACGGCGGCTGGGCCGGCGGCTCGTTCACCTCGACGTACATGAACTCCGCCGGCAAGCCGACGATGGACCCGGACGACCGGGGCCTGGGCCTGGTCACCGAGTTGAGCCGCGCCGACTTCCCGAAGGGCGGCGCTCGGCTCGACGGGCAGGGGAAGATCTCGCCGCCAACCGGCGGCTGACCCGAGCAGGACCGTCCGGGGTGCGACGTAGGCTGACCGTCGTGACCAGTAGCCCTCCCGGTGCCAGCGAGACCGATCTCGGGCGCAAACGCCGCGCCCGCAAGATCGGCCGGGTACTGACCGAGACGCACCCCGACGCGCATTGTGAGCTGGACCACTCCAACGCTCTGGAGCTGGCCGTCGCGACGATCCTGTCCGCGCAGTGCACGGACAAGAAGGTCAACGAGGTCACCCCGAAGCTCTTCGCCCGCTATCCGAGCGCTGCCGCGTACGCCGGCGCCGACCGGGGCGAGATGGAGGAGCTGATCCGGCCCACCGGCTTCTACCGCAACAAGACCGACTCGCTGCTCAAGCTCGGTCAGGCCCTCCTCGACCGGTACGACGGCCGGGTCCCGGGCCGCCTCGTCGATCTGGTGACGCTCCCCGGCATCGGCCGCAAGACCGCCAACGTGATCCTCGGCAACGCCTTCGACGTCCCGGGCATCACCGTCGACACGCACTTCCAGCGGCTGGTCCACCGGTGGCGGCTGACCACCGAGACCGACCCGGTCAAGATCGAGCACGCGATCGGCGCGTTGTACGACAAGCGCGACTGGACCATGCTCTCGCACCGGATCATCTTCCACGGGCGACGGGTCTGCCACGCCCGTAAACCGGCCTGCGGGGCATGCACCCTCGCGAAGCTCTGCCCTTCGTACGGCACCGGCCCGACCGAGCCGGCGTCCGCCGCCAAGCTGCTCAAGGGCCCTCGGGCGCGCGACCTCGCGGTGGCCGCCGGGGTCGACCCGGAGTTGGTGCCGGCGCAGGCGATCACGGCGGAGGTGCCGTGAACCGCCGCCTCGCCCTTGCCGTCCTGCCGCTGCTGCTGGCCGTCACCGGTTGCACCAGCGGCACGGCCGACGACGAGCCAGCCCCCCGCCCGGCCGCAGCCGAGCGTCCATCCCCGTTCCGGGACTGCGCCGCGCTGAGCACGGCACCCGCGGCCGCGTCCCCCGGCTCTGGCTCGGCGACCCCCGCGTCCCCCGGCTCCGGCTCGGCGACCCCCGGCTCCGGGACGGCGACCTCCGCTTCCCCCGGCTCCGGGACGGCGACCTCCGCTTCCCCCGGCTCCGGGACGGCGACCTCCGCGTCCCCTGCTTCGCCCGACACTGCGGCTTCCGGTACGTCCGGTCCGACGGCCCGCGCCGGTGGCGGGTCGGCGCTGCCGGAGCTGACTCTCTCCTGCTTCACCGGCGGCGCCCCCGTCGTGCTGCGGAACGTGGCCGGGCCGGCGGTGATCAACGTGTGGGCCTCCTGGTGCCCGCCGTGCCGCAAGGAGTTGCCCGCTTTCCAACGCCTGAGCGAGCGGGCCGCCGGTCAGCTCCAGGTGGTCGGGGTCAACAGCCGGGACAGCCGCAGCGGCGCCCAGTCCATCGGTGAGGACTTCGGGGTCCGGTTCCCGATGCTTGTCGACCAGGGTGAGGCGCTCCAGCGCGAGTTGAAGCGCAACGCCATTCCGCTGACCCTCTTCGTCGGCGCCGACGGTCAGGTCCGGCACATCGACGCGAGCGGCGCTCTCGACGACGCCAAGCTCGCCGAGCTGGTCCGCCAGCACCTCGGCCTGGCGGTGTCGGCGTGACCCGTCGGCCACCCGAGTGGATCGAGCCGTTGCTGACCCGGCTCGGCACCGCCCGCGCCGAGGACTTCACCCGGCTGACCACCCCGGCCGAGGGCGGTCGGGAGAGCGCGGTGCTGGTGCTGCTCGGCGAGCAACCCGGCGCGGGTCCCGACGTGCTGGTCCTGCAACGCGCCGCCACCCTGCGCAACCACGCCGGCCAGCCGGCCTTTCCCGGGGGCGCGGCCGACCCGGAGGACGTCGACGTCCGCGCCACCGCCCTGCGCGAGGCGAACGAGGAGGTAGGCCTCGATCCGGCCAGCGTGACCGTGCTGGCCGAGCTGCCGAAGCTGTGGATTCCGGTCAGCGACTTCGTGGTCACGCCGGTGCTGGCCTGGTGGCACGACCCGCACCCGGTGCACCCCCGGGAGCCGGCCGAGGTGGCACACGTCGCCCGCCTGCCGGTCAGCGAGCTGGTCGACCCGGCCAACCGACTGCGGGTCCGCCACCCGAGTGGCTGGATCGGGCCGGCGTTCTCGGCGCGCGGGATGCTCGTCTGGGGCTTCACCGCCGGCGTGCTCGCCACCCTGCTCGAGATGGGCGGCTGGGCCCGCCCGTGGTCGCGTGGCCGGGTGGTGGAGCTTCCGCCGACCGGGGCGACCCCGGCCCCGTCCGCCGGCACCGACGAGGCTGACGAGAACGCCCTACGCTGACCGCGCGGTCACCATCCGCAAGCGATGGTCATCCGGCGGGCACACTGCCCGTACGCTTGACCCGTGTCCGTCGTGGATCTCGTCCTGCTGCTGCTCATGCTCGTGTTCGCGATCAGCGGATACCGCCAGGGCTTCGTCATCGGCGTCACGTCGTTGTCCGGCTTCTTCCTGGGTCTGCTGCTGGGTCTCCAGCTCGGGCCGCTGTTCGCCAGACAGTTCGTGGACGCCGGCACCCGCGTGCTGATCTCGCTCGTGGCCATCTTCGGGCTGGCGGTGGTCGGGCAGGCACTCGCCGGTTGGCTCGGCTCGCACCTGCGTAAGACGATCACCAGCGACGTGGGCAAACGGATCGACGACGTCGGTGGGGCGTTCGTCTCGCTGTTCGCGGTGCTCCTGCTCGCCTGGCTGGTCGCCGTGCCGCTCGGCTCGTCCTCGGTGCCCTGGCTCGCCGCCTCGGTCCGCAACAGCGCGTTGATCACGGTGGTCAACCAGGTCCTGCCCGAGCAGGCCCAGCAGTTGTCCACGGCGCTGGAGGACACCGTCGACACCGACGGGTTCCCGGACGTCTTCGGTGACCTCGCACCCACCCGGGCCCGGCAGGTCGACCCGCCGGACCCGGCGCTGGCCGGCTCGCAGGTGGTGGTCAGCGGTCAGCAGTCGGTCGTCAAGGTGCTCGGGTCCGCGCCGAGCTGCTCACGCCGGATCGAGGGTTCTGGCTTCGTGTACGCGGACGACCGGGTGATGACCAACGCGCACGTCGTGGCCGGCACCCGCTCGGTCGCCGTGGAGTTGGGCGGCGAGCGGTACGACGGCAAGGTGGTGGTCTACGACCCGAACCGGGACCTGGCGGTGCTGCTCGTGCCCGGGCTGCCCGGGCCGTCCCTGCGGTTCGCCGCCGGCAACGCGGGCAGCGGTTCCGACGCCATCGTGCTCGGCTTCCCGCTCGACGGCCCGTACAACGCGCAGTCGGCGCGGGTCCGGGACGTCGACCGGATCAAGGGCCCAGACATCTACTCCTCCACAGACGTGACCCGGGAGATCTACACGATTCGAGCGCTGGTGCGCAGCGGCAACTCGGGTGGCCCGCTGCTCTCCGCCAACGGCCTGGTGCTCGGCGTGATCTTCGCGGCGGCGTCCGACGACCCGAACACCGGCTTCGCGGTGACGGCGGCCGAGGCCCGCCCGGTGGCGTTGGCCGGGGCCGAACGCAACCGGCAGGTCGGCACCGGCGAGTGCACCTGAGCGTCGCCGCGAGGTCGGCTCAGCTCTGGGCCGGCAGGGGGCGGCGCCCGGTGGTCGGCAGCTTCGCCCGGCCCCACCGCAGCCCTCGGTCCAGCACGGCGCGGGCCATGATCGCGACGCACGTGCCGCCGTTGAGGAAGGACGCCACCACGTCGCTCGGGTGGTGCATACCCCGGTACATCCGGGTCAGAGCCACCCCCAGCGGCACCATCAGCAGCAGCGTCCACCAGGCGACCTTCGCGCCGGTGCTCCGTGCCCGCAGCGCCATCAGCACGGCGATGCCGACGTAGAGCGCCACTGCCGCCGAGGTGTGCCCGGACGGAAAGCTCGACGTCGGTGGCGAGACGTCCATGTGTTCCACCGCCGGCCGCCGCCGGTCGATCGCCAGCGTGGTCAGCAGGAACACCAGCGCCTGGGCGGTCACCGCCGCGCACAGGAACAGCGGCTCGCGCCAACGCTTCAGCCAGAGCCGCAGCGCCAACGCCACCAACACGGTGACCACGACGATCATCTGGGTGCTGGCCAGCGTGCTGAACACCAGCGAGATGTTGTTCCAGTCGCCGGTGCGCTCGGCGGCCAGTTCCCGGTTCACCGCGTCCTCCGCGGTGAACGGCCAGGTCCGGGCGAACACCCGGGTGACCAGCACCCCGAGCAGCACCATGAGCCCGAGCAGGACGGACACCGGCAGCAGCACCCGCCGGACGATCTGGACCACGGTCTCGGACATGGGTGGGCCAGTACCCGCCGGGCCTCGTCGTCACTCCTCAGGCCGCTCCCGGGTGCCGCTCGACTTCGGGCGCGACGCCGTCGCGGGTCGGCCGGACCGGCCGGAGACCGGTGTGTGCCCGCCAACTGGTGAACGCGGCGGTGGTAGCCGCGACCACCGCCACACCGAGCAGCCACCCACCCACCACGTCGCTTGTGAAGTGCACGCCGAGCGCCACCCGGCTCAGCCCGGTCACCACGGTGAGCAGCACCGCCGCGACCCAGAGCGCGGCCCGCGCCGCCCCCCGCCCCGCGTACGGAAGGAGCACCAGCAGCAGCACCCCGGCGGCCAGGGTGGCGTTCAGCGCGTGCCCGGAGGGGAAGGAGTAACCGGCGGCCCGGGCCACCGGGTCCAGCAACTCCGGCCGGTCCCGGCCGACCAGCAGCTTGAGCAGCGGACCGATCAACCCGCCGACGACCATGGTGGTGGTCGCCCAGAGGGCCAGCCGGCGGGCTCCCCGACGCAGCAGCCAGACCACCAGGAGCAGGGCGACGGCACGCAGCGGCATCGGTGCGAACACCTCGGTCCAGACCCGCATCAGCACGACCCAGGCCGGGTGGTCCTGCGCGTAGCCGTGCAGCGCGTCGGTGACCGCCGTGTCCAGCCGGTGCAGCGGTGCCCAGGCACCGAGCACCAGCAGTGTGAGCAGCGCGAAGGGCACCAGCACCAGGAAGGCCGCCGTCGCGGCGAGCGTGAGCCGCAACCCCAGCGCGTGGTCCGGGTCGAATCGGCGGTGCCGCCAGGACGGCTGGCCGGTGGGGGCGAGGACGGGCGGCCGGTGCGTACTCATGGGTCCGTTCTACCCGGCCGGGCGGCGGGTCAGGCCTACCGGCCGGCGGTGATCAACGGGTCCGCTGGCGGAGCCGGCGGACCATCAGGGCCGCACCGCCGACCAGAGCGACGAGGAGTACGACAGTGGTCCACAGTTGCTCCGGCGCGGACGTGTCCTGTCCGCCCGCCGCCCGAGCCGTCCACCGGCTCTGCTGACCGGACGCGGCGAGACCGAGTGGGTCGCTGCCGGCACCGGCCACCGGACCGTCGTCGACCGAGCCGGGCGCCGGACCGAAACCGGTCACGCCCGGCGACGTCTGGTCGTCGAGCGGGTTGGTGGTCACCGGCGGCACCTGGGCGGTCAACGCGGCCACCGGGTCGACCACCCCGTACCCGAAGCGGTCGTCGCGCCCGGTGGGGCCCAGGTCCCGGGCGGTGGCCAGCAACCGGTTGACCACCTCACCCGCGGGCATCTGCGGATAGCGGGAGCGGACCAGCGCGGCGGTCGCGGCCACCAGTGGGGCGGCGAAGCTGGTGCCCTGCACCCGCCAGTACCCGCCGGGGGGCTTGGCGCCGACCAGCCCGCTGGCGGGAGCGGTGAGCACCGTCGCCCGGCCGGTGATCGAGCCGGACCACAGGTTGTCGCTGCTGCGTTCGAGGCCGGCGACCGCGAGCACGCCCGGCTCCCGAGCCGGGTACCAGACCTTGGTGCTGGTGGAGGTTGCCAGGTTTCCGGTGCAGGCGACCACGACGACGTCCCGGACGAACGCGTAGTCCAGGGCGGCGGCCAGGGCCGGGCTGTCGCCGCTGCCGCCCAGCGACAGGTTGATCACGCGGGCGCCGTTGTCGACAGCCCAGCGGACGCCCTGCGCGACGATCAGCGCGTCGTCGTAGCGGTTCTCCTCGTCGAGCACGCGGACCGGCAGGATCCGGGCGTCCGGTGCGAGGCCGACCACGCCCCGCTTGTCGTCGCTGCGCCCGGCGATCAGGCCGGCGACCGTGGTGCCGTGACCCACCGGGTCCGGGCCCGGAGCGCCGCCGGGACCGACCAGATCCTTGCCGGGCAGCACCTGGCCGACCAGATCGGGGTGCGTGCCGTCCACTCCGGAGTCGACCACCGCCACTGTCACGCCCCGGCCGGTCGAGCTGCGCCACGCCGTCTCGGCCTGCAACTCGTCGAGCTGCCACTGCTCGTCGCGGACCTGGTCGGTGCGGGCGATCGTGTCACCGGGGGCGAACGCCATCGGCGCGCCGGCGAGCTGTCCGCCGTTCGTGGGCGCGGCGACGGGCACGGCTGCCGCGGTCGGGGCCACGACGGCGAGCGCCGCGGCCACGCCGAGCAGCGCCCGGCCGGTCGCTCGTCGGGCCGCTGACGGACCGCTGTACCGCACCCCAGTCACATCCCCAGCCATTCATCCCGACGGAACCATGACGATCGGAGATTACCGGTTTCCCCACCCGTCACGGGAAGAACCGGCGAGTCAGGTCATGGCGGTGGCAGTTGTGCCAGCTGAACGAGGCGTACGCCCTCCCGCCGGGTGACCAGCCGACCACGCCCCGGCGGCAGCGGTCCGGGTCGGACCGGCCCGACGAGTGCACCCTCCTCGGGGCTGCCCGCCATCACCAGGCCGGCGGTGGACAGCTCCCGCAGACGCTGCACGATCGGCTCGTACTGTGCGCGGCCCGCCCCACCGGACCGCCGGGCCAGCACCAGGTGCAGCCCGATGTCCCGTGCGTGCGGCAGGTGTTCCTCCAGTGCCCGCAACGGGTTCGCCGGCCCCGCCGCCACCAGGTCGTAGTCGTCCACCAGCACGAACAGCTCCGGCCCGGACCACCAGGACCGGTCCCGCAGTTGCTGCGGGGTGACCTCCGGCCCGGGGGCCCGCCGCTCCAGGTAGCCGGCGGCCGACTCGACCAGGTCGGCGGTGTGTGCCGCGGCGGTGCCGTACCCGATCAGGTGTGGCGTCTCGATGGCGCCGAGCAGGCTGCGCCGGTAGTCGACGAGGATCACCCGGGCCTGCTCGGGAGTGAACCGGGTGATGATCGACGTGGCCAGCGCGCGCAGGAACGACGACTTGCCGCACTCCGAGTCCCCGAAGACCACGAAGTGTGGCTCGGTGGCGAAGTCGAGCAGCACCGGGCGCAGGTCCGCCTCCGCGATCCCGATCGGCAGCCGCAGCCCGGACGTCGAGGTGAGGTCCAAATCGGCGTACGGCAGCACCGGCGGGAGCAGCCGCACCCGGGGCGCCGGGGGACCCGCCCACCCGTCGGCGGCCCGCTTGACCAGGTCGGCGGTGTCCCCGCTGGCGGCACCGAGCTGGGGCAGCGCGGTGAGGAAGTGCAGGCCCTCCGCGGTCACCCCCCGGCCGGAGCGCTCGGGCACGTTCGCGGCGGCGCGCCGGGCCACCAGCGAGTCGGCCGGGTCACCGAGGCGCAGCTCCAGCCGGGAGCCGAACAGGTCCCGGATCGCCGGCCGGAAATCCAGCCAGCGCAGCGCGGTGGCGACCACGTGCAGCCCGTACGACAGCCCCCGGGTGGCCAGGTCGGTGACGAGTGGCTCCAGGTCGTCGTACTCGCCGCGGATGGTGCTCCACCCGTCGATCACCAGGAACACGTCGCCGTACGGGTCGGCGCCCAGCTGGCCAACCGTCCCCGCCGCCGCTCGGCGCTGCCGGTACGCGGCCATCGACTCCACGCCCAACTCTGCGAAGCGGCGTTCCCGGTCGACCAGCAGGGTGGTCATCTCGCCGACGGTGCGTCGTACGGCGGTCGGGTCGGCGCGACCGGTGACCCCGCCCACGTGCGGCAGGTCGCGTAGCGCGGCCAGCCCGCCGCCACCGAAGTCGAGGCAGTAGACCTGCACCTCGGCCGGTGTGTGGGTGAGCGCCAGCGCGCAGATCAGCGTGCGCAGGGCGGTGGACTTGCCGCTCTGCGGCGCACCGACCACCGCGACGTGCCCGGCGGCGCCGTCCAGCGCCAGCCAGAGCAGGTCCCGGCGCTGTTCCAACGGTTTGTCCACGACCGCCATCGGCACGCCGAGCGCGCCGTGCAGCTCCGGGTTGCCCACGGTGAGACCGCGCTTCGGGTGCACCTCGACCGGACCGAGCAGCTCGTCCAGCGCCGGCGGTTGACCCAGCGGCGGAAGCCAGACCTGGTGCGCCGGCGGGCCCTGCCCGACGAGCCGGTCCACCAGCAGGTCGAGCAGCGTCCTGCTGCCCTCCTCCTCCGACACGACGGGCGCGACCGGGGCTGCCGGCTCGGGCACCGGTACGACGTGGGTGGTGAAGGTGAGCAGTCGCGCGCCCCCCTCGGCGGCGACCCCGCCCGGCACGGCCCGACGGCGGACGGCACCGGAGACGTACGCGGCCTTGAAACGGGCCAGCGGGTCGGTGCCGGCGCGCAGGTAGCCGTGGCCGGGCGAGCGGGGCAGCTCGTGCGCGTCCGCCACGCCGAGCACCGTCCGGGACTCCAGCGCCGAGAAGGTGCGCAACCCGATCCGGTACGAGAGGTGGGTGTCCAACCCGCGCAGCCGGCCCTCCTCCAGGCGTTGGCTGGCGAGCAGCAGGTGCACGCCGAGCGACCGGCCCAGCCGGCCGATCTGCACGAACAGGTCGATGAAGTCGGGCTTGGCGGAGAGCAGTTCTGAGAACTCGTCGCAGATCAGCAGCAACGACGGCAGCGGTGCGAGGGGGCTGCCGGCCGCCCGGGCCCGCTCGTAGTCGCGGACGCTGGCGAAGTTGCCGGCGCGCCGCAGCAGCTCCTGACGACGGACCAACTCCCCGTTGATCGCGTCCACCATGCGATCGACCAGGGGCAACGCGTCGGCCAGGTTGGTGATCACGGCCGCGGTGTGCGGCAGCCGGTCGAACGAGGTGAAGGTGGCGCCACCCTTGAAGTCGACGAGCACGAAGTTGAGCTGCTCGGAGCTGTGCGTGGCGGCGAGCCCCAGCACCAGCGTGCGGAGCAGCTCGGACTTGCCCGAGCCGGTCGCCCCGATCAGCAGGCCGTGGGGGCCCATGCCGTCCTGGGCGGACTCCTTGAGGTCCAGCTCGATGGCGCCGCCGTCCACGCCCACCCCGATCGGTACCCGCAGCCGGTCCCGTGCCGAACGCGGCAGCCAGCCCTGTTCCGCCGTGAAGCTCTCCGGGTCACCGAGACCGAGCAGCTCGGGAAGGCCCAGGTCGGCCTGGAGTGGGGCGTCCGGCCCGCGTGCCGTGCCGGCGAGCCGCAGCGGCGCCAACCGTCGGGCGACCGCCTCGGCGTCGGCCAGGTCCAACTGGTCGACGGTGCCCACCTCGGCGTGCCCATCGGACGACCACGAGTGCAGCCGCCGGCCGTGCAACTCGAGCAGCAGCGCGTACCGATCCAGCAGTCGGGGCGGCGGGGTGTCCAGGTCCAGCACGGTGACCGCGTCGATGCCGCCGTCGCCGGTCAGGTCGGTGGCACCCGTCAGGTCGCCGCCGTCGAGGACCACCACCACGTGCGGGCCGTCGGTGGCCGGGCCGGCCGGGCTGAACCGGGACCGGGTGGCCAGCACGTCGGCCAGCAGCGACTCCAGTTCGGCGGCGGAGCTGGTGACCAGCCGTACCGGGCCGAGCGTGTCGGTGCGGCTGGGATGGTGGGCGTGCGGGAGCCACTTCACCCACTCCCAGCAGGCGCGGCGTTCCGGGCCGGCGCACACCGCGACGAGCAGTTCGTCGGGGGCGTGGAAGACCGCCAGCTGGGTCAGCACGGCCCGGACCAGCGCCTGCGCCGCCGGGTCGCCGGTGGGTGGCCCGCCGGTGGTCGGGGTGGTCGCCCGGCTGCGGCCGGCGGGTCGCACGTGCACCCGGGCGAAGCTGCGCAGCGACAGCGCCACCGGCAGGTCCGGCACCACGGAGTACGCGTCCAGGAAGCGGCGTAACGCGCCGGCGGTCATCGGCTCGAGCTCCTCCAGCGGCCGGGTGACCGGTGGAACGAGCGGGGTGGCCAGGGTCTGCGGCCCGACGGCGACCCGCACCACCGCGAAGTCCGGGTCGGCGGGACGCCGCTCCCAGACCCGGTGGCTGTCCACCGTCGACCAGAGCCGGCCCGGATCCGGGTGCCGGTAGTAGAGCCCGGCCCGTTGCTGGCCCGCGGTCCGCCGGACCCGTCGCCGCAGCGTGGCCAGGTGGCGCAGGTACTCCCTGCGGGCGGCCATCATCTCGGACTTCTTCGGGGTGCCGGAAGCGCTGCCCCAGGACGTCACAAGCATCGCCAGCGAGGAGAGCCCGAACATGCCGCCCACCACGTACGAGTAGGCGCCGCCGCCCCGGCCGAACATCATCGCCATCGCCACCGTGCCGCCGAGCATGGGCAGCAGCATGAGCATCTGCTGCCACCGTCCGCCGGTCACCACGGGGATCTCCGGCGGTGCCTCGACCGACAGCTCACCGGCGGGAATCTCCGGTGCTGGTCGGCGCGGTGGGCGCTTGATGACGACGGTGGACACTCGGCCTCCTGACAGCGCTGGGTAACCCGAGCCTGGCTCATGGTAGGTAAAGTCCTGTCGTCCGCGCAGCCTCCGATCCCCCTCGATATGGAGACCAGTCGATGACTACCGGGCTGGCACGCGTCACCATCAGCGCGCCGCAACGACGGGTGGACGTCGCCCTGCCGGAGCAGGTGCCCCTGGCTGAGCTGCTGCCCGACGTGCTCCGGCACGCCGGTGTCGGGCTCGCCGACGACGGCGAGCAGCACGGCGGTTGGGTGCTCCGCCGCACCGACGGGGCGTTGCTGGTGACGGCACAGGCGCTGCTGCCGCAGGGGGTCCGCGACGGAGAGGTGCTGCACCTCGTACCTGCCCGCGCGCACTGGCCCGAGTTGGAGTACGACGACGTCATCGAGGCGATCGCCGACGGTGCTCGCCGCCGCGGCGGCGCCTGGTCGCCCACCGCCACCCGGGTGGCCGGTCTGGCCGGTGCCGCCGTACCACTCGCGGTGGGACTGCTCGCGCTGCTCGCCGGTGGCCCGACGCACCGGGCCGGTTGGCTGGCAGCGGTCGCGGTGGCGCTGGTGCTCACCGTGGCCGGCACGGTCGCGTCCCGCGCCAACGGCGACGGCGCCGCCGGGGCGACGCTCGGCGGCTACGCGCTGCCCTACGCGTTCACGGCCGGTGCCCTGGCCGTCGGCTCCGGCGACCCGGTCGGGCCGTTCGCGCCGGCACGCTGGGTGGGCGCTCCCGAACTGCTGGCCGGCTCGGTCGCGCTGCTGCTGGTGGCGTTGATCTGTCTCCTCGGGGTGGCCAGCCGGCTCCGGGTCTTCGTGGCCGGTGTCACGGTCGGCCTGATCGGCGCGGGGGCCGCGCTCGGCGGGCTGCTGATGACCACGGCCGGTACGGCGGCCGTGCTGCTCAGCGCACTGGTCTTCGCCGTCGGCGTGATCCCGCTGCTGGCCATCCGGCTGGGCAAGCTGCCCCTGCCACCGATCACCCTGCCGGCCCCGACCCCCGCGGAGGAGCCGGAGCGGGCCCGGGATCTGCCGGACCGGGGCCGGGTGCACGCCGCCGTGATCCGCACCGAGGAGATGCTCACCGGGATGCTGATCGGCCACGCCCTGCTGGTGGTGGCCACCGCGGTCGTGCTCGTGGTTGCCGGTGGCACGGCCGGTCGGGTGCTGGTGGCGGTCACCTCGGCGGTGCTGCTGCTGCGGTCGAGGCTGTTCGTGGCGCTGCGACACCGGGTGCCGACGGTGCTCGCCGGGCTGGCCGGCTACGCGGTGCTGGGCGCGGTGCTGGTCGGTCGTACCGACGAGACCGGGCGGTTGGTGCTGGTCCTCGGCGGGGCGGCGCTGGCCCTGGTGGCGGCGGCCAGCGGCACCGCGTACGCCCGGCGGCCGGTCTCGCCGTACCTCGGAAGGGTCGCGGACCTCACCGACACGGCCCTGGTGGTCGCCGTGGTGCCGATCGCCTGCGCGGTGCTCGACCTGTACGACCGGGCCCGAGGGTTGCTCGGTTGAGCGACCCTCGGGCCCGGTGCGTCAGCGGTCGTCAGTGGGCGGATTCGCCGCGCGCCTCGGCGTCCCGGGCCCGCTGGTAGGAGGCGTGGATCTCGGCCTCGGCCTCGGTGCGGCCGACCCAGGTCGCGCCCTCCACCGACTTGCCGGGCTCCAGGTCCTTGTACACCTCGAAGAAGTGCTGGATCTCCAGGCGGTCGAACTCGCCCAGGTGGTGGATGTCGCGCAGGTGCTCCTGGCGGGGGTCCTCGTAGGGCACGCAGAGGACCTTGTCGTCCCCGCCCTTCTCGTCGGTCATCCGGAACATGCCGATGGTGCGGCAGCGGATCAGGCAGCCCGGGAAGGTTGGCTCGGGGACCAGCACGAGGGCGTCCAGCGGGTCGCCGTCCTCGCCCAACGTGCCCTCGATGAACCCGTAGTCAGCCGGGTACTGGGTGGAGGTGAAGAGGGTGCGGTCCAACCGGATCCGGCCGGTCTTGTGGTCCACCTCGTACTTGTTCCGGTGACCTTTGGGGATCTCAACCGTCACGTCGAAATCCATCTGCACGCTCCCTCGTCTGCCCACGCTGGCTAACGGAACCACTGGCGGCCCTCCGGACAGGTGAATGCCACCCACCGACTCCGGCCGCCGCATAGTCTTCGGACCGAAGTAGTGTCACCCAAGCCGATTTTCGCTGGGGGAGGAGGGGGTCGTGGGGAGGGAAGATTCACACTACCGCCCGGACGGGAGCTCCGCGCACGGTACCGGACGATCCGGCTCCGGCAGTGCCAAGGGGCGGGTCCCGGTGCCGGAGGCGCACCGTCCACGGGCCCCCGAAGCACCGACCCCGGCGCCGGAGACGGTGCCCGAGCGGCCGCCGCCACTGCCCTGGCGCCCACCGGCCGGGCCGGCATCGCCCGCCCCGAACGCCGGTCACTCTCCGGTGGCCGGCGGCGAGCGGCCGGTGAGCGGCCCACCGCGCGGCAGTGCCACCGTCCCGGTCAGCCCCGCGCCGGTCAGCCCGTCGTTCGGTCCCGGGCCGGCCGCCCACGGCCCCGGTGGGGTCCCCCCGCTGGGCCCGCCGATCTCCGCGTTGCCGGCACCCGCCGGCGCCGCACCCGCACCCGCACCCGCCCCGCCCGGCCGGCGGAGAGGGCTGCCGGTGGTGCTGGCCGCCGTGTTCCTGCTGGTGCTCGCCAGCGTCGGAATCGTGATCACCCGTCCCGGCCCGGTCGCCGGGTGGCTGGGCGACGACGCCGCCTCCGGGCCGAACGCGGCCGGTGCGAGCCCGGAACCGGCCCCGTCGGACGTGCTGGCCGGCCCGGATTCGAACGCCCCGGTGCCCACCCCGGACGGGGTTCGTGCCGCGCTCGATCCACTGGTCGGCGTCGCCGCGCTGGGCAGCCGGGTGAACGTCTCGGTCGCCGACGTGATCACCGGCCAGACGCTGTTCGCCAAGGGGGCGGACGACGGCACCGTGCCCGCCTCGGTGACCAAGCTGGCGACCGCGGTGACCGTGCTGGCGGCCCGGGGGCCCGGCTACCGGATACCCACGCGTGCGGTGGCCGGCGCGAAGGCCGGCGAGGTGGTGATCGTCGGTGGCGGCGACCCGACCCTCGCGATCGACAAGAAGGGCTACTACCCGGGTGCGGCGCGCCTGGACGACCTGGCCGCCCAGGTGCGTACCGCGCTCGGCGGCACACCCCCGACCAGTGTCACCGTCGACGGCTCGGTCTACTCGGGCCCGGTCTACGGCCCTGGGTGGGACGACGACATCCCCACCGGTGGGTCGGGCGGTGCGGTGACCGCGTTGATGACGGACGGCGCGCGTACCGACCCCGGCGTCGCACACGGGTCCGCCCCGCGGTTCGCCGAGCCGGACCTGGCCGCCGGCAAGGCGTTCGCGCGGTTGCTCGGGGTGCCGACCGACGCCGTGAAGCGGGGCACGGCCCCGCCCCAGGCGGCGGCCGGTGCCAGCCCGGCACCGGGCACCGAGCTGGGCGTGGTGCAGTCTCCGCCGCTGATCCGGCTCGTCGACGTCATGATCAGTGAGAGCGACAACCTGGTGGCCGAGGCGCTCGCCCGGCAGGTCGCGCTGGCCCGAGGTCAGCCTGCCTCGTTCGACGGGGGCGCCGCCGCCATGGACGCCGAGGTGGCCCAGTTGGGCCTGCCCGCCGACGAGATCAGCGTCTCCGACGCCAGCGGCCTGTCCCGTCTCAACCGGATCAGCCCGTCGCTGCTGACCGATCTGATCCGGTTGGCCGCCAGCCCGGACCACCCGGAGCTGGCCGGCGTCTTTGGTGGTCTGCCGGTGGGCGGTTGGTCCGGGACCTTGAACGAGCGCTACCGCGACACCGCCGGCACCGCCGCGGGCGCGGGCAGCGTCCGGGCCAAGACCGGCACCCTGACCGGCGTGCACTCCATCGCGGGCCTGGTCACCACCGCCGACGGCCGGCTGTTGACCTTCGCGGTGCTCACCGACAAGGTGCCGGGTGACCGGGATACCGCCCAGCCGGCGCTGGACCGGATCGCCGCCGCGCTGGCCGGTTGCGGCTGCGGCTGACCGTCGCCGGTCCGCCCGTGACGGGTCGCCACCGGGCGTCGATCGAGGGCGCGAGCCCGGGCCGGGGTGTCGCGGCGCGGGTACGGTGGGTCCATGGCGCAGTTCGTGGACTGGGATCTGGCCGCCGCCACGGCGGGGGCACTGAGCAAGTCTGGCCCCCGCGTGTCGTACGCCGAAGCCACCGACGTGGTCGGCGACCTGCGCCGGCTGACCGAGGAGGCGGCCGGGCACGTGGCCGACTACACGGGGCTGCGGGCGCAGGTGTCGCATCCGCCGGTCCGGGTGGTCGACCGTCGTGACTGGGCCGCGACCAACATCGCCGGGCTCCGCGAGGTGATCACTCCGCTGGTGAGTCGGCTCTCCGGCGACAAGCAGCCGGGCGCGTTGACCGAGGCCATCGGGTCCCGGCTGACCGGGGTGCAGGCCGGGACGGTGCTGGCCTACCTCTCCGGCCGGGTGCTCGGCCAGTACGAGGTCTTCTCGGCCGACCCGGGTCAGCTGCTGCTGGTCGCACCGAACATCGTCGAGGTGGAGCGCAAGCTCGGCGCCGACCCTCGGGATTTCCGGCTCTGGGTGTGCCTGCACGAGGTCACCCACCGCACCCAGTTCACGGCCGTGCCGTGGATGCGGGCCTACTTCCTCAGCGAGGTGCAGGCGTTCGTCGACGCCTCGTCGAGCGGGGGCGAGCACCTGGCCGAGCGGTTGCGGCGCGGGGTGGCCACGTTGTCCGAGGCGGTCCGTGACCCGGAGAGCCGCACCAGTGTGCTGGACATCGTGCAGACCCCGGCGCAGCGGGCCGTACTGGACCGGCTCACCGCGTTGATGACCCTGCTGGAGGGACACGCCGAGTTCGTGATGGACGGCGTCGGCCCGCAGGTGATCCCGAGCGTGGAGCGGATCCGGGCGTCGTTCAACCGACGCCGGGAGGCGGGCAACCCGCTGGAGAAGGCGATCCGCCGGCTGCTCGGGGTGGACGTCAAGATGCGCCAGTACGCCGAGGGGCGCAAGTTCGTGCACGGCGTGGTGGAACGTGTCGGCATGGAGGGCTTCAACTCGATCTTCAACTCGCCACTGACCCTGCCCCGGCTGTCGGAGTTGGGCGACCCGGACGCCTGGGTCGCCCGGGTGCACGGTCCGGCCGGCACCATCCCGGCCGCTGGCTGACCGCCCACCGGTGGCCGCGCTCGCTCCGCCGGTTGCCGCGATCCGGGTGGCGGTCCGCCGCGCCCTGACCGGTCTGCCGTCCGGCGGTCCGGTGCTGGTCGCCTGCTCCGGTGGGGCCGACTCGCTCGCGCTCGCGGCGGCCACCGTGTTCGTGGCGCCCCGGCTGGGCCGCACCGCGGTGCTCGTCACCGTCGACCACGGCCTGCAGGACGGCTCCGCGCAGCGTGCCGAGGCGGTGGCCACCTGGGCACGAGGGGTCGGTTTCACGTCGGCGACGGTGGTCCGGGTGGAGGTGGCCGGGCGTCCCGGCGGTCCGGAGGCGGCCGCCCGCGAGGCCCGCTACCAGGCGTTGACCGAGGCGGCCCGGCAGCAGAACGCCGTCGCGGTGCTCTCCGGGCACACCCGCGACGACCAGGCCGAGACGGTGCTGCTCGCGCTGGCCCGGGGCGCCGGCCCACGAGGGCTGGCCGGGATGCCCGCCCGACGCGATCTGGGGGGCGTGCCGCTGCTGCGCCCGCTGCTGGAGATCGGTCGGGAGCAGACGCGCGCCGCGTGCGCGGTGCTCGGGCTGAGCCCGTGGCAGGACCCGCACAACACCGACCCGTCGTACGCCCGGTCAAGGGTGCGGGCCGACCTGCTGCCGGCGCTGGTGCGGGCGCTCGGACCCGGCGTGGTGGACAACCTGGCACGTACCGCCCGGCTGGTGGCCGCCGACAACGCCGCGCTCGACGAGCTGGCGGGGACGGCGTTGGCGGCGGCCCGGTGCCCCGAGGGAGGGCTGTCCGTGCCGGCGCTGCTCGGCCTGGTCCCCGCCGTACGCGGCCGGGTGCTGCACTCCTGGGCCCGTGAGCTGGGCGCGCTGCCCGGCGCCCTGTCCCATCGGCACGTCGCCGCGCTGGACGCCCTGGTCACCGATTGGCACGGTCAGGGCCCAGCCGACCTGCCCGGCGGTGTCCGTGTGCTCCGCCGGGCCGACCGGTTGGCTCCCGTCGTCCCCGGCTGAGAACTTTGGTCAGCCGCTGTGCGCCCGGTCCCGGAAGGTGGTCCGGTAGCTGTGCGGGGTGGCGCCGACCCGGCGGGTGAAGTGGTGGCGCAGCGCGGCGGCGTCGCCGAAGCCGGACTGGTCGGCGACCGCCTCCACGCTCAACGGGGTCTCCTCCAGCAGCCGTCGGGCGAGCAGCACCCGCTGGTTGGTGAGCCAGTCGTGCGGGGTGGTGCCGGTCTCGGCGCGGAACCGGCGGGCGAACGTACGGGGTGCCATGCCTGCGCGGGCGGCCAACTCCTCCACGGTGGTCGTCCGGTCCAGGCGACCCATCAGCCACTCCAGCACCGGTTCGAGGGTGGGTGCCTCGGGCGCCTTCGGGATGGGTGCCTCGACGTACTGGGACTGGCCGCCGTCGCGGTGCGGCGGGACCACCATCCGCCGGGCCAGCCGGGTCGCGGTGGCCGAGCCGTGCTCCTGGCGGATCAGGTGCAGGCACGCGTCGATGCCGGCCGCCGTGCCGGCGCTGGTGAGCAGCCGACCGTCCTGGACGTAGAGCGAGTTGCAGCGCACCCGGGCGCGCGGGTGCCGCCGTTGCAGCTCGTCCACGTACCGCCAGTGGGTCGTGCACTCGCGGTCGTCGAGCAGCCCGGCCTCGCCGAGCAGGAAGGCCCCGGAGCAGACGCTGAACAGGTGGGCACCGCGGGCGTCGGCCCGGCGAAGCGCGTCGAGCACCGGGCCGGGGACGGTGGTGCCCTGGCTGTGCGCCGGAATGGCCACCAGATCGGCCTCGTCGACCGGGCCGAGGTCCGCGTGTGGGGTGAGGTGGAAGCCGGACGAGGTACGCACGGGAGCGCCGTCCGGGCTGCACACCTGGAAGCGGTAGGCGGGAAAACCGTCGGCCGTCCGGTCGGTGCCGAACACCTCGGCGAGTACGCCGAGCTCGAAGGGAGCGACCTGATCGAGGGCGAGGACGGCAACGGACCGCAGCATGTGACGAGGGTAACCCAACAGGTGGCAGTAAATCGATGACCAATGGCATTCCTGCCACTGTCCGACTGCTCTGTGCGGTCGCAGACTGTTCCTAGTCCGGTGCGCACCGGCGGCGAAACCGACAGCAATCATGCGAAAGCGAGCGCCGCCATGGAGTTCCTGCTCTTCCTCCTGTTCCTCGTCCTGCTCGTCGCCGCCTCGGCGGCCGGCCTCACCGTCGACAGTCACGACTCGGCCGACTGGAAGCCCAGCGACGACGGCCGCCGCTGGCGGTCACGCACCAACTGATGTGATTAGCGTAATTTGCGCCGAAAATCCTCGGCGGGACCGCGCCAAAAGGTGCGGCCCCGCCGACGGAGGCCATCCGACGTACGGCAGGCTAGGAGTCATGGCTGACGGCTCCTGGTACGACGCCGACATCGACCACGTGATCATTTCCGAGGCGCAGATCCGCGAGAAGACGGCGGAGCTGGCCAAGCAGGTCTCCGCCGACTACGCCCACGTGGGCGACGGGCTGCTGCTGGTGTGCGTACTCAAGGGCGCGGTGATGTTCATGGCGGACTTCGCCCGGGCGCTGGGCCGTAACGGCCCCCCGGCGGAGCTCGACTTCATGGCCATCTCGTCCTACGGCCAGGGCACCACCTCCTCCGGCGTGGTCCGCATCCTCAAGGACCTGGACCGAGACATCGCCGGTCGGCACGTGGTCGTCGTCGAGGACATCGTCGACTCCGGGCTCACGCTCTCCTGGCTGCTGCGCTACCTCGAGTCGCGCTCGGCGGCGAGCGTCGAGGTGGTCGCCCTGTTCCGCAAACCGGACGCGGTGAAGGTGCCGGTCCCGGTGAAGTACGTCGGCTTCGACATCCCCACCGAGTTCGTGGTCGGGTACGGCCTCGACTTCGGTGAGCGCTACCGGGAGCTGCCCTACGTCGGCGTGCTCAAGCCCGAGGTCTACGCCCGCTCCTGACGCCGGGCCCGACCCGTCCGGGCGGCTCGCCGGTCGGCATGAGCCCGACTCGCATCGGCACTCATCGAGCCGACGTTCAGCGGGCTCTCAGCTGATGCGGTTACCGTGTACCACGGTGGCCCGGAGGTTACTCCGCGCTCGACCCCCTCGATCGCGTGACCGGGCGCTCGGGTGGCCGAGTCGGACTCCCCGCCACGCCGGCTTTTGATGGTGCACGACTGCGGGGCTCGCAAGCTCACTCCTCGCGTACACGGTGTACCGTCGAATGACCGCGGCGCGGCAGTTTTCGCGCCCCGGGGTCGAGGCCGGCCCGCACGGCGGCTCCGGCCGCCGCTCACGCGGCGACACCATCAGACGGTCAGGACGTCGATCAGGAGGATGCGGGCGCTCCGGCGCTCGACAACAGTATGGAACGTACGCGTTTCTTCCGCCGACCGGTGGTCTGGATCATCCTGGTCATCCTCGGCGCCGTTGTGCTCAGTCAGCTGTTCACCAGTGGTCCCAGCTACCACCGCGTGGACACTTCCGTTGCGCTCGATCAGTTGCACACTGCCAAGATCAACAAGGTGGTCTTCCAGGACAAGGAGCAGACGCTCCAGCTGGACCTGGCCCAGAAGACCAAGTTCGGCAAGACCGAGACCAACAAGATCGAGGCCCAGTTCCCGTACCAGGCTGGCGACCAGATCTGGAACGAGGTGCTGGACGCCAAGGCGAACAACCGGGTCACCGGCCCGGCCGACGCCAAGGTCTCCTCGGACAGCATCTGGGTGAGCCTGCTGGTCAACCTGCTGCCGATCGCGCTGCTCGTGCTCCTGCTGCTGTTCTTCATGTCGCAGATGCAGGGCGGCGGCTCCCGGGTGCTCAACTTCGGCAAGTCCAAGGCCAAGATGATCACCAAGGACACTCCGAAGACGACCTTCGCGGACGTCGCGGGTGCCGAGGAGGCCGTCGAAGAGCTGTACGAGATCAAGGACTTCCTGCAGAACCCGGCCAAGTACCAGGCCCTGGGTGCCAAGATCCCGAAGGGTGTGCTGCTGTTCGGCCCGCCCGGCACCGGCAAGACGCTGCTGGCCCGCGCGGTCGCCGGCGAGGCCGGGGTGCCCTTCTACTCCATCTCCGGCTCCGACTTCGTGGAGATGTTCGTCGGCGTCGGCGCCAGCCGGGTCCGTGACCTGTTCGAGCAGGCCAAGACGAACGCCCCGGCGATCGTCTTCGTCGACGAGATCGACGCCGTCGGCCGGCACCGTGGCGCCGGCATGGGTGGCGGCCACGACGAGCGGGAGCAGACGCTCAACCAGCTGCTCGTCGAGATGGACGGCTTCGACACCAAGGGTGGAGTCATCCTGATCGCGGCCACGAACCGGCCGGACATCCTCGACCCGGCGCTGCTGCGGCCGGGCCGGTTCGACCGGCAGATCCCGGTGGACGCCCCCGACATGGAGGGCCGCAAGGCCATCCTGCGGGTGCACGCCAAGGGCAAGCCGTTCACGCCCGACGTCGACCTCGACGCGGTGGCCCGTCGTACGCCGGGCTTCAGCGGCGCCGACCTGGCCAACGTGATCAACGAGTCGGCCCTGCTCACCGCTCGCAAGGAGCAGCGGGCGATCACCAACGACTCGCTGGAAGAGTCGATCGACCGGGTGGTCGCCGGTCCGCAGCGGCGGACCCGGGTGATGAGCGACCAGGAAAAGAAGATCACCGCGTACCACGAGGGTGGTCACGCTCTGGTCGCCTGGGCTCTGCCGCACGCCGCGCCGGTGCACAAGGTGACGATCCTGTCCCGTGGTCGCTCACTGGGCCACACCCTGGTGCTCCCTACCGAAGACAAGTACACCCAGACCCGCGCCGAAATGATCGACACCCTGGCGTACGCGCTGGGCGGTCGCGCCGCCGAGGAGCTGGTCTTCCACGAGCCCACCACGGGTGCCGGCAACGACATCGAGAAGGCCACCCAACTGGCCCGCGCGATGATCACCCAGTACGGCATGAGCTCCAAGCTCGGCGCGATCAAGTACGGCACCAGCGGGGACGAGCCGTTCCTCGGCCGCAACATGGGCCACGAGCGGGACTACTCGGACTCGGTGGCCGCCGAGATCGACGGCGAGATGCGGGCACTGGTCGAGCTGGCGCACGACGAGGCCTGGGAGATCCTGGTGGAATACCGGGACGTCCTGGACAACATCGTGCTTGAGCTGATGGAGAAGGAGACCCTCTCCACGGCCGACATGGCGCGGATCTGCTCCCGGGTGGTCAAGCGCCCGCCGCTGGCGCCGTACAACGGCTTCGGCAAGCGTCAGCCCTCCACCGAGCCGCCCGTGCTCACCCCCGCGGAGAAGGACAAGCTCAAGGCGCAGGCCGAGGCCGACGGCGCGCAGGCGTCGGTTGGCGGCGTGGCGCCGTCCAACAACTCGGACGGCACGCACTGAGCGACGACCCGACGGCCAGCTCCCCACACCGGGAGCTGGCCGTCTCCGCGACCGAACCCGACGGCGACGACGAGTTGGACTACGTGGCCGCGCGGCTGATCAGTGGCAAGCTGACCGGCCGCCCCGTCGAGGACGCGGTCGACCTCGGCCGGATCGAGAAGGCCGTCCGCGAGATCCTGATCGCGGTCGGCGAGGACCCGGACCGCGACGGGCTCCAGCAGACCCCGGCCCGGGTCGCCCGCGCGTACGCCGAACTCTTCGCCGGCCTGCGGGTCGACCCGGCCCAGGTGCTCAGCACCACCTTCGAGGCCAACCACGAAGAGCTGGTCATCGTCCGGGACATCGACGTGATGAGCCTCTGCGAGCACCACCTGCTGCCGTTCCGGGGCAGCGCGCACATCGGCTACATCCCCGGCCCCGACGGGCGGATCACCGGCCTGTCCAAGCTGGCCCGACTCGTCGAGGTCTTCGCCCGTCGGCCGCAGGTGCAGGAGCGGCTCACCTCGCAGGTCGCCGACCTGCTGATGAGCAAACTCGCACCACGCGGCGTCGTCGTCGTGCTCGAATGCGAGCACATGTGCATGGCGATGCGCGGCATCCAGAAATCCGGTGCCAA
Source organism: Micromonospora sp. NPDC050784 (assembly GCF_044456765.1). NCBI lineage: Bacteria > Bacillati > Actinomycetota > Actinomycetes > Micromonosporales > Micromonosporaceae > Micromonospora > Micromonospora sp. NPDC050784. Next base: position 392,601 of record NZ_JBITGG010000001.1, on the reverse strand, counting down.
GACCATCACGTCTGCCGTACGCGGCGTCCTGCAGAGCGACTCCAAGTCGCGGGCCGAGGCGATGGCGCTGATCATCCCCCGCTGACACCCCGACGCACCACGGCCGGCCGACACCCTTCCGGGACGGCCGGTCGTCGCGTTCCGGGTGTGCTGGCCCGGCGGGTGCGGCCAGGCGGTTTCCGGCCGGGCGCTTCGAGCCGGGCGGTTTCCGGCCGCGCGGTTTCCCGGTAGGCGGGCTTCCGGGTAGGCGGGCTTCCGGCCGGGTCAGCCGGCGAGCAGGGCCAGCAGCAGGCCCGCCGTGGCCAGCACCGCCGGCACCAGGCACACCAACGCGCCGAAACGCACCGTCCGGTCCAACCGCTCGGTGGGGCTGACCCGGAACAACCGCCCGATGCCGATCCAACCGGCGACGAACGCGACCGCCGGCATCGGCAGCCCGCAAATCAACGCCGCCACGGTTGCCGGTCCCACCCCCGTCGCCGCCAAAACCGCCACCTGGATCAGCGGCACCAGCAGTGCAAACGGCCCGTACACCAGGAGGTTGCGCGCTCGCGCGGGCCAAGAACCCGGCCGGATCCGGCGGCGCGCGGCCAGCGCCGCGTCCGCCGCCTCGGCCCAACCCCGCGCGGCCCGCAGCGCCGCCAGCACGGCCGCTGGGCCACCCGCCATCGACCGGGCGGCCTCGGTCAGCTCCGGCGGCGACGGCACGAGGGAGATCGCCGGTACGCCCAACTCACGCAGCCGTTCCTGCTGGCTCGCCAGTCCGGTACGGACCACCGTCAACTCCTCCCGGGCGGCCTCCGCCGACCGGGCCTGCTCACCGGCGGCGGCAGCCGCGCTCCGGCGTACCCCGTCCAGCTGGCGGGCGGCCGCAAGGTACTCCGCCCAGGCCGTGCTCGACTCGACCACCGGCGGCGACACGTCGCCGTTCGTCGCAACGGTCCGCTGCGGCCCCGGCCCGGTCACCGTCGCGTTCGGACCCACCTCGACACCCCCCACGCGTGCCACCCGATCAGCCGGCCTCGTCGGCGAACGGCACCAGGACGGTGCCTCGCTCGCCCGGGCCGTCCCAGAGCACCGCCCGGTCCGGGCGCGCCTGCCACTCGACCGGCCGACCGAAGACCGCGGTGAGTTGCGCGACCGGCACGTCCAGCACGGCCACCGCGGTCAGCTTGTCGACCTCGCCCGCCGGCTCGAACAACGCGGCGAACGGCGGCACCGCACGCCACCAGCCCAGCAGATGTCTTCCCGCCGGAGGCCCGTCGCGCAGGAGCGACCGCAGCCGGTCCACCGGCAGCTCCCGAGGGCCCGGCCGGTCCAGCCCGAAGACCACCAGGTACGTCGGCAGTTCGTCGGCCGCGTCCGCGAGCAGCGTCGGCAGATCCACCATCTCGGCCGGATGCCGGGCCGCCAACTCGGCCGTCAACGCCTCCGCCAGCGCCCGGGAGCCCGGGTCAGGTGCCGCCACCAGGAAGCGGGCGCCGCCTGGTGCGTGGTGAGCCGACGTGCTCCGCGCAGCCGTCGCCAACAGCCCGCCGGCCGCGGTGCCCGAGCCCAACACCGCGAGGTTGCGCCCGGCCGCCGGCCCCAACGGCACGGCGACCGTCGAGCGGGCCACGTCCACCGCCCGGCCCAGCAGGGCGGCCGGCCCGTGCGCCTGCCCGGCCAGAGCTGCCCGGTGGCGCGGATCGTTGCCCAGCAGCGGCCGGGCGTAACCCGCGAAGACCACCGGCGGCACCAACCCGGCCGGCCGGGCCGCCCACAACTCGTGCCGCAGCTTCTCCACGACCTCCGGATGATCCTGCGGATCCGGGTGACGAATCAACCGTTCGTGACCCCGGATGGCACCCCGAGGGCCGCCGAGCCCGCCGGCCGTGTTCACCACCGCGCTGCCCACCGGCAGACCGGCCGCCGAATCGTTCGTCGGCTCCAGCACCGGACTGCCACCCGGCAGCGCCACCCGCACCGGAAATTGCCCGAGCACCGAATCCCGATGACCAGCGTCGGCGCGCGCACTCAGCCCCAACTCGCCAGCGCCAGCCAACACAAGATGCACGCCGTACGCCCGGCCGGCCCGGGCCAGCCCGTCCAACTGGGTGGCCACCTCGGCGGCCAGCCGGTCCCGCTCGGCGAAGAGCAGCGGCACATTGTCCACCACACAGACGATCCGCGGCAGCGGCTGGTGCTGACGCAACTCCGCGAAGCGTTGCCCCCCGGCCCGGGCACCCGCCTCCGTGCGGCGCTGGACCTCGATCGTCAACTCGTCCAGCAGATCCCGGACGTACTCTCGGTCGGCGGCCATCGCGGCCGCGCGCACCTGCGGAACCCACGACCGGTCCCGCTCGGTCTGCAAGAACTCCACGAAGGACTCGCCGTCGCCGAGATCCGCCAGGTAGAACGCGAGGTCGTCCGGGCCGTACCGGGCGGCCAGGCCGAGCAACGCAGTGGTCAGGAACGCGGCACGGCCCGCCGCGGACCGACCACTCACCAGCCAGTGCGGGGTCAACTCGGTGAAACCCAGCGGCACCGACCGGCCCCCGGCATCGCCGACCGTCGTGGTCAACCCTTCGGCCGAATCGGACTCCCACAGCCGCTCACCCGTCGGCGGCAGCAGAGCACCCAACGCCAACCGCGAGCCCGCCTCCACCTGCTCGGCGAGCCGCCGACAGACCGCGTCGACCAGCTCCGCCGGCGGGTCCGACTCGACGAAGACCGGCGAGTTCAAACCGCCCGGCGGGTCGGCGCCAGGCCCGCCGAACGACGCTCCCGGCGGGTCTCCCAGCAGCGCGTACGCATTACGCAGCGCCAACGGCGTGGCGTGCGGCAGCGGCGCCCGGGCCGAGTACGGGCCGGCCGGCGGCCAACCCGCCACCACCAGGTGCAGCCCAGCGGCAGGCCCCTGCTCGGCCAACGTCTCGATGCGGGCCAGATCGCTCGGGCCGGTGGACTCCGGTAGTGCGGCCACCACCAGCAACAGCGTCCGATCGTGACGGCGCCGCCCACTCGCCCCCGGCGTGACCCACTGCTCCGCCTCGGTAAGCACCGCGCGCAGACCCGCCACGTCCACCGCCGGCGGCGGCAACAGACCAGCATCCGCGAGCGCCCCGAACGGCGTCAGCACAGCCCCGGTGGCATCCACCGCGCGAACCAGCAGGGCACCCGCCGGTGCCGCGCCCAACAACCGCAAAAGTACGGCCCGGAGCAACCCCGCCACCCGCGGCTCCCGCGCGTCGGCGTCCACACTGAGGTGACCGGTGCCGACAAGAGGCACCAACGCGGGGAAACGAGCATCGTCCAACGGCGCCGCGGTACCGACCCGCACGAACGCCGGCGGACCATCACCCGCCGGCGAGTTCACGGTGAGTGAATCCAGTGCCGCACCGGCCCAACCCGGAGCCAGCACGGCCGCGGCCGTCCGTAACCGGTCGGCCACCTCGTACTGACGGCGCTGATCGGCCGGAGCCGGCCGCGTCTCGTCCAGGATCCCGGCAGCCGCGGTCGCGACCGCCGTCGCCCGACGGTGCAGGGCTGCGGCGCGGTTCGTGCGAGCCTTCGGACCGGCCACCGCGTCCACCCCCTCTACCCGAGGTTGGCAACCCCTCCCCAGCAGAGACGGTATCCCAGCCGAGGGCGGACCTCCGGGAGGTGCCTCGGCGCTGCGCCGGTGTTGTCGTGGATCTCACCGGTGGGGAGGGGTCCGTCACGATCCGCTGGATCTGAGGCATTGGCTCCGGAGCGTCCAGCCGATAACTTCAGGAGGTGGAATCAGTGCAGCCCCCCGCCGGTTCCCAGGTCTCCCGCGTACCGGCCCAGCGGACACCGTCCGAGCAGCTGCCGCCCGCCCCGGCAACACCGGCACCGCAGCCGCCCCGCCGCCGGACGCGGACGGTGCTCACGGTCGTCGCCGGCGTACTCGCCCTGCTCTGCCTCGGCGGGGTCGCAACGGCGTATGTGTGGTACACCCGCGCCTCGACCCCGGATCGCAGCACGCCGGACGTCGCGGTGATCAATTACCTTCAGGCGACGCTCGTCTCCGGCGACTCGAACCGAGCGAAGTTGTTCACCTGCAGTGGCGCAGTCCCCGCGGTCGATGAGTTCGCTGCGGACGTTTCCGGACGGGAGCAGGAACTGGGCGTCTCTTTTTCGATCAACATCGAAGACGTCGTCGTTACTGAGACTGTCAGCACCGACGCCACCGTGATCGCTGTCATTCGGCGGAGCGCCACAATTGACGGAATTCATCAGAGCTTGGCAGACACGTGGCAGTTCGATTTGAACAACCGGGACGGATGGCGTGTATGTACTGGCTCCAGGATTAGTTGACCCTCATTCAATCCACAACAGATGGACCGGCACCTCCAAGGTAGTGGGTGATTGGCCGCGCCAGGCCCAGCGGTACCACTCCACCTCCGGCGTGATTCGCACGCAGATGTCCCCCTCGGCACCCGAGTAGGTTTCGGTGACCGCTCGAAGGTCACGGTGCTCCAGGCCGCCCTCGACGTGCACCACCCGCCGACCGGTGACCGCGTCCGCTTCGAAGACCGGTGTGGGGGTCCGGTGTGCCGGGCCGTCCAGCGAGACCAACCGGATGCCCGAGTCCCGGGCGCTTTCCATTCCAGGTCGGCTGCCGACGGTCTCGACCCAGACACGCTCCACCGGCACCAGCGGCGCGAACACCTCGACCTGGTCGGCTTCGGCCCGGTACCACTCGTGCTCGGGGATCACCGGCACGTAGGTCCGGGCGCTCTGCACCACCCGGTCGTCCGCGCGGAGATCGCCGCGCCAACCCATCCCGGGCAGCCCGACCAGTACCCGTCGCCCGCGGAGCTCCACCCGCTCCGTCGCGGGGACGATGGCCAGCGGTCTCGGCGGTTGCGGTGCCCAGTCGGGCTGGTCGGCGAACGGGTCGGGTAACGGTCCGGTCATACCCGTGGTGGCCTCACTCAGCGGCGCGCAGCGGGGCACCCCGCTCGCGCATGAACGGGACCGGATTCACCGCGCCAGAAGCGCTGCGGTTGTTGCGCAGGTGCACCTCGAAATGCAGGTGCGGACCCGACGAGTTGCCACTGCTGCCGACCTTTCCGATCACCTGACCGGCCGTCACGATCTGATCTTTCTTGACGAAAGGCTGGACCACCATGTGGCAGTACCGCGTGATGTAGCCGCCGGCGTGCAGCAGGTCGACGAACCAGCCGCAGCCCCCCTTGCCGGGGAATCCGTCCACGTTGCAGTCTTGGCGGCCGCGGTGGTCCTCGTCGCAGGTCGAAACCAGCACCCGACCGGTCGCAGCTGCGCGGATCTCGGTGCCCTTCCCCGCGCCGATGTCGACGCCGTTGTGACTGGGTCGGCTGGCGGTGCGGAAACCGGAGCCGACTCCACCGGGAATCGGCGCGGTCCAGCCGGAGGCGGCGATCTGGCCGCGTTCGGCCGCGTTGCACACCGCCTTGCCGTTGATCTCGACGGTGCGGGCCGCGCCACCGGCCAGGGCGTCCACGATCCGGCTGGCTACCTCTTCGTGTTTGGCGTACGCGTCCGGGTACGCGCTGACCTGCACCCGCTGCGCGACAGCGGTCAGCGGTCGGCGTTGCCAACTCTCCACCTTGACGAGCTTCTCGTAGAACTTGCGAGCCGCGTACGCGGGGTTCAACCGCTCGGCGACCGTGCCCCACCCCGGCCGCTGCTGGAACAGGCCCAGCGAGTCGTGGTCCGCGCCAACGCCCTCGTGCGGCAGGGCCAGGGACGCGGGCACTCCGCTGTTGGCCAGGTTGCGTAGGGCGGACTCCTGCATCGCGGTGGCGAGGGCGACGACCCAACCTCGCGAGGGCACGCCCATGTCCTGGCCGACCTTGATGATGATCGCGGCGTTGCGGATCTGGTTGTCGCCGTACTCGGTGAACCGCGGAAGCTTGCCAGCGACGTTCACCGCTCGTACCGGTCCGCACTCCCCGCCAGCCAGAACATCCCCGTTCTCGGCATCGCCACCGAGCCCGGTGAGGAAGAACGCCGCGGTGCCGCCGGTACAGCAGAGCAGGAGCAGTATCCCGGTGAGTACCGCGGCGACCACACCGAGCCGGAGGGGTCCGCGGCGGGTTTTGGCGCTACCAACGTCGTTCACGGCCGCTCCCAGTCCAGAACGTCGACCAGCCAACCACCGTTGGAGGTGACCAGCTCCAACCGGAGGGCTCCGGCATCAAGGGGAAGCAGCAACTCGACGAATGTCTCGTTCCGCTCTCGCATGGTCGGAGGGCCGGTGACCTTTTCGGCGGGCACGCTGTCGGGCTCGGCGCCGGTCAGCTTCTCCCGCAGCGCCGGCGTGGAGAGTGGCCGCAGGCCAGCGTGCCACTCTTCGGCGGTCATCCCGGGACGGCCCAGCCAGGCCTTGGCGAAGCGGTCGGCGGTCTGTTCGGGCGTGCGCGCGCCGGGCGACGTCACGGGTGACGGCGGAGCCGCGCTGTTGAGCAAACCGTCGTCGCCTGCCGTCGGGTCCACGGTGATGATCGGCCCATCCGGACGGCTGCTCAACCCATCCGCTGAGTCGACCGGGTTGGAGATCAGCCGGGTCGCTCCGAGCACGCCGACGACCACCACCCCGATCGCCAGCGCAATGCCCAGCCGGGACCGCAGCGCCCGAGTGAAGAGGAATTCCAACGCCCGTCGCATGACCGTCACCTCGCCTCTGAGCGCACCCGAGGTCCGGTGCGATCCGGTGCCCGCTCGGTGGAGCCCGGGCGGTAGACCACGAACGAAGGGTTCTCAGCCGGAACATCCGGCTCGGTCCAGGTCGCTGGCTGTCGACGTCGAGGCTGCGGGGCGACCGGACGGTTCCGACCTCTGCCCTCCTCTGCCTCGTCGGGCCGCTCTCGACCGTCCGGGCGCGCCGCGTCTGTGCGCCGCTCCTCGGCCGCAGCGGTCGGCACCGGGGCCGGGTCCTCCCGTCGGGCCTCCGGACGTAGCCGGGTCTGCTCCGCGTCGGGGGACCGTCGACGTCCGCCCACCGGCTCGGCGGTGCCGCCCGGCTCGGCCACGTCCAGCCGCGCGGCGGTCCGCATGTCGCGGAAGAACCGGCGGTGCCAGGATCCGGCCGAACTGACCGCTTCGCTGCTGTCCTTGCCGCCGAGTTGGGTGATCCGCCGGTACGGCCGCAGCAGCAGCCATCCGACCACCCCGCAGAGCCAGACCAGCACCACCTGAAGCCAACCCGGCATGGTCGGGGTACTCATGATCAGGTCGACGGCGAACAGGTAGATAGCTGCCCCGGTGCCGAAGATGGCGATGTTGAACAGCGCGGCTACCACGGCGTTCGCCAACCGCCGCAGGCCGGCGCTGGCCGGCCGCAGCAGACCGATGGTGCCCAGGATGGGTGCCGCGATCACCGCCCACCGGAAGATCAGGAAACCTAGCAGGACCAGTAGCGACGCGGTCAGATCGAACATCGCAAAGAGGAGGGCCGCGAGCACGGCGATGAACCCTGCGCCGACCCGGTCCATATCGCGTACACCCTGGAGGTATTCGTACGCCTCTGGATCTTCGGTCTTGATCTGCTGCGCCACCCGGGCCCACTGCTGCTGCTTGGCCTTGATCGTCGCGTCTCGGGCCGCCGAGCTGGCGCGCATAGACTTGGCCTCACCCCACGTCACAGATTTTGCATCGTAGAGTGCGGGGCCGTATTTGAGCGCCGTCTCGCTTTCTGCTGAACCTAGAACGCCCCGGAGCCAGTTCCGGTAGAGCATCGTCTCGGTCGCGGTGTCGCTTGCTCGGACGGCAGGGGCTCGTAGGTCCTTGCAGCGGGCAGGATCGATGCACCGCCCTGGGTCCGGTTCCTTCGCTTGCGGTCCAACGGCGTCATGCACCACTCCGAGGCTGGTGACAAGCGCACCGTCGGCGATGTTCGCCGACTTGACCGGCCAAGCGGCCAGTGCCGTGACCGCGACCATCACCAGCAGCGCCCAGCCCGCGGTGGTCATCGCGTTGCTCATGTCTGACTGGCGGGACCGCCAAAGTAGGTAAAGTCCCACCACACACAGGGTGACGATGCCGAAGACGCTGAACACCTTCTGGTACACGGCCTTGGTCGCCTGCTCGACAAGCGGGTCAGCCCAACCCCACATTGAACCGGGGTCCCAGGCGCGCTCCCTGAGCGCATTTGATGCGCCGATTATCGCCGTGGCGGCCATGAACTCGCCATTGGCGATCGTCGTGGTGAACTTGTAGTCCGGATGGAGCACACTCGAGGCGCAACCACCGATGTCGTAGGTGGTGTAGCTATAACCCCCGTAGCCATAGAGGCTGTACCGACCAGCTACTCCATTCGCTGCGTCCGTTGGGGGTGCGGCGGCGAACCAACCGGCGAGCCCGGAGTCCGGCGTACCCGGGGTCGGTGCGTTGCGGCAAGTAACCTGGTCGTCGGCGACCGCTTCTAGCTTCGCCACGCAGGCGCGGAAGTCGGCTTGCCATTCGGCGGTCGTGCAGAGGTCGGCGCGGGCCTGGGCGGTGGGCGGTGCGGCGGCTGCGGCCTCCGCGCCGATCAGCGGCCAGGTGAGGGAGACCCCGGCCAGTACGCCAAGGGCGAGCAGGAACGACACGATCCTTGCCCGGACCCCAGGGCCTTGGTCACGGCTTCCCGCCCCGGTTCGACCGAGGACCTTGACCCAGGCCCTAGCCATGTCACGCCTCCAGATCTGGCAGGGGGATGCTCGGCAGGACTCCGGCCGCTGCGGCGATCGCGGCGGGCGTCGTGTCGAGGTGGTCCAGCAGCCCTTCGACGTACGAGACGTCGACGCGGACCTTCTGCACGCGGCCGTCGACGTCGCGCATCACGAACTCGCGGAAGCCGAGACGGCTGGACGAACTGGTGTCGGCGGCGGAGAGCGAGGCGAGCGTGGCCTCGTACCCGTCGTTGACCGGCACCCGCAGCAGTCGCAACGCTTCGGAGGCAATCTCGGCGTCTTCGGCGATGCGGCCGACGAAGACGGTGGAGACGAGGTTCTGCACGTCGAGGCCGAGGATGTCGCGGGGGTTCTGCGAGGCGACCAGCGCGGCCAGGTTCCACTTGCGGGAGTCGCGGGCGAGTCGGACCAGGAAGGATCGGCCGGACCGCCAGCCCTCCATGAAGTGCGCCTCGTCGAGGCCGACGAGCTTGCGGGACGACATGGAGCCGCCGTAGCAGCGGCGGACGGCGAGCCGGTGCGCGGTGTGCAGCATAGGCAGCGCCAGGGCCTCCTCGGCCGACCAGTACTCGCGTTCGATCTTGAGGTCGGGCAACCGTAGCCCGGCCATGGTGATCACGGTGAGCGCCGCGTCGGCGCCGAGCAGCCCCTCCGGCGGTCGGCCGAAGAAGAGCATGGCCAGGGGCATCTCGGCGGTGTCCAGTAGGAGGTTGGCCAGTTCCTTGCCGGCGTCGTCGTCGAGCCGCCCGAGGCAGCTCACCACGTCGTCCAGGGTGGAGGTCTCCTCGGCGGGGACCTGGCGGACGGCGTGCCGGAAGAGGGTGGCGGTCGACGCCTCCCTGGCCACCTGCGGCGGGACGAGCATCATGCAGATGTCCTGGACCAGCATCCGCCGCTCGGCTCGGGCGTTGGAGACCGCGATCTCGAACTCCCGGTCACCAGCAGCCCCGCTGCCGAACTCGGAGCGCAGCGGTGTCGGGATGAGCGAGTAGGGCGCCAGGGTGCCGTGCTCCGAGCCGGTCAGGTTCAACACCCGGGAGTACGGCCGCAGCTCGGGCATCGCGCAGAGGCGGGCCAGCGGGCCGGACGGGTCGAGCAGGGTCACCTGGACACCTCGACGGGCGGCCAGGTAGCCCAGCGCGCCGAGCAGGGTCGACTTACCACCGCCCGGTTCGGCGACGAAGACCGCGAGCCCGGAGCGTTCCCGGACCTCCATGGGGAAGTGCAGGTCGAGGAAAACTGGGCGGCGGCAGGTGCCGGCGGTCCGGCCGATCAGGTCGCCCCGCCGGTCACCCACGTTCGATGCGGCCTGGGGGAGCGCCGCGGCGAGCAACGGCACCGGCATGCGGCGTACGTAGCCGGTGTTGGCGATCGGCTCGCCGGGGATGAACTCGCGGGCCAGCCAGTCCTGGTTCTTCGGGTGCTGCAGCGAGATGCGCAGCTCCCGGGAGTAGAGCTGGATGAGTCGGCGGGCCCGCTCCAGGCATTCCTCCCTGGTCCGGCCGCCGACCGCGATCCGGTGCCAGCCGTGCGCCCGGGCCGAGTCGACCGGCAGGCCGGTGGTCATCTCGTCGCCGATGACCAGGGCGCGCTTGGCCAGTCGTTCCAGCTCCGGGGGCGCGTCGATGCCGTGTTCGGCGTAGTCGAGTTGTTGCGAGCGGATCATCCGCAGCCGGTGTTCGAGATTGCGGAAGGAGTCGCCGGAGCCGAGGATGTCGACCCGGGTGGAGATTTCCATCGGCCAGGGCAGCCGCTCGTGGAAGTGCAGCCACGGCTCGTGCCGTTCCGGGATCTCCAGCGGCTCCATCCGGCCAACCGCGAGCACGGCCACGTGCCGCTCCTCGCCGGTCATCCGATTGACCAGCTTGACCGTCGAGCCGTACGGGGTGCGGTAGCGCTCGACCTGCTCGGTCATGGCGAGCAGGTCGCCGCGCTCCCAGCGCCCGTCGGTGACGGGGGAGAGGGTGCTCGGCGGCGACATGCACAACGCCACCGAGCGATAGAGCAGCCACTCCAGCTCCTGGGCGGTGACCCGCCGGCCACGCATGCCGAACGCGCCGAGCACCTCGTCGAACTGCTCCACGGTGCGGCCCAGCTTGCGGCGCTCGCCGTCGGCGGTGCCCCGGCCGAAGGTGCGCAGCAGCCGCTCGGTGAGTGAGTCGCCGAGGGAGCGGCGGGCGAAGGTGACACCCAGGTAGGTCTGCCCCTCGGCGTGGTTGACCGCCATGAGGTGCCGTTGGGCGGCGACCAGGTGATCGGCCCAGCCGGTGGTGCCGGGTACGTCGGGCAGCGGCGCCGAGGTGTGCGTGTCGATCGTGCGCGCCCACTCGTCGGCGGGGAACGGCCGGGTGGTGCGGCGCAGGTGCAGTCGGAAGCCGGCCAGACCGGCGTACTGCTCGGAGATCGCCGACAGCAGCGCCTCGCGTTCGGCGTCCGGCCGGAACGCCCAGCGGACCTCGGGCAGCCAGTACCAGGCCGTGACGGTGTTGGGTGTGAAGGTCAGGTGGCCGGCGATCTCGGTGATGGCCAACTCGACAGACGGATCCCGATCCCCGAACTTGATCTTCGGAGCGCGTACCCGGGTCGGCTTGACCGGTCGGTCCGGTCGGCTCGCGGCGCGCTGGCGAGACGGGGCGACCTCCCGGCCGGTGGGCTCGGTGCTCCTGGGTCGATCCGGCTCGGCGGCTCGGCGCGCCGTGCGCTCCAGAGCTGGCCGCTCCGCGGCGGTGATGCTGGCTGGCTGCTCGGCCGGTGCCGTAGACCGGGCCGGTTGAGCCGCCGGCGTGGCCGTGGGTCGGCTGCCCGGCAGGGTGCCGGCTGTCCGGCCGGCGGGACCGGTGGTCGTCGACGGCGACCCGCCGCCGGCGGACGGGCCGGGCTCGTCCGGTGGACGCAGCATCGGCCGTCGATCGCCGGCCTGGTGCGGCACCCGGGACTCGGTGGCCGGGTGGCCGCCGCCGGGCCGTGGCTCGACGGATCGGCCACCGCTGCCGGGCTGGTCGCCGGGAGTCCACGGTGGCTCGAACTCGGGAACCGCGCGGGCTGGTGCCGGGCTGGCGGTGGGTGGCGGCTGATGCGGAATCGCCGGCTGCTCGCGGGTACTCGGTCCGGCCGTGACGGCTCGTGCCGTGCCGGGTCGCCCCCCGCCGCCGAAGAGGTCCAGGAAGGGGGAGTCGATGTCGGCGTTCTCGCCCGCCGACACGGCGCTGGGCTCGGCCGGTGGCGTCCGGCGGGGAACCGGCCGGGGCGCCTGGAACACGCCAACGGCACCGTGGCCGGGGGACGTCACCAGCGCAGGGTCGAGGGCGACCTCATCCTCGTCCTCGGTGTAGTCGAAGGAGTGCGCACGGTGACCGGTCGGCACGCCTGGGCGGCCGGCCGGGGAGCCCGGCGTGGAGGAGCGGCTCATGCGACCGCCTCGGCCACTGTCGGCAGGCCCTTGCCCGCGTCCTGCGACGGACCGTTCGACGTACGTCCGGTCATGCCAGCTCCTCCCGAATCCTGATCCGGCTGCCGACCAGGCGCGGATCGCGCTGCTCGACCGCCGGCTCCCGGGTGCGTCGCCAGTCGGTCAGCGCGGTGCGGATGACCACCCGCGCGGGCCGATCGGGGTCGACGTGCCGGAAGATGAACGACGTGGTCACGATGGCGAGCGCGATCTCCCAGGCTGGGAAGAGCTCGACCGTCAACGTGAACAGCCAGTGGATGAACATGTAGAGGGGGACCAGCAGCATGAAGAGCCCGTACTGGGCGTAGGGCAGGTGGACCGGAAGGGTGTAACCGGGCGGCCCGAGGTAGACCAGGCGGGCCCGGTAGATGTCGTCGTCGGTGCGCAGCCGCATCTGGTGAACGCGCCTATTCGAAGATCAGGTCGATCAGGTAATCGCCGACGAAGAAGAGTGTTGCCGCGCCGGCGATGAAGGCGAGCCCGACGATGGCGATCGCGGAGCTGGTCAGCACCTTGGAGATCTCGCCTCGGCTGGCACGGCCGATGAAGATGACGCCCAGGACGGCGAGCAGGATCGGCGCGATCTTGCTGGCGAAGAAGGTGACGACACTGTTGGTGTCGATCCCCTTCGGTGCCGGCTCCGCGAGTGGAGTCGACGCCAGGGTGGAGAGCGCGTGGGCGACGCCGGACGACGCCGTCTCCATGAGCTCGAAGGCGATCACTGGAACCTCCCCATAGCGCGGCCGGCGGTGCCGCGGCGGTGCAATAGGCAAGCCTTGCGGGAAAAGTGCTCCACAGGGCATGGCGTTCTTGACCCTGTGTTCGTTACTCACCACGGAGGGTGGCGAGGTTTGGGCGGTTTTTCCCCGCTTCGGCCCTCCCTCCAAGCTTCGCCATCTCGATGCTGGCCAATTCCAAAGCGTACGGGCCGCCCCGGATTGCGACAAGCCGCGAAGGGGCTGCCCGATACTGCCCGGATGACCGATCGTACACCTGTTCTAATCGGCACGTCAGGGACGGTGGCGCGGGGCCGACCCGGGCCGGCGGGCGCCGCTGCCGCGACCGGTACCGTCTAGTCGTGACCGATCTGGTGCGGGCTTCGGGCCCGGTGGTGATGGGCGTCCTCAACGTCACACCGGACTCCTTCTCCGACGGCGGACGGTACGCCGACCTGGACGACGCCGTCGGACACGGCGTCCGTCTGCGCGACGACGGTGCGCACCTGGTCGACATCGGCGGCGAGTCCACCCGTCCGGGCGCCGAGCGGATCGACGCCGCGACCGAGGCCGAGCGGGTGTTGCCGGTCATCCGCGAGCTGGCCGCCGCCGGCGTGCCGGTGAGCATCGACACCAGCCGCGCCCGGGTCGCGGAGGCCGCCCTGGCCGCCGGGGCCGCGGTGGTCAACGACGTCTCCGGTGGGCTGGCCGACCCGGACATGGCCCGCGTGGTCCGCGACGCGCACTGCCCCTGGGTGCTGATGCACTGGCGTGGGCACTCCCGGGCGATGCGCGAGCTGGCCACCTACACCGACGTGGTGGCCGACGTCCGGGCCGAGTTGGCCCAACGGATCGACGCGGCGCTGGCCGCCGGGGTGGCCGCCGACCGCCTCATCGTCGACCCCGGGCTCGGCTTCGCCAAGACCGCCGCGCACAACTGGGAGCTCAGCGCCCGCCTGCCGGAGCTGCTGGATCTCGGCTGCCCGCTGCTCTTCGGGGCCAGCCGTAAGTCGTACCTCGGCGGTTTGCTCGCCGCCGCGGACGGCACGCCGCGACCGACCGCCCAGCGGGAGGCGGCCACCGTGGCCACCAGCGTGCTGGCGGTCGCCGCCGGCGCCTGGGGCGTACGCGTGCACGACGTGCGGGCCACCGCCGACGCGCTCGCCGTCTGGGCCGCGACCGGCAGCCCACGCCTGGCCGTGCCGCCGCACGACGAGAAGCGAGCGCGACCCGATCACGAACATGAGGTACGGCGATGACGACGGACCAAATCCACCTCACCGGCCTGCGGGCGCGCGGTCGGCACGGGGTGTACGACTTCGAACGCGTACAGGGGCAGGACTTCGTGGTCGACGCCGTCCTGGAGTTGGACCTCGGCCCGGCCGCCGCCACCGACGACGTCACCGCCACCGTGCACTACGGAGAGCTGGCCGAACGCCTGGTCGCGGTGGTGACCGGCGAGCCGGTCAACCTGATCGAGACCCTCGCGGACCGGCTCCTCGCGGTCTGCCTGGCCGACGAGCGGGTCGACGCCGCGACGATCACCGTGCACAAACCGGAGGCGCCGGTGCCGCACACCTTCACCGACGTGGCCGTCACCATGACCCGGAAGCGTGCCCGGTGACCCGGGCGGTCCTCTCGCTCGGCAGCAACCTGGGTGACCGGCTGGCGCACCTGCGCACGGCCGTCGCCACCCTCGGCGACGCGGTGCTCGTGCTCTCCGGGGTGTACGAGACTCCACCGTGGGGCGACTCCGACCAGCCCGCGTACCTCAACGCGGTGGTGCTCGCCCAGGACGCGACCGCGACCCCGCGCGACTGGCTGGAGCGGGCCCGCGACGCGGAGCGTGCGGCGGGCCGGGTCCGTGACCCGCAGCGGCGGTTCGGGCCGCGCACCCTCGACGTGGACGTGATCGCGGTCTGGGGCGACGACGACGAGCCGGTGCTCAGCGACGACCCGGAGCTGACCCTGCCGCACCCCCGGGCGCACCTGCGCGCCTTCGTGCTGCGTCCGTGGATCGACATCCAGCCGTACGGTCGGCTGCCCGGTCACGGTTGGTTGACCGACCTGCTGACCACCGGCCCCGCGGCGGACGAGGCGTTGGAACTGCGTCCCCGGCCGGAGTTGGCGTTAGAGTCGACGGCATGACCGAGCGGAACCGGCCGGCATGACGCAGGCGAAGCCCCCACCCCGCGGGTCGGGCCCGGACGGGTCCCGGATGGGCCCCACCCGGATCTCGACCCTGGTCGTGGCCGGCCTGGCTGCGGCGGCGGTGGCCTGGCTGCTGATCAGCACCCTCTACTACAGCGGCGTTCCCCGGCTGCCCTGGCTGCCGGTGGTGACGCTCGCTGGGCTCGCCGTGCTGGAGGCGTACGCGGCGGTCAACACCCGGGGCCGGATCGAACGCAAGCCGGGCCGGGAGCCGGTCAACCCGCTGTTGGTTGCCCGCTTCGTGGTGCTGGCCAAGGCGTCGGCACTGGCCGCGGCGATCTTCGCGGGCTTCTACGCGGGGCTCGCCGGCTGGCTCTTCGTGGAGACCACCCGCGCCGCCCTGGACGATCGACCGGCCGCCGGCGGTGGCCTGCTCGCCTCGCTGGCCCTGGTCGGTGCCGCGCTCTGGTTGGAGCGCTCCTGCCGGGTGCCGGAACGCCCAGACGACGAGCGCGAGCAGGACCCGCGGGAGAGCCGCCCCGGCCAGCGCTGAGCAGGGGGTTACGCCCGGCTGCGGGCGCGGGTACGGTGCCTGCGATCGGGAGCGAGGGCCGCCCGGGGTCCGTCCGCGCGCCGGACCGGGGACGGCCGGCCACTGGGGAGGCGGCGTCATGGGGTACGAAGAAGCGGGCCGGGACCGGTCGGCCGAACCCTCGTCGGGGGTGCCGGCCGCGGTACTGGAGAACGTCTTCGACGACCCCACCCAAGGCGAGCCCGGCCGGGATCGGATCGGCGTACACCTGGGGTGGGAGCTGCTGCTGCTGGCCGGGTTGGCGGCCGTGAGCTGGCTGCTCTGGCGGGAGGATCCGGCCGCCGTGCGCGACGGCAACCTGCGCACGCTGCTGATCGACGCGGTCGGGTTGGGGTTGCTCGCCCTGGCCGCCGGGCTGAGCCTGCGTACGGCAGCGCCGAACCTGGCCGTCGGCCCGATCGCGGTCGCGGCCGCCCTGCACTACGCCGAACAGGGTGACCGGGGCCTGCCGGCGTCGATCGGCCCGGCCCTGGCGGTCGCCGCGGTGGGCGGGCTCGCGCTGGCGCTGGCCGTGGTGGTGCTGCACGTGCCGGGCTGGGCCGCGAGCCTGGCCGGCGCCGCCGCCGTGGTGGTGTACATCGAACGTCGTTCGGCGCCCGTGCTGGTGCAGGGCGACTACGACCCGACAAGCAGCGCCGGGTACCTCTTCGCCGGTTTCGCCGCGGTGGCCGTCCTCGGCGGGCTGTTCGGCGCGGTCCGGGCGATCCGCCGGCTCGTCGGCCGGTACCGACCGATCGCCGACCCGGCCCGTCGGCGCGGCGCGGTGGCCGCCGCGGTGACCGCGGTCGCGCTTGTCGTCTCCACGGTGCTGGCCGCTCTCGCCGGCGTGCTGCTCGCCGCCAACGACCCCGGGCCGGTGGCGCCCACCTCCGGGCTGGACTGGACGGTGCTGGCCATCGGCGTGGCCCTGCTCGCCGGCACCAGCGCGTACGGTCGCCGGGGCGGTGTGTTCGGCACGCTGCTGGCGGTCGGCCTGGTCACCGTCTTCCAGGTGTACGCGCCGGAGCGCGGGTGGACGCTGAGCAACTGGGTGGTCGGCGGGGCCGCGCTCGGCGTCGGGTTGGTGGCCACCCGGCTGGTCGAGACGCTCGGGCGGCCCCGACCGGGCAGGCCCGACCGGCCCGAGCCGGTCAGCGACGGCACGATCAGCTCGGGCTGGACCATGCCGCAGGCGCAGTCCGTCGACAACTGGCCTCCCACGCTGCCGACCCAGGCCGCGCCCCAACCGGTCGACCCCTGGCGGGATCCGCGGTGGGAGGACGGCCCGCGACGGTGGGACACCGACGAGCGGTGAGCCGCGTCGCGTCCGCCGAGCCGGAGCTGATCTCGACCGTTAGGCTCGGCGACATGACCGACACACCTGCCGCCACCCCGGGCGGAACCTCGTTCGAGGAGCTTGACGCGCTGTCCACCGAGGAGCTGCGGGAGCGGGCGTTCGCCCTGGCCCGAGAGCGTCGGGACGTGGGCTTCTACTGGTCGGTGCTGCGCCACCTGCCGAACGCGGACGAGGCCACGGTGTTGGACGGCGCCCCGAACTCGATCGGCCCGACGATCGACGAGGCCAACGCGTTGTGGCGGGAGCTGACCGGTCACGGCTACGAGGAGTCGGCGCCGCTGCTGCGGGCCGCCTTCATCGACTACCTGATGAAGCACTGAGCCGCTCGGGGCAGCCCAGGTCGGCCCGAGCCAGCGGTTCGGGCTCTGGGCGGATCGCGTCGCTCGTGCACCGCTCCGGCCCGGTCAGCCGCTACGGCACGGCCGCCGGCACCGGCGCGCTCGCCGTGTTGCTGCTGGTCGGCATCTGCGGCAGTCCGGCGTACACCGGTTGGGCCGCCACCCTGACCGACCCGGCGTCGGGCGGCGCCTTCTACGCGCGCCTGCTCGCGTGGCCGGCCTGGCGGCTCGACGCGGACGGGCAGGCCGGCGGGTTGTTCGCCGCCGACCTGCGGGCCGTGCTGCTGGTGGTCCTCGCGGTGGCTCTGCTCTACCTGTTGCCCGCTGCCCAGGTCGCCCGGGTGCCGGGCCCGGTCAGCCAGTTCTTCTCCGGCTGGGCCGCGTACGTGCTGGCCGGCGGGCTGGCCGCCGTGCTGGCGGCGCTGCTCGGCCCGGCGCCGTCACTGCTGGGGGCACTGCAGGACGCCAGCACCGGTGCCGGGTACGGCTTCCTCACCGGCTGGATCATCGGCATCGCCAGCCTCGGCGGTCGCGCCTGACCCGACCGAGGCGGGGTCAGGCGCGGCGGTCGTGCCCGACCGGGCCGGGTCAGTTGGTCGGGCGGCCGAGATCGAGGAGACGCTGTCGGCTGAGCGCGCCCACCGGCCGGCCGGCGTCGGTCACGAGAAGCCGGTCCCGGCCCGAGGTGAGCAGGACCGCCAACGCGTCGTACGCGGAGCCGTCCACCGCGACGGTGGGCAGGTCCGGTGCGGCGTCCTCGGGGACCGGTTCCAGCGCCTCCCGGTCGAGTGGGGTGACCGCCAGCCGGCGGATGCCCCGGTCGGCGCCGACGAACTCGCGTACGAACGGGGTGGCGGGTGCGCCGAGCAGCGCGGCCGGGGTGTCGAACTGCTCCAGGTGCCCGCCCTCGGAGAGCACGGCGATCCGGTCACCGAGTCGGACCGCCTCGTCGAGGTCGTGGGTGACCAGCACGATCGTCTTGCGCACCTCCGCCTGCAGGCGCAGGAACTCCTCCTGGAGGCGGGCCCGGACGATCGGGTCGACTGCCGAGAACGGCTCGTCCATCAAGAGCACCACCGGGTCGGCGGCGAGCGCGCGGGCCACTCCGACGCGCTGCCGCTGGCCGCCCGACAGTTCGTGCGGGTAGCGACCGCCGAACTCGGCCGGGTCGAGCCCGACCAGGTCGAGCAGCTCGTCGACCCGGGCCCGGGTCTGGCCCTTGGGCCACCGGAGCAGGCCCGGCACGGTGGCCACGTTGGCCCGCACCGTCTGGTGTGGAAAGAGGCCGACGTTCTGGATGACGTACCCGATTCGACGGCGTAGTCGCACCGGATTGACGTCGGTGACGTCCTCGTCGCCGAGCGTGATGCGACCGGCCGTCGGTTCGATCAGACGGTTGATCATCCGCAGCACTGTCGACTTGCCGCAGCCGGAGGGGCCGATCAGCACCACCAGTTCGCCGGCCCGGACGTCCAGGCTGAGGTCCCGGACAGCCTCGGTGCCGTTCGGGTAGCGCTTCTGGATGCCCTGCAGGGAGATCGACGCCGCGCGAGGGGATTGGGCCACCTTGGCAGCCTCCGGGGTAACGTCCACGTATGTCCTTCCGCCTGAGCTACCGGGCCGACCCGGGTAACCCCTGGTTCTCCTGGCAGTACGTGCGGGACAACTCTGACACGATCCTCGCCGCGGTGCGCGAACACGCCTCTCTCACCGGGCGGGCGGTGTTGATCGCGGTGCTGATCGCCCTGCCGTTGTCCGTGCTGGCGTACTGGTTCCGTCCGCTCGCCGGTCCGATCCTCGCCGTCAGCGGGGTGGTCTACACCATTCCGTCGTTGGCGCTCTTCGCGTTCATCGCGCCCTACCTGGGCACCGGGGCGACCACGGTGTTGGTCGGGCTGGTCCTCTACGCGCTGCTGCTGATCGTGCGCAACGTGGTGGCCGGTCTCAACCAGGTGCCCCCGGAGGTTCGGGAGGCCGCCGAGGGCATGGGTTACGGCCGGTGGAGGCGGCTGTTCCGGATCGACCTGCCGCTGGCGCTGCCGGGCATCGTGACCGGCGTACGGCTGGCGACCGTCTCGACTGTGGCGTTGGTCACGGTCGGGGTGCTGGTCGGGCACGGCGGGCTCGGGCAGTTGATCTTCGCGGGCTTCCAGAACAACCTCTACAAGGCCGAGATCATGACCGCCGCGCTGCTCTGCGTGGCGCTCGCGATCGTCCTCGACCTGCTGCTCATCCTGGTCGCCCGGCTGGTGACCCCCTGGTCCACCCGGAGGGCACGGTGACCGTCGCGGCGAACCCGATCGGCCAGGCGATCACCTGGATCAACGACCCACTGAACTGGACCAACCCCGGCGGCATGCTGGACCGGCTCGGCGAGCACCTGACGATCTCCGCCCTGGCGGTGGCGCTCGGCTGCCTGGTGGCCTGGCCGCTCGGGCTCTGGCTGGGGCACCTCGGCCGAGGTGGCGGCCTGGTGGTGCTGATCTCCAACGCCACCCTGGCCATCCCCACCCTGGCGCTGCTGACCATCCTGCCGGTCGTCTTCGCCAGCGGCTTCGGGAAGACGCCGGTCGTGGTGGCACTGGCCGTCTTCGCCGTGCCGCCGCTGCTGGCGAACGCGTACACCGGGGTGCGGCAGGTGGACCCGGAGGCCCGCGACGCGGCCCGAGGGATGGGTCTGTCCAGCGCACAGCTGCTGCGCCGGGTGGAGTTGCCGCTCGCGGTGCCCTACCTGGCGGCCGGCTTCCGCACGGCGGCGGTTCAGGTGATCGCGACCGCGGCGTTGGCCTCCTTCGTCAACGGCGGCGGCCTGGGCCAGATCATCCGGACCGGCTTCGGTATCGGTATCGCGGCCGGCGGCGGGCAGATCGTCGCCGGCGGTGTGCTGGTGGCCGGGCTCGCGCTGCTGGCCGAGGTGGTCCTCGGCGGCGTCGAACGGCTGGTCACCCCCAAGCCGCTGCGGCGCGGGCGGCAGCGCCTGGGGCGGCCCCGGGCCGCCGACGCGACCGGGAGCGCCTGACCCATCCGGGTGAGTGCCGCGTCGAGCTGGCGACCCACGGCCGTCAAATCGGTGACGATGGGGTGACGAAGTCCATCCCAAGTTGTCGGTCGGTTGCGGAGCATGTTGGGTGGACATTCGCGGGCGGCCGACAGTCAGGATCGCCCGTCGGACACGCGGCCGGCCCGGGACGGGCCGCGCCGGGACACGGAAGGCGGGCACATGCGCGCACGTACACGTCTGGCGATCGGGGCGGTCAGCGCTGTCGCCGGGGCAGCACTCCTCACCGGCTGCGGCGACGCCGGCTCGTCCGGCACCGACGCACCCCAGACGAGCGCCTCCGGCGCCGGGTGCGCCCCGGTCGCGGGCCAGCAGCTCATCGCTCTGCAGGACGACAAGAAGCTCCAGAACTCGGACAACGTCATCCCCGCGGTCAACAGCAAGGCGGCCAACCCCCAACTGCTCGCCGCACTGGACAAGGTCTCCGCCGCGCTGGACACCCCGAAGCTGATCCAGCTCAACAAGGCCGTCAACGAGGACCGCAAGACCCCCAAGGTGGCGGCCGAAGAGTTTGCCAGCGCGAACAACCTCACCGCGGGCATCGCCAAGGGCCCGGGCGGCAACATCGTGGTGGGCGCCGGCAACTTCGCCGAGAGTCAGACGTTGGGTGAGCTGTACCGGATCGCGCTCACCGCCGCCGGCTACCAGGTCAAGGTGCAGCAGATCGGCAACCGGGAGCTGTACGCGCCGGCTCTGGAGAAGGGCGAGATCCAGGTCGTCCCGGAGTACGCGGCGACCATGGCCGAGTTCCTCAACACCAAGGCCAACGGCCAGAACGCGCAGCCGGTCTCCTCGCCGGACATCAACACGACGGTGACCGCGCTCAAGGCCGAGGGCGACAAGGCCGGCCTCACGTTCGGCACCCCGGCCGCCGCACAGGACCAGAACGCCTTCGCGGTGACCCAGGCCTTCGCCGACAAGTACGGCGTACGGACCCTCTCCGAGCTGGCGGCGAAGTGCTCCGGCAGCGCGACCGTGCTCGGTGGCCCGCCGGAGTGCGAGCAGCGTCCGTTCTGCAAGCCGGGCCTGGAGAAGACGTACGGGCTGTCGGTCGGCAAGTTCTCCTCGCTCGACCAGGGCGGGCCGCTGACCAAGAGCGGGCTGCGCGACGGTTCGATCAGCGTGGGTCTGATCTTCTCCTCGGATGGCGCCTTCGCCACCAGCTGAGCACATGCTGAGGACGCCCCCGCCCCGACCGGGCGGGGGCGTCCGTGCGTCCCGGGGACCCCGTTCCCTCCGCTGGATATCGTCGGTAGGCTGCACATCCATGCCAGCCCCGGCCACCTCTGACGCCCGGCGTCAACCATCGCTGCTGACCATGCTCTTCTGGGCGGGCGTCGCTCTCGCGCCGGTGGCGGCGCTGATCCTGCTGGTGGCCGACGGCAACGGCCCGCTGCGCTTCGCCGCGGTGCTCGCCATTCTCGCGGTGGTGCTGATCGGTCTCTCCATCGCGCTGCGGCCGGACGGCGAGGGCGCCTCGGCGCGGACCGACGAGCTGCTGGACGAGATCGAGGAACTGCGTCGGGAACTGCGCAGCGAGATCGTGGCCGCCGCCCAACGCGGGAACCAGGCCCTCGACCAGGCGCAACGGGCCCAGGAGGGGATCGCCGTGGTGCGCCGCCGCCTCGACGCCAGCGGTGCGGCCCTCGCCGGTGCCGTCCCCGCTGCCGAACCGGCGGGCGCCGGACGGGCGCGGGTGGCCGCCGTCGAGCCGCCGGTGGACGACGCGCCGGTGGCCCGTAGCCGCGTCCCGCTGGACGCGCCGGCCGGCCGCGCACGGGTGGCCGGCCCCGATGACGCGCCCCACTGGGGGCGCCCCGAGCACCCGGACGACGACGAGCCGGCGTACGCACAGGAGGCCCCCGAACCGCCGGCCGCCGCCGGAATGTACGGCGGGGAACGGCCGGCCGCCACCGCGTACGGCTCGGCCCGCCCCCGCGAACACGACCGCCCGGAGGCGGCGCACCGGCCGGGTGGCGTGGTCCGACACACCGAGACCGTGCACGTCACCACCCGACACACAGTGGTGGACGGCGGCCCGGCCGAGCCGGCCGGGCGCTACGGCGGCGGGTACGCCGGTCAGTGGACCCCACCCGCGCAGGAGTGGACCCGGGGCGGCGACGCGGACGAGCGCCCCCGCCCGGCCGGCCGAGCGAGAAGCGAGCCGGAGGAGCGCCCCCGAGCCGGATACGGCGACGAACCGGGCTGGACTGGCCGCCGGGACGAACCGGAGTGGACCGATCGGCGCGACGCGTACGCCCAGCCCGACGAGCCCGCCCCGGCGGCCCGGTCGCACCGCACCCCGGAGCGGCCGGCGGCGGGCTCCTGGGACAGCCCGGACGATCGGGGCTGGTCGGAGCAGCGTGATCGGGCGGGCGCCGCGGCGCCGCAGCCCGGACCGCCGCTGCGGGCCGACGACACCGGCGAGTACTGGTCGCAGCTGCGGGCCGGTGACCGCTGGGCCGCCGTCCGCGACGACGAGAACGGCCGCGAGCTGCGGGTCGGCGAACGCCGGGCCGAGGTGCACGCCGACGCCACCGGCACCGAGTACCGGGTGGCCGACCGCTGGGCCGCCGTCCGCCACGAGGAGCCGCGCCGCCACGAGGAGCCGCGCCGCCACGAGGACGCCGGCCGGTACGAGGACTCCGGCCGGTATGAAGAGCCGCGCCGGTACGAGGAGCGGGAGTCGTACCCCCGGGACGAGCCGGCGCGCCGCCACGACCGCGACGGTGGCCGGCGGGCCGAGCCGGGCAGGCCGGCGCTGCCGGTGGGCGGCGTGCCGGTGCCGGACGAGTGGCGCCCACCGCGCCAACGCGGCCACCAGGCGGAACCCGCGCCGGAGCGGACCGGCCGGCGGCGGGTCGACGAGCGCTACGGCTACCCACCCCAGGACGACGTACCGCGTGCCGGTGGCGCGCCGCCCGCAGACCGCTGGCGGTGACCGGTCAGGCGACCCGGATCACTTGTCGATGTCGCCGACCACGAAGAACATCGAGCCGAGGATTGCGATCAGATCCGGGACCAGGCAGCCGGGGAGCAGGGTGGCCAACGCCTGCACGTTCGCGTACGAGGCGGTGCGCAACTTCAACCGCCACGGCGTCTTCTCACCGCGGGACACCAGGTAGTAGCCGTTGATGCCGAGCGGGTTCTCCGTCCAGGCGTACGTGTGCCCCTCCGGCGCCTTGAGCACCTTCGGCAGCCGGGTGTTGATCGGCCCGGTCAGCCGGTCCACCCGGTCGAGGCACTGCTCGGCGAGGTCCAGCGACGCGTACACCTGGTCGAGCAGCACCTCGAACCGGGCGTGGCAGTCGCCGGCGGTCTTGGTGACCACCGGCACGTCCAGCTCGTCGTAGGCCAGGTAGGGATCGTCGCGGCGCAGGTCCAGGTCGAGCCCGGAGGCCCGGGCCACCGGCCCGGAAGCGCCGAACGCGGCGGCGTCCGCGGCGGACAGCACGCCCACGCCGACGGTACGAGCCAGGAAGATGTCGTTACGCCGGATCAGGTGGTCCAGGTCGGGCAGCCGGCGGCGCACCTCACCGATGGCCGCGCGGGCACGCCCGGTCCACCCGTACGGCACCTCCTCCTTGAGGCCACCCACCCGGTTGAACATGTAGTGGATCCGGCCGCCGGAGACCTCCTCCATCACCGCCTGGATGGTCTCGCGTTCCCGGAACGCGTAGAAGATCGGCGTGATCGCCCCGATCTCCAACGGGTACGAGCCGAGGAACATCAGGTGGTTGAGCACCCGGTTCAGCTCCGCGAGGGCCATCCGCAGCCAGGTGGCCCGCTCCGGCACCTCCATGCCCATCAGGCGTTCCACCGCGAGCACCACACCCAGCTCGTTGGAGAACGCCGAGAGCCAGTCGTGCCGGTTGGCGAGCACGATGATCTGCCGGTAGTCACGCACCTCGAAGAGCTTCTCGGCGCCCCGGTGCATGTAACCGACGATCGGTTCGCAGGCGACCACCCGTTCGCCGTCGAGCACCAGCTTCAACCGCAGCACACCATGGGTGGAGGGGTGCTGCGGGCCGATGTTCAGCACCATGTCGGTGCCGAGCTGCTGATCACCGGTGCCGGCGACCAGGCCGGCTCCGGTGCCGACGGTCAGTTCACGGAGGGCCCCGGCGTCGGTGGTCATGCCCGTCATCGTGCCACGGCCGGCCCGAGGCGGATGCCGACCGGCTGGCGCAACCACAGGTGCCCGCCGAGCCCGGCCGGGTCGGTCAGCTCGGCCACCGCCGACGCGGCGGCCAGCGCCCGCACGTAGCCGACCGGGTCGGTGCCGGCCAGGCTGAGCGGCGGTCGCCCGCCGTCGGCCCCGAGCGCCCGCAGCGCCTCCCGCTGCGAGACCAGGGAGTACGCGCACCGGGCGACCGCCGCACCAGCGGAGGCGACCGAGTCCATGGCCACGTGCGCGGTCACATCACTCGACCCGTTCGGCACCGGCGGCACCTGCCGCCCACCCCGGTACCCGGTCAACGTCCCATCCACCGGCCTGCTGTCCCGCAGGTGCCCGTAGTCGACTGCCAGCGCGAGCCCTCGCTCGATCTTGCGCACCGCGTTGGCCCAGGCTTCGTCCCGTGGTCTGCCGATCTCTGCTCGGTGGTCGCTGTGCGGGGTTTCGGGGCAGCCCGGCCGGCTCCGGGCGGTCAGGCTTGATCCCTCCGCCGGCCGGGCTGCGCCGAAACCCGACTCGCTTCCGCTGGTCGCGTCCGTCCTGGTCGCCTCCGGATTCGGGGCACTGTCCGTGCTGGGCAAGGTCCCGGGGCTGGGCCACCAGGTCGTGAGCCAGTCGAGATCGGCGGGGCTGACCGTCTCACCGATCGTCTCCACGCCACTTTCGGGGTCGACCAGCACGTATCGCCAGCCGTCTTCGGTGTGCACCGCGATGTCCAGCGGGACGTTGTCCAGCCACTCGGTGGCGAGCAGCACTCCGGTGATCTCGGCGGGGATCTCGGAGGTCCAGTTGATCTCTTCGGGCAGGTTCTCGGGGCGCGTGGCGTACTCGACGGCTGTGAAGCGCACCCGTTCCGCGAGCGACGGACGGGCGGTGCCGGACGACGGCTCGTCGAGCGACCGGCGGGCGGCGGCCGTGGGAGTCAGGGTTTCCGGGGAGCCCGCCCGCGCAGGGATCAAGCCTGACCGCCCGGAGCGGGTGGGCTCCCCGGAAACCCCCACCGCAACCTCGACGGCGCTATCCGACGCGACGAGCCTGAGCAGGGTGAGCAACAGCTCACCCCGACCCGCACCGACGTCGACAACATCGAGTCGGTCAGGGTGGCCGAGGGTCGCATCGACCTGAGAGACCAGCCGTAGCAGGGCGGTGGCGAAGGCCGGGGAGGCGTGCACGCTGGTTCGGAAGTGGTCGGCCGGCCCGGCGCCGGCGACGAAGAAGCCGTGCGGCCCGTAGAGGGCCTGGCTCATCGCGTCCCGCCACCGGATCGACATCAGTTCCCTCCGCGTTCGGGGTGTGTCACCGTGCCGACCCTACGGTCACCGGTCCGGCGCGACTCGTGATCCCCGGCCGTGCGGTCGTGGTTCACGCCTGGAAGTAGTGCCCCGCGTCCAGGTCGGCGATCAGGTCGGGGTGGGCGGGGGTCCAGCCCAGCAGCTCGCGCGTGACGGCGGACGACGTCGGGTTGTCCAGCTGCGCGAACGTCTCGAGGAAGCCGAAGTAACCGCTCGCCTCGTCGGGGCTGATGCTCCGGACCGGGATGTCGAGGTTGCGGCCGACGGCCTCGGCGATCTGCCGGAAGGGAACTCCCGCGTCGGCGACAGCGTGCAGGCGCGCACCGGCCGGGGCCTTTTCGAGGGCGAGTCGGTAGAGCTCGGCCGCGTCGAGCGTGTGCACGGCCGACCACCTGTTGGTGCCCTCGCCGACGTACGCGGCGTACCCGTGCTGCCGGGCCGCCGCGATGATGGTGGTGAGGAAGCCGACGTGGTCCAGCGAGCTGTGCACGATGGGGAGCCGGACGACGGAGGAGCGAACACCGCGGGCGGCGAGGCCGGCCACCAAGTTTTCCGCGTCGATCCGGTAGCCGCCGCCCGGGAAGGTGTCGCGTTCGGTGCCGGGGCGGCCGACGATGCCGCCCAGCACGAGCATTGCTGTCCCGCCCGTGCCGACGAAGGGCTTGCCGGAGCCGGCCAGGCCGTCGGCGAGTGCCGTGAGAGCCGCCAGGTCGACCTCGGCGGCGCCGGCCAGGTCGCCGGTGACCAGGAGGTCGTGGCGGAACGCCAGGTGGACCACCCCGTCGGAGCCGGCCGCCTCCTCCCGAAGCGCGTCGAGGTCGGAGAGGTCGCCACGGCGTACCTCGGCGCCGAGCTTCTCGATGGCGGCGGCGGACGTGTCGGAGCGGGCCAGGCCGACGACGTCGTGTCCGGCGGAGATCAGTTTCGGTACGACCGCGGAGCCGAGGTGGCCGGAGGCACCGGTGACGAATACGCGCATGGTGGTTCCTTTGTGGGATGGTCATGTCGCCTTGTGACATCACCGTACCGCACGATGTCGCGATGTGACATGGCGCGGCCGAAAAGAATGTCGCAGCGTGACATCGGATACCATCGCCGCATGGCCCGCTGGCAACCCGACGCGCGTGGCCGCCTGGAGGCGGCCGCCTTCGAGCTGTTCCGCGAGCGCGGCTTCGAGCAGACGACGGTCGCCGACATCGCCACCCGAGCCGGGCTCGACAAGCGCACCTTCTACCGACTCTTCGGCGACAAACGCGAGGCGCTCTTCAGCGGCGGCGAGCAGTTGGAGGAGGTTCTGGTCAAGGCGGTGGCCGAGACGGACGCCGGGCCGTTCGAGGCGGTCGTCGCCGCCTTCCGCCAGGTGGCGGAGCAGATCTTCACCGACCGCCTCGAGCTGGTCCGGATGCGCCAGTCGATCATTGCCAGTAGTCCCGAGTTGCAGGAGCGTGAGCTGCGCAAGACGAGCTCGCTGACGGCCGCGGTCGCCGCCGCTCTGCGTGCCAAGGGCCTCAGCGAGACGACCGCCGCCCTGGCGACCGAGTCCGGTGTGATGGTCTTCCGGGTGGCGCTCGCCCGCTGGGTCGCACCCGAGAGCGATGGCGGCTCGTTCGCCGACCTGATCGCCGAGGTCGCCACCGAACTACGCACGCTCACGACGGCCCCGGGCTGAGGCCGACCGGTCACTACCGTGCCCTTCCTTCGGTGGTGAACGTTTTCACACCTTCTGTTTCGGTCCCGTGACGCGGGCGCATACTTGCGATCGACCGGTACCCCTTCTCGAGGACTGGATCGTCGTCATGAGCGCACCGCTGCGCCCGCGCCCGGCCGCCCAGTTTGGGCCTGCCACACCGCGGGACCGCGCCGTCACCGGCGCCCCTCCCCGTCTTCTCACCGTCGGCGTCGTCGGCGCCGGTCGGGTCGGCGCCGTCCTGGGCGCCGCGCTCGCCGCCGCCGGGCACCGGGTGGTGGCCGTGGCGGGCGACTCCGGGGCCAGCCGCGCCCGTCTCGCCCTGCTGTTGCCCGACGCGCCGCGCAGCCCGGCCGTCTCCGTGGCCCGCGCCGCCAGCGACCTGCTGCTGATCGCGGTGCCGGACGACGCGCTGGCCGGCGTGGTCGCCGACCTCGCGGAGCGGGGTGCGTTGCATCCGGGTCAGATCGTCGCGCACACGTCGGGAGCGCACGGGCTGGCCGTGCTGGGGCCGGCCGTCGCGGCGGGCGCCCGGCCGCTGGCCCTCCACCCCGCCATGACCTTCACCGGTACGCCGGACGACCTCCCCCGGCTGGCCGGCATCTCGTACGGGGTGACCGCCCCGACGGATCTGCGTCCGCTGGCCGCCCGGCTGGTCGCCGACCTGGGTGGCGTGCCGGAGTGGGTGGCCGAGGCGGACCGCCCGCTCTACCACGCCGCGCTCGCGCACGGTGCGAACCACCTGGTGACCCTGGTCAACGAGGCGACCGACCGGCTGCGGGACGCCGGGGTGTCCCGCCCGGAGAAGGTGCTCGCCCCGCTGCTGCGGGCCGCCCTGGAGAACGCGTTGCGCCTCGGTGACGACGCGTTGACCGGGCCGGTGTCCCGCGGCGACGCGGGCACTGTCGAGCGGCACCTGGCCCGGCTGGCCGCCACCGCGCCGGAGTCGGTCCCCGCGTATCTGGCGCTGGCCCGTCGTACCGCCGACCGGGCGATCGCCGCCGGCCGTCTGCGGCCGGTGGACGCACAGTCGCTGCTCGGCGTGCTCGCCGAGACGAGCCGGGAGGTGGCGGCATGACGCAGGTCGTGCACACGCGCGCCGAGTTGGCCGAGGCGCGGACCGGGTTGAAGGGCACGGTCGGGGTGGTGATGACCATGGGCGCGCTGCACTCCGGGCACGAGACGTTGCTGCGCGCGGCCCGGGAACAGGCCGACCACGTGCTGGTGACGATCTTCGTTAACCCGTTGCAGTTCGGTCCGAACGAGGACTTCGACCGCTACCCGCGCACCCTCGACGACGACCTGGAGGTGTGCCGGCGGGCGGGCGCCGACCTGGTCTTCGCCCCGTCGGTGGCGGACATGTATCCGGACGGGCAGCCCCGTGTACGCCTCGACCCGGGTCCGCTCGGCGCGGAGTTGGAGGGGGCGAGTCGTCCCGGCTTCTTCCACGGCGTACTCACCGTGGTGCTGAAGCTGCTCCAGCTCACCCGACCGGACCTGGCGTTCTTCGGCGAGAAGGACTACCAGCAGCTCACCCTGGTCCGGCGGATGGCTCGTGACCTGGACGTGCCGGTCGAGGTGGTCGGCGTGCCGACCGTCCGGGAGCCGGACGGGCTGGCGCTCTCCAGCCGCAACCGTTACCTGAGCGAAGCGGAGCGGGCCGCCGCGCTGAGTCTGTCCGCCGCGCTGCGGGCCGGTGCGCGGGCCGCAGACGACGGCCTGGACGCGGGGGCGGTGCTGACCGCCGCGCACGCCGCGTTCGGGGCCGGTACGCCCGGTGCCCGCCTCGACTACCTGGTGCTCACCGATCCCGAGTTGGAACCGGGGCCGGTGTCCGGGCCGGCCCGGTTGGTGATCGCCGCATGGGTGGGCGCCACCCGGTTGATCGACAACGCGGCGATCCACCTCGCCCCGCGTCCGTGACCCGGCCACACCACCCTCCACCAATCCCGCGAAAGGCCACCCCGATGTTGCGGACCATGCTCAAGTCGAAGATCCACCGGGCCACGGTGACCCAGGCCGACCTGCACTACGTCGGTTCGGTGACTGTGGACGAGGATCTGCTCGACGCCGCCGACCTGCTCCCCGGCGAGCAGGTGGCGATCGTGGACATCACCAATGGCGCCCGGCTGGAGACGTACGTGATCCCGGGCGAGCGGGGCAGCGGCGTGATCGGCATCAACGGCGCCGCCGCGCACCTGGTGCACCCCGGTGACCTGGTCATCCTGATCTCGTACGGGCAGATGGACGACGCCGAGGCCCGCTCCTACCGGCCACGGGTCGTGCACGTCGACGCCGACAACCGGGTCATCGAGTTGGGTGCCGACCCGGCTGCGGCGGCACCCGGCACGGCCGGGAACCCGGTGCCCAGCCCGCTGGCCGTGTCCGGAGTCTGATCCCGCGTACCGCGATTCCGGTCTGTTACCGGAAGGTCATTTCCGGTTACCCTGGGCACGCTGGCGGAAGCCGGTCGGTGGCTGGGGGAGGCCGCGATGCGCCGTGCCATGACGACCCTGTTCGCCGCTGTTGCCACGGCGGCGCTGCTGGTGGGCTGTGCCGGGTCCGGGGGCCTGGACGGTGATCTGACCGACGACTGGGCGGCGTTGCCGGCACCGTCGGCGTTCACCCCGGCCGCCGGTGTGTGCCACGCCGCCGACTTCACCGATCTGGTCAGCCTGGCGAGCTACGAGCCGGTGGACTGCGCCGGGCCGCACCGCCTGGAGACCGTGCATGTCGGGGTGTTCCCAGCCGAGCGGACGACCGCTCCGGCGGGTGGCTCGCCGGAGCTGCGCGGCGCGTTCGCCGAGTGCGACACCCGGGCGACCGGCTACGTGGGTGACGACTGGCGGGCGGGCCGGCTGCGGCTGTCCGTGGCGCTGCCCAACGGGCCGGGCTGGGCGGCGGGTTCCCGCTGGTTCCGGTGCGACCTCACCGAGTTGACCACGGTCGAGGCGGCGGCCACCGTGGTGGTCCGGTCGGGCAGTCTGCGGGACGCGTTGAAGGGGCCCACCGGGCTACGCCTCGGTTGCCAGCAGACCCGCGGTGGCGCCGGCCGGGGGGTGCAGACGCTGACCCCGGTGGAGTGCGGCAAACAGCACGACGCCGAGTTCGTCGGGGTGTGGCGCGCACCGGACCGGGCGTACCCGACCCGGGATGCCGACTGGGCGCCGCTCTACACGGGTTGTCGCAGCGTCCTCGCCCGGTACGTGGGCGTTCCGGACGACGCCACGCTGCGCGTCCGCAGCGGTGTGGTGGTCCGACCGCCGGGGGCGGGGCGCTGGAAGGTCGGTGACCGGGGCGTCCGCTGCTATCTGTGGCTCAGCCACCGTACGGTGACCGCCTCGTTGAAGGGCGCGGGCCCGGCCGGGCTACCGGTCCGGACGAAGTGACCACGGCCTGACGCCCGACGCGCGCCGGACGGGGTAGCCCAAAACACTCGTCCCGCCCCCGCCGCCCCGGGCGAGGATGGTTCGGGTTGACTGGGGGGATGGACCTCCCGACCGTCGACCTGCCTGCCCTGCCCGTGTTGCTGGCCGCGCCCGCACCCGGCTGGGTGGAGACCACCGACGTGATCGTGGTGGGTTCCGGCGTGGCCGGGTTGACCGCGGCGCTGCACCTGCGGGAGGCGGGTCTGCACGTCACGGTGGTAACCAAGGTCAACATTGATGACGGCTCGACCCGGTGGGCGCAGGGCGGCATCGCCGCCGTGCTCGACCCGGCCGACACACCGGCGGCCCATGCCCGGGACACCGAGGTCGCCGGGGTGGGGCTGTGCGACCCGGCGGCGGTCCGGGTGCTGGTCGAGGAGGGCCCGACCCGGCTCCGTGAGCTGATGCGAATCGGCGCCGAGTTCGATCGTCACCCGGACGGTTCGCTGATGCTGACCCGAGAGGGTGGGCACCGGGCGGACCGGATCGTGCACGCCGGCGGGGACGCCACCGGCGCGGAGGTGCAGCGGGCCCTGCACGCCGCGGTGCAACGCGACCCGTGGATCCGGCTGGTCGAGCACGCCCTCGTCCTGGACCTGCTGCGCGCGCCCGGCGACGGCCCGGATGGGCTCGGCCCGGCCTGCGGGATCACCCTGCACGTGTTGGGTGAGGGCAGCGAGGACGGCGTCGGCGCGCTGCTGGCCCGTGCGGTGGTGCTCGCCACCGGCGGGATGGGGCAGATCTTCTCGGCCACCACCAACCCGGCCGTCTCCACCGGGGACGGGGTGGCGCTGGCGTTGCGGGCCGGCGCGGCGGTGACCGACGTGGAGTTCGTCCAGTTCCACCCGACTGCCCTGATCACCCCGCCCGGCGCGGGGGTGCCCGGTGCCGGGCACGCGCAACAGCCGCTGGTCTCCGAGGCGCTGCGCGGCGAGGGCGCGTACCTGGTGGACTCCGACGGCAAGCGGTTCATGGTGGGCCAGCACGAGTTGGCCGAGCTGGCACCCCGGGACGTGGTGGCCAAGGGCATCCACCGGGTGCTGCTGGCCACCGGCGCGGACCACGTCTTCCTCGACGCACGGCACCTGGGCGGCGACTTCCTGGCCGGTCGGTTCCCCACCATCGTGGCGTCCTGCCTGGCGATCGGCGTGGACCCGGCGACCGACCTGATCCCGGTGGCGCCGGCGGCCCACTACGCCTCCGGCGGGGTCCGGACCGACCTGCGCGGCCGGACCTCCATCCCCGGCCTGTACGCCTGCGGTGAGGTGGCCTGCACGGGCGTGCACGGCGCGAACCGCCTGGCCAGCAACTCACTGCTGGAGGGTCTGGTCTTCTCCCGGCGGATCGCCGAGGACATCGCGGCCGGCCTGCCCGAGCAGGCTCAGCCGGCGGACACCGGCGCCTGGCGCGGGGGTACCGGCTGGGTGCTGCCCGCAGAGGTGACGCCGACCCTGCAACGGGCGATGACCCGGGGGGCCGGCGTGCTCCGATCCGCGGCGACGCTGGCCGGGACGGCCGGGACGTTGACCGAGTTGGGCGTTGCCCGGGGCCGGCCACGAACCGCCGACTGGGAGGCGACGAACCTGCTCACGGTGGCGTCGACGCTTGTCGCCGCCGCGTACGCCCGTGGCGAGACCCGGGGTTGCCACTGGCGGGAGGACTTCCCGACGGCCGACGAACGGTGGCTGGGCCATCTGGTCGGGGCGGTCGGGGCGCAGGGCCGGGTGACGCAACAGTGGGAGGGAAACTCGTGATGGAGTCGACGGAGACGGCGTTGCGGGCGGCCGGGCTGGATCCGGCGTTGGTGCGGCAGGTGATCGAGGGCGCGCTGGTCGAGGATCTGGGCCCGGATTTCCTGGACGTCACAAGCGTGGCCACCATTCCGGCGGAGCAGACCGACACCGCCGACCTGGTGGCCCGCGCGGACGGGGTGGTGGCCGGGATGGCCGTGGCCGCCGCCGTGTTCGAGCTGGTGGGCGAGGTGACGGGCTTCGGTCGTACCGTCGAGGTGTCGGTGTTGGCCCGCGACGGCGAGCGGGTGGCCCGCGGCGACGTGCTGGCGACGGTCACCGGCCCGACCCGGCTGCTGCTGACGGCCGAGCGGACGGCGCTCAACCTGCTCTGCCGGATGTCCGGGGTGGCCACCCACACCCGGGCCTGGGCGGACGCGCTGGCCGGCACGAAGGCGATGGTGCTGGACACTCGCAAGACGACGCCGGGCCTGCGGGCGCTGGAGAAGTACGCGGTGCGGGCCGGCGGCGGCACCAACAAGCGGATGGGCCTCTACGACGTGGCCATGATCAAGGACAACCACAAGCTGGCGGCCGGAGGCATCACGGCGGCCTACCGGCGGGTCCGGGAGGCGTTCCCGGAGGTGCCGGTGCAGGTCGAGGTGACCACTGTCGACGAGGCGGTGGAGGCGGTGGAGGCCGGGGCCGACTTCCTGCTCTGCGACAACATGACGCCGGAGCTGCTGGCCGAGGCGGTGGCCGCGGTGGGTGACCGGGCGGAGCTGGAGGCAACCGGCGGGCTGACCCTGGAGGTGGCCGGCCGGTACGCGGCCACCGGCGTGGACTTCCTCTCGGTGGGCGCGTTGACCCACTCGTCGCCGATCCTGGACATCGCGCTGGACCTGCGCACCGAGTAGTTGTCTAGGCTGCGTGCGTGCTGCTCTGCATCGACATCGGAAACACCAACACCGTGCTGGCGACCTTCGACGGCGACAAGCTGGTGCACTCCTGGCGGATCAAGACCGATGCCCGTTCGACGGCGGACGAGCTGGGCCTGATGTTCCGGGGTCTGCTCGCCGGGGACAACGTCGAGATCACCGGTGTGGCCGCCTGCTCCACGGTGCCGGCCGCGCTGCGGTCGCTGCGCACCATGCTCAAGCGTTACTACGCCGACCTGCCGAGCGTGGTGGTCGAGCCGGGAGTGCGGACCGGCGTGCAGTTGGCGATCGACAACCCGAAGGAGGTCGGCGCCGACCGGGTGGTGAACACCCTGGCCGCGTACACCCTCTACGGCGGCCCGTCGATCGTGGTGGACTTCGGCACCACCACGAACTTCGACGTGATCAGCGAGCGCGGTGAGTTCCTCGGTGGCGCGTTCGCCCCGGGCATCGAGATCTCCTTCGACGCGCTGGCCGCCCGGGCCGCGCAGCTGCGCAAGGTCGAGGCCACCAAGCCCCGCTCGGTGATCGGCAAGAACACCGTGGAGTGCCTCCAGGCCGGCCTGTACTTCGGCTTCGCCGGGCAGGTGGACCGGATCGTCGAGCGGATGACCGAGGAGTTGGGCGAGGTGCGGGCGGTGATCGCCACCGGCGGCCTGGCCTCCCTGGTGATCAACGAGTGTCGCAGCATCACCCACCACGAGCCGATGATCACGCTGATCGGCCTGCGGATGGTCTACGAACGCAACCTGTGACCCCGGCCGCCGTCGGGGCCGGCCTCCGTGCGGGCGTCAGCGCCGCCGGGCGCGCAGTACAACCGTCCGGTACGGCAGCTCGACGGTGTCCCGGCCAGCCAGGGCGGGGTGGGTGTTCAGGAGTTCGCTCAGCTCCCGCTCGACCCGCCGCTGGTCCTCCGTGGTGGCGGTGAGCCAGTACGAGCGGGTGCGGACCACGCCGAGCAGCTCGTCCGGGGTGAGCGTGGTGCGGTGCGTGAACTCGCGCCGCTCGACGGTGTCGAACGCGGGGCCGAAGTCGGGGTGCTCGCCGATGAGTTGGAGGGTCGACTTGTCCCCGAAGTGGGCGATGCGACCCAGCTCGGCCACCCAGTCGACGCTGTCGTCCCGGATGTTCCAGATTGGGGCGAAGGCGCCACCGGGACGGAGCACCCGGGCGATCTCGGCGTGCGCGGGCTCCCGGTCGAACCAGTGGTACGCCGTCCCGACCAGCACCGCGTCCGCCGCCGAGTCGGGCAGCGGCATGGCCTCGGCGCTGCCCGCCAGGGCCGTCGTGCCCTGGGTGCTGGCGGCGAGTTGCGCCCGCATCCCCGGATCGGGCTCCACCGGTACGACCTCGTGGCCCAGGGCCAGCACGGCACGGGTCAGGATGCCGGTGCCCGCCGCGAGATCGACCACCCGGGCCTCGCTCAGCCCGTCGAGCGCCCAGCGGACCGCAGCCTCGGGATAACGTGGTCGAAAGCGGTCGTAATCACTCGCGGCGACACCGAACGACAGGGCGTGAGTGTGATCGACCATGACGGGCAGGTTATCCCGTAACGGCCTCCGGACCGCTTGAGTACGCTCGGGCCTGACCCCCTGTATCTCCGTGACGAGGAAGCGTGCCGTGAGCGAGCAGAACCCCGTGCCAGTGGACCCCGCCGACGACCTTCCCGAGCAGATGAAGGTCCGCCGGGAGAAGCGGGACCGGATGCTCGCCGAGGGCGTCGAGCCCTACCCGGTCGGTTTCCCCCGTACCACCACCCTCGCGCAGATCCGGGCGGGCTACGCCGACCTGCCGACCGACACCGCGACCGGCGACCAGGTCGCGGTCACCGGCCGGGTGATCTTCGTACGCAACACGGGCAAGCTCTGCTTCGCGACCCTGCGGGACGGCGACGGCACCGAGTTGCAGGCGATGCTGTCCCTGGACCGGGTCGGGCCGGAGCGGCTGGAGGCGTGGAAGCGCCTCGTCGACCTCGGTGACCACGTCGGCGTCACCGGTGAGGTGATCACCAGCCGCCGGGGCGAGCTGTCGGTGCTGGCCCAGCATTGGGAGATGACCGCCAAGGCGCTGCGACCGTTGCCGGTGGCCCACAAGCCCCTCTCCGAGGAGGCGCGCGTCCGGCAGCGTTACGTGGACCTGATTGTCCGGCCGCAGGCACGGGAGATGGTGCGTACCCGGGCCGCAGCGGTACGCAGTCTGCGCGATTCACTGCACGGGCAGGGCTTCATCGAGGTGGAAACGCCGATGTTGCAACTGCTGCATGGGGGCGCGGCGGCCCGACCGTTCGTGACCCACAGCAATGCGTTGAACACCGATCTGTATCTGCGAATCGCTCCGGAACTGTTTCTCAAGCGCGCTGTGGTCGGCGGTGTCGACCGCGTCTTCGAGATCAACCGCAACTTCCGTAATGAGGGTGTCGACTCTTCGCACTCGCCGGAGTTCGCGATGCTGGAGACGTACCAGGCGTACGGCGACTACGACACGATGGCCGAGTTGACCCGCAATCTCGTGCAACAGGCGGCGATCGCGGTGAGCGGCTCGACGGTGGTGACCCACGCCGACGGTCGAGAGTTCGACCTGGGCGGCGAGTGGCGGTCCGTGACGTTGTTCGGCGTGCTTTCCGAAGCACTGGGCGAGGAGGTCACCGTTCGCACCGAACGCTCCCGCCTCGTGGAGTACGCGGACAAGGTGGGATTGGCCGTGGACCCAAAGTGGGGCCCGGGCAAGCTGGCCGAGGAGTTGTTCGAGGAACTGGTCGTTCCTGGCCTGGAGGCGCCCACCTTCGTACGGGACTACCCGGAGGAGACGAGCCCGCTCACCCGGGCCCACCGCAGCGAGCCGGGGCTGGCCGAGAAGTGGGACCTCTACGTGCTCGGCTTCGAGTTGGGCACCGCGTACTCCGAGCTGGTCGACCCGGTCGTGCAGCGGGAACGGCTGGTGGCCCAGGCGCAGTTGGCCGCCCGTGGCGACGACGAGGCGATGCGTCTCGACGAGGACTTCCTTCGGGCGATGGAGTATGGAATGCCGCCGGCCGGCGGTATGGGAATGGGAATCGACCGGCTGTTGATGGCCCTGACCGGGCTCGGAATTCGGGAAACGATCCTCTTCCCGTTGGTCCGCCCGGAGTAGTCCTCCTCCGGCTCACGCCGAGCCGTAACCGGATCCTATTGACGCGACGAGCGGCGCACGGGTTATTGTGCTCTCGTTAGCAGGAGCACCCTGCTCGAAAGGAATGTGGGACGTGGCCAAGCAGATCATTCACAAGCTGGTCGATGACCTGGACGGCGGGGACGCGGACGAGACCGTCAAGTTCGCCCTCGACGGCGTTCAGTACGAGATCGACCTGTCGAGCGCCAACGCCGCGAAATTGCGCGATGCATTTGCGTCGTACGTCGGTGCCGGTACCAAGGTCGGCCGGGGTGGTGTCGTGATCGGTGGGCGGGCTGCCCGCGGTCGCGGTGGCGCGACCGCCGATCGGGAGCAGAACAAGGCGATCCGGGAGTGGGCCAAGAAGGCCGGCAAGGACATCTCGGACCGGGGTCGTATCCCGCAGGAGATCGTGGACGAGTTCCACGCGAAGCGCTGATCCGTCAGCAGTTTGGTGGCCAGCCGCCACCGCAGGCGACACCGACGCCGGGCCGGAGGAGTTCTCCGGGCCGGCGTCGCCGTATCCGGGCGGCTTCGCCATGCCCGGTTTAAGGCGGCATCGCCGCTTCGGTGCGGCATCGCCGGGTTGGTCGGGGCGGCCCCGCCGGGTCGTTCGGGGCGGCCCCGCCGGGCCCGTTCGGGGGCCGGGAAGCATTCCGGGCCGACCGACGTTGTCCACAACCAGTGGAGCAACTATCCACAGCCTGTGGACAACCTCTCCCAGGGCTGGGCGCGGCGCTCGTCGCGACCCCCGGTCCGCCCTCCCGGAGCCTCCCGGAGCCTCCCGGAACGCCTCCGGACCCCGGATCGGGCTTCCGTGGAGCCAGTCGGATTTCGCTCTGCGCGTAGCGACAGGGCTACCGGAACACCTCCTGAGCGCGGACGGTTGTTCAAAACGACGTGGAACCGACCCAGACCAGAGACACACGACCTCAGCTGAGTCGGTCAGCGACGATAGAGTAAGGAGGCACGGACGCCCGTCCCGGACGTTCGTGCACCGGCCCCGCCAAGATCTTGACCATCAAGGCGCACGGCACGTGAGGAGCACGAGGGCATGTTCGAGCGGTTCACCGACCGAGCGCGACGGGTTGTCGTCCTGGCCCAAGAAGAGGCCCGGATGCTCAACCACAACTACATCGGTACGGAACACATCCTGCTGGGCCTGATCCACGAAGGTGAAGGCGTCGCGGCAAAGGCCCTGGAGAGCCTCGGCATCTCCCTGGAGGGCGTCCGTCAGCAGGTCGAGGAGATCATCGGCCAGGGCCAGCAGGCGCCGAGCGGGCACATTCCGTTCACGCCGCGGGCCAAGAAGGTGCTGGAGCTGTCGCTGCGCGAGGCGCTGCAGCTCGGCCACAACTACATCGGCACGGAGCACATCCTGCTCGGGCTGATCCGTGAGGGCGAGGGCGTCGCCGCCCAGGTGCTGGTCAAGCTCGGCGCCGACCTCAACCGGGTCCGCCAGCAGGTGATCCAGCTGCTCTCCGGCTACCAGGGCAAGGAGCCTGCTGCTGCGGGCGCCGCGCCGGGTGAGGCCGCGCCGTCGACCAGCCTGGTGCTGGACCAGTTTGGCCGCAACCTGACTCAGGCCGCCCGCGAGGGCAAGCTCGACCCGGTCATCGGGCGCGAGAAGGAAATCGAGCGGGTCATGCAGGTGCTCTCCCGCCGTACCAAGAACAACCCGGTCCTGATCGGTGAGCCCGGCGTCGGTAAGACCGCCGTGGTGGAGGGCCTGTCCCAGAAGATCATCAAGGGCGAGGTGCCCGAGACCCTCAAGGACAAGCAGCTCTACACGCTCGACCTGGGCGCGCTCGTCGCCGGTTCCCGCTATCGCGGTGACTTCGAGGAGCGCCTCAAGAAGGTGCTCAAGGAGATCCGCACCCGCGGCGACATCATCCTGTTCATCGACGAGATCCACACCCTGGTGGGTGCGGGTGCCGCCGAGGGCGCGATCGATGCCGCGAGCATCCTCAAGCCGATGCTGGCCCGTGGTGAGCTGCAGACCATCGGTGCCACCACCCTGGATGAATACCGCAAGCACCTGGAGAAGGACGCCGCTCTCGAGCGCCGCTTCCAGCCGATCCAGGTGGGTGAGCCGTCGCTGGCCCACACCATCGAGATCCTCAAGGGCCTGCGTGACCGCTACGAGGCTCACCACCGGGTGAGCATCACCGACGCAGCTCTCGTGGCTGCCGCGACCCTGGCCGACCGGTACATTTCCGACCGCTTCCTCCCGGACAAGGCGATCGACCTGATCGACGAGGCCGGTGCCCGGATGCGGATCCGTCGGATGACCGCGCCGCCAGACCTGCGTGACTTCGACGAGCGCATCGCCCAGGTGCGTCGCGACAAGGAGTCCGCGATCGACGCGCAGGACTTCGAGCGCGCCGCCCAGCTGCGCGACAAGGAGAAGCAGCTCCTGGGCCAAAAGGCTCAGCGGGAGAAGGAGTGGAAGGCCGGTGACCTGGACGTCGTCAGCGAGGTTGACGACGAGCAGATCGCCGAGGTGCTCGGCAACTGGACCGGCATCCCGGTCTACAAGCTGACCGAGGAGGAGACCTCCCGCCTGCTGCGCATGGAGGACGAGCTGCACAAGCGCGTCATCGGCCAGGAGGACGCGGTCAAGGCGGTCTCGAAGGCGATCCGGCGTACCCGGGCCGGCCTGAAGGACCCGAAGCGCCCGTCGGGCTCGTTCATCTTCGCCGGCCCGTCCGGTGTCGGTAAGACCGAGCTGTCCAAGGCGCTCGCCGAGTTCCTCTTCGGCAGCGAGGACGCCCTCATCCAGCTGGACATGTCCGAGTTCCACGACCGTTACACGGTCTCCCGGCTCGTGGGTGCCCCTCCCGGCTACGTCGGCTACGACGAGGGCGGGCAGCTGACCGAGAAGGTGCGGCGTCGGCCGTTCTCGGTGGTCCTCTTCGACGAGATCGAGAAGGCCC
This sequence comes from Micromonospora sp. NPDC050784, assembly GCF_044456765.1. Lineage (NCBI taxonomy): Bacteria > Bacillati > Actinomycetota > Actinomycetes > Micromonosporales > Micromonosporaceae > Micromonospora > Micromonospora sp. NPDC050784. The sequence goes on along the minus strand of NZ_JBITGG010000001.1, from coordinate 352,961 downwards.
ACCCGGACGTGTTCAACACGCTCCTGCAGATCCTCGAAGACGGTCGGCTCACCGACGGTCAGGGTCGGATCGTGGACTTCAAGAACACGGTCATCATCCTGACCACCAACCTGGGCACCCGTGACGTCGCCAAGGCGGTGTCGCTGGGCTTCCAGCAGTCGGAGGACTCCGAGTCCAACTACGACCGGATGAAGCAGAAGGTCAACGACGAGCTCAAGCAGCACTTCCGGCCTGAGTTCCTCAACCGGATCGACGACACCATCGTCTTCCACCAGCTGCGCCAGAGCGAGATCCTCTCGATCGTGGACATCATGATCCAGCGGATCGAGGGCCAGCTGCGGAACAAGGACATGGGTCTGGAGTTGACCGACAGCGCCAAGAAGTACCTGTCCGCGAAGGGCTTCGACCCGGTGCTCGGTGCCCGTCCGCTTCGTCGCACGATCCAGCGCGACATCGAGGACAACCTCTCCGAGCGGATCCTGTTCAACGAGCTGACCCCGGGTCAGATCGTCGTGGTCGACTGCGAAGGCGACCCGGACGACATCGACAACTCCAAGCTCGTCTTCCGGGGCTCGGACAAGCCGGTTGAAGTTCCGGACGCCGTCCCGGCCGACCTCGGTGGCACTGCCGCTGGCACCGCCGCCGCAGGCGTGGACGAGTAACACAACCAGCAGTGGGCGGGGCCCCGGTGGCGAAAGCCACCGGGGCCCCGCCTTTTGCGCGACCCCCACAGGCCAAACCCCACCGCACCCGCCTCACGCAGCCCGCCCCCGCAAGATCCGCGGGGCGTGACGGTGGGCAGGGCGGTGAGCTCAGCGGTGTCCTGCCTCGCTCCTGGTGCAGGCCACCGCCCACAAGATCGCGCAACATCCTGGATGTAGTGGCATCCGGCGCGCCCGAGACCACTACATCCAGGATCGAGCGCGATCTTGCGGCGGGCGTGCGGCGCGTGTGGCGTGTGCGGCGTGCGGCGCTTGCGGCGGCTGTGGCCTGTGCGGCGTGCGGCGCGTGTTGCATGCGGCGCGTGGGTCCCGTGCGGAATGCGCTGGGTGGGGCCGACGGTCAGGTGCTGAGGTCGGCGGTTGGGAGGGACGGGCCGTCGCCGACCAGGCGGAAGGAGTCGGTGCCGGCGGGTTCGACCAGCCCGTCCTGCACCAGGCCGGCGAGGGCGCGGGCGCGTTGCAGGTCGTCGGTCCAGACCTGGTCCAGCCGCTGGTGTGGGACCGGCCCGGTGCTGTCCCGGAGCACTCCGAGCAGCAGGCCGCGGACCTGTCGGTCGGTGCCCGCGTACCGCTGGGGTCGGCGGGTTGGCCCCGCGGGCGCCTCCTGGCCGGACGCCCGCCAGGCGCAGACCGACTCGACGGGGCAGGCCGTGCAGCGCGGTGACCGGGCGGTGCAGATCAGCGCGCCCAGTTCCATGAACGCGGCGCTGGCCAGCGCCGCCGCGGCGGGTTCCGTGGGGAGCAGTTCTTCGGTGGCGACCAGGTCGGCCGGTCGGGTGACCGGTCCGGCGTCTGGTTCGCCGGCCACCGCCCGGCACACGACCCGGCGTACGTTGGTGTCGACGACCGGGTGCCGCTGCCCGTACGCGAAGGCTGCCACCGCCCGCGCCGTGTAGGTGCCGACGCCGGGCAGTGCCAGCAGTTGCTCCAGCCGGTCCGGCACCTGGCCGCCGTGCCGGTCGACGATCGCGACGGCGCACTCGCGTAGTCGGACCGCCCGGCGGGGGTAGCCGAGGCGTCCCCACATCCGGATCGCCTCGGCGGGGGTGTCCGCCGCCAACGCGGCCGGCTCCGGCCAGCGGGCCAGCCATGCCTGCCAGGCCGGCACCACCCGGACCACGGGTGTCTGCTGGAGCATGACCTCGCTGACCAGGATGGCCCACGGGGTGACCCCGGGCTCGCGCCATGGCAGGTCACGGGCGTGCTGTTGGAACCACCGGCTGACCAGGGTGGCGAAGTCGGGTTGAGTCATGGCGTCGTCGATGATGTCACGCCCGGCGTTCCCGTTGGGTGGGCGGCTCGGGCGGGGTGCCACGTCGTCGTTCGGCGGACGGGGGAGAATGCGCGGATGAACGAGCTCGCGATCACCGTCATCGGTCGGGACCGGCCGGGCATCGTGGCCGACGTCGCGGAGGTGCTGGCCCGACTGGGCGCGAACCTCACCGACAGCACGATGACGCGGCTGCGGGGGCATTTCGCGATGACCCTCATCTGTACCGGTCCGGCCGCCGCCGAGGTCGAGGCCGCCCTGGCGCCGCTGGCCGCCGAGGGCCAACTGCTGGCGACGGTACGCGCGGTCACCCCGGACGGCGATGTGCCTCCGGCGGGTGAGCCGTACGTGATGGCGGTGCACGGTTCGGACCGGATGGGGATCGTCGCGGCGATGACGCGGGCGCTGGTGGACGCCGGGGGGAATGTCACCGACCTGAGTACCCGGTTGACCGGTGCGCTCTACGTGGTCCTGGCGGAGGTCGAGTTGCCGGCCGGTGTGGCGGACACTCTGATCGACCGGCTGCACCGGACGGCTTCGGAGCTGGGCGTGGAGGTCACCCTCCGGCCGGCGGACCCGGATCTGTTGTGACCGGCGAGGAGCGCGGGCCGGAGGTCGGCCTGGGGGACTGGACACCGGAGTCGCTGGACGTGCCGGGCGAGGTGCGGGCGGTGGTGTCCGCCCCGCACCCGGTGCTGAGTCGGGCGGCGGACGAGGTTGACCCCACGGCCAAGGAGACGGTTCAACTCGCGGCCGACCTGATAGCCACCATGAAGGTCTCGCCGGGCTGCGTCGGGCTGGCCGCGCCGCAGGTCGGGGTGGGCGCTCGGGTCTTCGCCGTCGACGTGACCGGGCACCCGAAGGCGGTGACGGTGCACGGCGTCTTCGTGTTGTGCAACGCGCGGGTGGTCGAGGCGACGCGGTGGAAGCCGGGCCGGGAGGGCTGCATGTCGGTGCCGGACCTGACCGGGGACGTGAAGCGGGCCAGCCGGCTGGTGGTGGAGGGTGATCTGCCGGGCAGCGGCGAGCCGGTCCGGCTGGTGACCGACGGCTTCGAGGCTCGGGCGTTGCAGCACGAGATCGACCACTGCGCGGGGCTACTCTTCCTGGACCGGGTGGCCGGTGCGCACGCGGTCTATCAGCGCAAGGTCTACCTGTGATCGGGTGCCGGACTGTCCCCAGTGGAGGGTGGTGCGGGCGCCTCGGAGTGGTTCCGGCGCGTCGCGCCGCACTGCCGGGTACGGCGCGGCTACGGTGGAGGGCATCATGCGTCTGACGGTCGGCCCCCTGCCACCCGCCGTGTATTGGCGGCGTCGCGCCGTCGTACTCGGAGCGGGGTTTCTGTTCCTGATTGTCCTGCTCTACTCCTGCACCGGTTCGGGTGGTTCCGGCGGTCAGGAGCCGAAGGCGGGAGGTTCGCCGTCGGCGACGTCCGCCGCGACGTCTGGTCCCGGCGGGCCGGTGCTGACACCGCAGACCGGGGGCCCGTCATCGTCGGCGTCCGCTGATTCGGGTGCGACGAATCCGAGCCCGGCGATCACCAGCAACACACCGCCGCTGGGGGCGGCCGCCGGTGCGGAGGACGACGGCACCTGCACCGATGAGGAGATCAGCGTGGTCTCGTCGGCGAGTCCGACCTCGGTGCAGCGGGGCGCGGTGGTCGAGCTGCAACTGAGGATCAAGAACACGTCGGACCGGACGTGCAGTCGCAACGTCGGCGCCGACCTTCAGGAGATCTTCATCAAGTCCGGGGCCGAGAAGGTCTGGTCGTCGGACACCTGCGGCAAGGTCGTGGGCTCGGACGTGCAAAGCTTCACGCCGAACTTCGAGCGCTCCTACCAGGTGCCGTGGAACGGGCGCGACACCAGCCGCTGTGACGGTGCGCTGGCCGCCGGGCCTTTCCCGCCGGTCGGGTCGTACCAGGTGTTCGCTCGGGTCGGCACGAAGCTCAGCGACCCGGTGAAGCTCACCGTCACCGGCTGAGGCGGGTCAGACGTAGCGTTCCAGGATGGATGCCTCGGCGAGCCGGGACAGCCCTTCCCGGACGCCGCGGGCCCGGGCGTCACCGACCCCTTCGACGGCTTGCAGGTCCTCCACGGTTGCGCCGAGCAGACGCTGGAGGCTGCCGAAGTGCAGCACCAGGCGGTCGACCACCGCCACCGGTAGCCGGGGCACCTTGGCCAGCAGTCGGAAGCCGCGCGGACTGACCGCGGCGTCGAGCGCGTCGGACGCGGCCGGGTAGCCGATCGCCTTGGCCACCGACACCAGGTCGATCAGCTCGGTGGCACCGAGCAGGTCCAGCTCGACAAGGGCCTCGTCGAGGGTGCGCGACTTACGGCCGACGGGGAGGTAGTCCCGGATGACCAGGGTGCGGTCGGCGTCCACGCCGGCCATCAGCTCGTCGAGTTGCAGGGCGAGCAGGCGGCCGTCGGTGCCCAGCTCCACCACGTAACCGGCGATCTCGTCGGCGATGCGGCGAACCATCTCCAGTCGCTGCACCACGGCCACCGCGTCCCGCACGGTGACCAGATCCTCGATCTCCAGGGCGGAGAGCGTGCCGGAGACCTCGTCCAGCCGGAGCTTGTAACGCTCCAGGGTGGCGAGCGCCTGGTTGGCACGGGAGAGGATGGCCGCCGAGTCGTCGAGCACGTGCCGTTGGCCGTTGACGTAGAGGCTGATGATCCGCATGGACTGGCTGACCGAAATGACCGGGTAGCCGGTCTGGCGGGCCACCCGCTCGGCGGTGCGGTGTCGGGTGCCGGACTCTTCCGTCGGGATGGACGGGTCGGGCATCAGGTGCACGGCCGCCCGGACGATTCTGGTGCCGTCGCTGGAGAGCACGACAGCGCCGTCCATCTTGCACAGCTCGCGTACCCGGGTCGCGGAGAACTCCACGTCCAGCGGGAAGCCGCCGGTGCACAGGCCCTCGACCACCTTGTCGTAGCCGAGCACGATGAGCGCGCCCGTGCGGCCGCGCAGGATGCGCTCCAGGCCATCGCGCAGGGCGGTGCCCGGGGCCATCAGGGCGAGATTGGCCCGCAGCGGATCTCCGGCGCTCCCGGCGGCTCCCGCGGTCACGCTCACGCTGATCGGGCGGGCGGGCGAGCCCACGGCGCCGGTGCGGGCCTGGGGCGGCGCGCCGGCTGGCTTGGTGGTATCGCGGTCGATCGGCACGGGCACAGTCTACGGACTGCCGTGCGGTGGGTGCTGTCGTGGTTACTGTGATGTGTCACGATGCCGCCCTCTTCAACGTTTCCCGCTTGCGACGTGCTGTCCGGTTTCGCCGCCCTCGTCGGCACGGTGGGTCACTCGGCGGACGCGCGGGCCGCATGGTGCAGGGCCGAACGAACGTCGGTGACCTCGGTCACCCGCATCTGCCCGGGGCCGGCGCCGGTGCTGGCCGGGCCGCAGCCGGGCGGCACCAGGGCCACCTTGAACCCCAGCCGGGCCGCCTCGGCCAGCCGGCGCGGCACCGCCCCGACCCGGCGCACCTCGCCGGTCAGCCCCACCTCACCGATCGCCACCAGGTGCGGCGCGATCGCCAGGTTGAGCCCGCCGGAGGCGACCGCCAGGGCCACCGCCAGGTCGGCGGCCGGCTCGACCACCCGGATCCCGCCGACGGTGGCGGCGAAGACCTCCCGGTCGTGCAGGGTCAGCCGCTCGGTGCGCCGTTGCAGCACCGCGAGCACCATCGCCAGTCGCGCCGAGTCGAGGCCGGAGACGGTGCGTCGGGGAGAGCCCGCCACGGTCGCGCCGATCAGCGCCTGCACCTCGGTGACCAGGGCCCGCCGCCCCTCCATGGCCACGGTCACACAGGTGCCCGGGACCGGCTCCGCGTAGCGGGTCAGGAACAGCCCGGACGGGTCCGCCAGGCTGCTGATGCCGCCCTCGTGCATCTCGAAGCAGCCGACCTCGTCGGCCGCGCCGAACCTGTTCTTCACGCCGCGCACCAGGCGCAGCGACGAGTGCTTGTCGCCCTCGAAGTGCAGCACCACGTCGACCAGGTGCTCCAGCACCCGAGGCCCGGCCACCTGGCCGTCCTTGGTGACGTGCCCGACCAGCACGGTCGCGATGCCCCGCTCCTTGGCGACCGAGACCAGCGCGGCCGTGACCGCGCGGACCTGGGTCACCCCACCGGGCACCCCCTCGGTGCCGCTGGTCGAGATGGTCTGCACCGAGTCGAGCACCAACAGGCCCGGCTTGACCGCGTCGAGGTGACCGAGCACCGAGGCCAGGTCGCTCTCCGCGGCGAGGTAGAGCTGTTCGTGCAGGGTGCCCATCCGCTCGGCGCGCAGGCGCACCTGACTGACCGACTCTTCGCCACTGACCACCAGCGAGGGGCTGCCGGCGCCGAGCGCCCACTGCTGCGCCACATCCAGCAGGAGGGTCGACTTGCCCACGCCGGGCTCACCGGCGAGCAACACCACGGCACCGGGGACCAGGCCGCCGCCGAGCACCCGGTCGAGCTCGCTCACCCCGGTGGGCACGGCGCGGGCCGGGGCGGCGCTGATGGTGGCGATCGGTCGGGCCGGCTCGGACGGCATCCGGGAGCTGACCACTCGACCGGCGACGGTCGGGCCGGTCACCGTGCTCTCGACCACCGCGCCCCACTCGCCGCACTCCGGGCAGCGCCCCACCCACTTGGGCGGCTGGTGCCCGCACGCGTCGCACTGGTAGGCCGGACGCGGGTCGCGGGCGGCGGACCGACCACGGGCGGCACCGGCCGTGCCGCCACGCGGAGGAGTCGATCGGGAGGTGGTCACATCAGGACGCTAGCCCTCGCGTACGACGAAAACACCCCGGCGTGGTGGTCACCACGCCGGGGCGTTTGTCGATGTGCGGGTTCGGGTCACTCGTGGGTCGTGCCGCCCTCGTTGCCCTCGTAGCCGCCCTCGCGCTCGATGATCGGCGACGGCGGGGCCGCCGGGGTGAGCGGCACCGCGACCGGCGCCTGGCCGGTGACCGTGTTGCCGTTGCCGAAGTCGAAGGTCACGACGACGTTCTGGCCGGAGCGCAGCGCCTCGGTCAGGCCGATCAACCGGAGCTGCGTGGTGGCCTCGGAGTTGAACTGGATGTAGCTCAACGGCGCCAGCTCGATCCGAGCCGGCTGGCCCGGGGCGGAGGGGCTGGCCGAACCGGACGCCCGCGCCGACTCCGGGGCGGACGGGGTGGCTGAGGACGAGCCGGTCTCGGACGGCGTCACCGACGGGCTCGGCGAACCGGACGTCGAGTTGGACGGGCTGGCCGATCCGGAGCCCGACGGGCTCGCCGAACCGGACGGAGACGGGCTCAGGGAGGCGGACTCCGAGGCGGACGGCGACGGGCTCGCCGAGCCGCCGCTGATCACCACCTCGCGGGCGCTCTCCGTGGTGACGGTGACCGTCACCGTCTCCTTGGAGTCGTTGTAGATCACCGCGCCGAGCCCGGCGTCCTGGCCGGCCTTGTAGCCCTCGGTGCCGGGGAAGTCCACGAGCAGGCCTCGCACCGAGAAGGAACCGTTGCTGGTCGTGAGGCTGACGCCCTGGACCGACGGCTCCTTCAACGCGGTCTCGGCGATCTGACCGGTGCCGCATCCGGAAGCCAGCAGGCTGGCCGCCGCAATCCCGGACAGCAACAGGGCCGCCCGCCGGGATCCCCTGATCGAGCGCGTCACGTCGGTCCTCCTCGTCACAATCCCCACCCGGGCCGTACGCCGGGCACGGTGGCCATACCCGCGCAGACCGCGCTCCAGGGTAGTTGGGGCTGATCGAGGCCCGCACGCGGACCCGGCAATGCCACCTGCCCGGGTGGCGTTCACACCACCCGACCGCTCGCCACCAGCAGAACCACGTCGATGAGGGCCACCAGCATCACCGCCCGGAAGGCCGCCACCGGCCGCCGGCCGGCCCGGGTCGCCGAGCGCCCGGCGTACCAGCTCAGTGCTGGCACCGCGGCGGCCGTGCCGACCGCCGCCCAGCCGACCACCGACGGCGGTCCGGGTGGTCCGAGGACCAGGGTCGCGGTCGCCGCCAGGAGGAGACCCGCCGCGGCCACCCGGCTGCCGGCGGCGCCCAGCCGGTGGGGCAGGCCGCGCACGCCGGTGCGGGCGTCGTCGGCCAGGTCGGGCAGGACATTGGCGAAGTGCGCGCCGGCGCCCAGGCAGGCCGCCGCCGTCACCAGCCAGACGGGTGGGGCCGGCTGGCCGGGCAGTGCCAGCACCACGAAGGCGGGCAGCGCGCCGAACGACACGGCGTAGGGCAGCACCGAGAAAGCGGTGGCCTTGAGCGGCCAGTCGTAGAGCAGGGCGGAGACCAGGGCGAGCGTCAGCCAGAACGCCGCCGTCGGGTTCGTGGTCAGCGCCAGCAGCGGGCAGGCCACCGCGGCCGCCGCGGCGGCCCAGGCCGTGGCGCGCCGACCGACCGCGCCACTGGCGACCGGTTTGTCGGTACGCCCCACAGTGGCGTCCCGCTCGGCGTCCAGCGCGTCGTTGGTCCAGCCGACGGCGAGCTGGCTGGCCAACACGGCGAGCACCACCGAGAGGATTCCGGCCGGCCGGTGGCCCACTCCCCACGCCAGCAGACCGGCCACCGTGGTCACCGCCGCGGCCGGTTCCGGATGGCTCGCTCTGACCAGCCCTAACACCCTCGACGACATAAGGGAAGTCTGGTCGTTACCGAGCAGTCGTGCCACGCTCGGTTCCATGCGAGACGTGGCTGCGGCCGGGGCATCCACCGGTCCGAGGGTGCTGCCGCGAAACGATCCGCGTCAGTACGACGATCTGGCCGGTGAGTGGTGGCGGCCGGATGGCGCGTTCGCGATGCTGCACTGGCTGGCGGAGGCCCGTGCGGCGATGGTGCCGCCGGCCACCCGACCGGGCGCGCTGCTCGTCGATCTGGGCTGCGGCGCCGGCCTGCTCGCGCCGCACCTGGCCGGCAAGGGCTACCACCACGTCGGGGTGGATCTGACCCGCTCGGCTCTTGTCCAGGCGGCCGAGCACGGGGTGCGGGTGGTCCAGGGTGACGCCACGGCGGTCCCGCTGCCCGACGGCTGCGCCGACGTGGTCTCCGCGGGTGAGTTGCTGGAGCACGTGCCGGCCTGGCCGCGCGCGGTCGCCGAGGCGTGTCGGCTGTTACGCCCCGGTGGCGTGCTGGTGCTTGACACCCTGAACGACACGGCGCTGGCCCGGCTCATCGCGGTCCGGATCGCCGAGCGGCTGCCTACGGTGCCCCGGGGCATCCATGATTCACGGTTGTTCGTGGACGCGCGGGCGCTGGTGGCCGAGTGCGCCCGGCACGGTGTCGACCTGCGCCTGCGCGGCATCCGTCCGCAGGTCGGCGGCATGCTCGCCTGGTTGCTGCGCCGCGCCCGCGCGGCCGGAACGCCCGGTGCGGTGCCCGTCGGCCGCCCGCCGCGCATCGTGCCGACCCGCTCCACCGCCGTGCTCTACCAGGGCCGGGGGGTCCGCAAAGGATAGTCGGGCCGTGGCGGGGTATGGAACGCCAAGGAGGGGACGAGATGACGGTGCACGCGCTTGAGGCAGCACGCCGGTTGGCACCGCGGTTCGCCGCGCGGGCGGCCGAGCACGACCGGGACGGTTCCTTCCCCGTGGACGACTTCGCCGACCTGCGCGAGGCTGGCCTGTTCGGGCTGATGGTGCCCCGGGCACTCGGTGGCATGGGCGCCACCTTCGCCGAGTACGCCGCGGTGGCCACTGAGCTTGCCCGGGGCAACGGCGCGACCGCCCTGGTGTTCAACATGCACGCCTCGGTGACCGGAGCGCTGGGCGCGGTCACCGAGGAGTTGGCCGAGGCGCTGGGCGTACCGGACGAGGCGTTGGCCGCCCGCGACCGGCTGCTCAGCGCGGCGGCGCAGGGCTCCTGGTACGCGGTCGCGATGAGCGAGCGTGGCGCGGGCGCACGGCTGTCCCAGCTGACCACGGCGTACGAGCCGGTCGACGGGGGCTGGCACCTGAAGGGCAGCAAGACCTTCTGCTCCGGCGCCGGGCACGCGGACGGCTATCTGGTGGCGGCGCGTAGCGCGGCGGACCAGTCGGTGGTCTCACAGTTCCTGGTGCCGGCCGGCGACGGGTTGACCGTGGAGCCGACCTGGGACTCGCTCGGCATGCGCGCCACCTCCTCCCACGACCTGCACCTGGACGTCACCGTGCCCGCCGACCGGCTGCTCGGTGGCGTGGAGGGGCTGGCGCTGGTGGTCGCCCAGCTGATGCCGCACTGGCTGGTGGCCAGCTACGCGGCCGTCTACGTGGGGGTCGCCCGTGCGGCGATCGACGCGGCGGCCGAGCACCTCAACGCCCGTAACCTGGCCGGTCTGCCGGCGGTGCGGGCCCGGCTGGGTCGGGCGGACGCGGCGACGGCCGCCGCGAAGCTGGTGGTGGCCGAGGCGGCCCGTCGGGTGGACGAGGCGCCCGGTGACGAGGAGACCAACCGCTGGGTGTGGCGGGCGAAGTTACTTGCCGGGACGACGGCCGCCGAGGTGGCGGCGTCGGTGCTGGAGGCGGCGGGCACCTCGGCGACCCGCCGTGGTCATCCGCTGGAGCGGCTCTACCGCGACGCCCGCTGCGGCTCGCTGCACCCGGCCACGTCGGATGTCTGCGCCGACTGGCTCGGCATCGCAGCGTTGGGCGGCGACCCGGATCGTGACGGATCGGCACCGCGTTGGTGAGCCCGCCGCACCGGGCTCGCACGAGAGAACGACCAGCCGAGGTGGCTGGTGGGACGGCCAGGGGGAGGACAGCATCTGACGAGAGGTGGGGATCGTGTTCGTACCAGTGATCGCGGGGCTCGGGACAGCGCAGCCGCCGTCCGCTTCGCAGGACGAGTTGTGGGAGGGCTTCTTCTCCCGGCACTTCTCCGGCACCACCCGGTCGTTGGCCCAGCGAATCTTCGCCAACTCGGGGGTGACCCGGCGGCAGGCCGCGGTCAACCCGCTGCTGGAGGACGTCTCGGACTGGCCGACCGAGCGCCGGATGCGCCGCTACCAGGTGGAGGCGCTGCCGCTGGGCAAGGAGGCGGTGGGTCGCGCGTTGACCGCGGCCGGGCTGAGCGCCGGTGACATCGGGCTGTTCATCGTCTGCTCCTGCACCGGGTACGCCACCCCCGGGCTGGACATCCTGCTCGCCCGGGACCTGGGCATGGCAGCGGACACCCAGCGGATGTTCATCGGCCACATGGGCTGTTACGCGGCGTTGCCGGGGCTCGGCGCGGCGAGTGACTTCGTCACCGCCCGGGGGCGTCCGGCGCTGCTGCTCTGCGCGGAGCTGACCAGTCTGCACATCCAGCCGTCCAGCGCCCGGGTGGACACCCAGCAGATCGTCTCCCACGCGCTCTTCTCGGACGCCGCGGTCGCCGCCGTGGTCGTGCCGGGCGGCCGGGGGTACGCGGTACGCGAGGTCACCGCCGTCACCGACACCTCGACCGCCGACCACATGACCTGGGACGTCACCGACGCCGGGTTCCGGATGGGGTTGTCGCCGAAGGTGCCGCAGGTGCTGTCGAGGCACGTCCGCGGGCTGGTCGACGACCTGTTGGCCCGGCACGGCGTGGCCAGCTCCGAGGTGGACGGTTGGGCGGTGCACCCGGGCGGGCCGCGGATCCTCAACGTGGTCGAGCGGGAGTTGGCGCTGCCCCCGCTGGGGCTGGCGGCGTCCCGGGCGACGCTTGACGAGCACGGCAACTGCTCGTCGCCGACCGTACTGCTGATCGTGGACCGGTTGGGCCGGGCGACACCGGCGGCTCGGCGCATCGTCATGCTGGCCTTCGGCCCCGGCCTCACCCTGTACGCCGCCCTGCTGGATCGACAGGACTGAACCTCCGGCCGGTAGGCTCGGGGGGTGGATGCGACCTCGGACGACCGGCTGCGCTCGATGGTGCTGTTTGGTGCCGCGGTGGCCGTCCTGGTCGTCGGCGCCGGGTGGTGGCGTGCCGCCGCGCCCGCGTCGACGGCCGGGACGGCTGGTCCTTCGGCGGCCGTGCCATCGGTCGGGCCGAGCGTCAGCACTCCGATTGAACGCTTTCTCTTGGAGGACGAACCTGACGAGCGGGTGACGGTGCGGATGGACCCCAACACCGGCGAGGTCCTCCGGGTGCGCAGCGGCCCGCGGGCGGTGATCGACCCGGCGACGGGCTCGATCACCGACATCGACGGTGATCCCGCGGTGCTCTTCCCGGCGGGTGACCTGCCGTCGTTCCACGAGACGATCTGGCGGGAGCATCGGGAGCTCGCTCCTGGCCAGGACGTGACCCGGCAGGCCAGCGACGACGGCGCCCGCTACCTGCTCCAGTACCGGTGCACCCGCCCCGGCACGATGGTCGTGACGAGCACCGGGGCCGGAATCGTCGGCCGGCCGCGCATCGACTGCGACGGCATGATCGCCAATGCCGAGGTGCTGCCCGGTGGCGGGCCGTTCCGGTTGTCGCTGTCGGCCGTCGACCGGCCCATCGACATCCAGGCGCAGCTCGTCGCCCTGCCCCCTCGCTGACAGGGCCGCTCAGGCGGCCAGGGCGCTCAGGTCGTTCCGGTAGGACTCGACCGTGCCCAGTTCGGGCAGCACCCGGGTCACCGTGCCGGTCCGGTCGACCAGCAGGGCGGCCGCGGTGCCGGGACGGGCCGTTTGACCGAGGAACGAGCGGAGCCCTCCGGCGGGGTCGGCCAGGGCGCGAGCCTTCCGCCCGATGGTGGAACCGGCCGGGGGCGTCCGCCCACCGGTGACGGTGACCACGGAGACGCCGGCGGGGGCGGCCGCCAGGGCGTCGGTGACCCGGTCCGGGCAGGGGCAGCCGTCCAGCAGAATGATCATGGCGGGTAGCAGGCCGCGCAGGGGTACGGGCGCGTCGTCCGCGTCGACCAGGTCCAGTGCGGGCAGCGCCCGACCGACGAGGGTCGCGGGCGGCGCGTAGGGGGCCGGGGTCGGCCGGTCGGCGCCACGGTTGGCGCGGGGCCAGGTGACCACCAGCAGACCGGCCAGCGTGGTGAGGACCGCCACCAGCAGGACCAGCAGCGGTAGGGCCAGAGCCCGGTGACTGCCCGGGAGGCCGCTGGCCCGGCGCAGCTCACGGCGGACCTGGGCGGCCTCGGCGGCCAGCGCGGAGGCGTCGTCGGGAACCACCACGCGGCCCCATTCGGGCGGCAGGCCGGGCAGGCCGTCGGCTGGCCCGTGACCCTCTGCGTCCGGCTTGCCCATCGGACCTCCTGGAAGCGTCTCGAGAGCGGAGTGCGGCTCGGTCTCCAGGGTCGCGCACCAGGGGCTCCTCCCGCTACATCTGGGCGCGGTCCTGCTGGCCGGGCTACCATGGGAGGAGCGCATAGCCCTTGATCTCGACGTTCTGTTCACCCGTACCGGGCAGTCATTTGTGCGTTACGGAGCGTGTTCGAACCATCGGTTTGACCGCCTGTCAAGCTGAAGCAAGACCTCTCACAGGGCCCCTGAGCTGCGCCAACGGTCAGGACATCGGTGAGACATCGGTGCCTGAGCGTGTTACCCTAGACACAGCGAAAGGGGTTTCGAACCTATGGTTTTCAGTGTCGGCGAGACCGTTGTTTACCCCCACCACGGGGCCGCACTCATCGAGGCAATCGAGACTCGGGTCATCAAGGGCGAGCCTAAGCAATACCTCGTCCTGAGGGTCGCGCAGGGTGACCTGACGGTCCGGGTGCCGGCCGAGAACGCCGAGATCGTGGGCGTCCGTGAGGTGGTCGGCGAAGAAGGCCTCGGTAAGGTCTTCGACGTTCTGCGGGCTCCACACACCGAGGAGCCGACCAACTGGTCGCGGCGTTACAAGGCGAATCTGGAAAAGCTGGCTTCCGGCAACCCGCTGAAGGTCGCCGAGGTCGTGCGTGACCTGTGGCGCCGGGAGCGGGAGCGGGGCCTCTCTGCGGGCGAGAAGCGGATGCTCGCCAAGGCCCGCGACATTCTCGTCGGCGAGGTCGCGCTGGCCGAGAAGAGCACCAAGGATGAGGCGGAGACGCTGCTCGACAAGGTCCTCACCGAGGCCTAGTCCGCACAGCATCGTCGTACCCACTCCGTAGTGAAGAAACCACCGAGGACCGCGACGTGACCGCGCAGCTCAATCCGCGCGGTGACGTCGCGGTCCTCGTGCCTGCGGCGGGTGCCGGTGTACGGCTCGGCCCCGGCCGACCCAAGGCGCTGCGCCTGCTCGCCGGTGAGCCGCTGTTGGTGCACGCCGTGCGTCGACTGGCCGCCGCGCCCTCGGTGCACACCATCGTGGTGGCCGCGCCGGCCGCCGAGGTGCAGGCCGTCCGCGAGTTGTTGGCTCCGGTCGCACCGGTGATCGTGGTGCCCGGCGGCGCGGAACGGCAGGCGTCGGTGGCCGCCGCGCTGGCTGCGGTGCCCGCCGGCCCGACGATCGTCCTGGTGCACGATGCCGCCCGCGCGCTCACCCCGCCTGAGCTGGTCGAATCCGTCGCGGCGGCGGTCCGTGGCGGGCGTGACGCGGTGATCCCGGTCCTGCCGGTCGTCGACACGATCAAGGAAGTCGGTGCCGACGAGGTGGTGCTCGGCACCGTCGACCGGTCCGCCCTGCGCGCGGTGCAGACCCCGCAGGGTTTCCGTCGGGCCGTGCTGAATGCCGCACACGCCGCCGCCGGTGACTCCCTCACTGACGACGCCGGGCTGGTCGAGAAGCAGGGCGTCGCGGTGAGTTGCGTGCCCGGCTCGGAGTACGCCCTGAAGATCACCCGACCGTTCGACCTGGCCTTGGCCGAGCACCTGCTTGCCGCGGCCGGTTGACGCGTACCCTCTGATCATGATCGTTCCCCGGGTGGCCATCGGCACCGACGTGCACGCGTTCGAGCCGGGCCGGCCCTGCTGGGTGGCCGGGCTGCTCTGGCCCGACCAGGACGGTCTCGCCGGGCACTCGGACGCCGACGTGGCCGCGCACGCCGCCTGCAACGCGCTGCTCTCCGCCGCCGGGCTCGGTGATCTGGGCTCCGCTTTCGGGGTGGGCCAGCCGGAGTGGGCCGGCGCGTCCGGGGTGGCGCTGCTGACCGAGACGGCCCGCCGGGTGCGGGCCGTCGGCCTGGAGATCGGCAACGTGTCCGTGCAGGTCATCGGCAACCGCCCCAAGATCGGCCGGCGTCGTGCGGAGGCCCAGGAGGTCCTCTCCGCCGCGGTCGGTGCCCCGGTCACCGTCTCGGCGGCGACCACCGACGGGCTCGGCTTCGCCGGCCGCGAGGAAGGGTTGGCCGGGGTCGCGGTGGCTCTGGTGTACGACGCGCCGGCCGCCTAAGCTCGCCGCGATGTCCAGCGACCCCGCCCCCGACCAGTCCGCCGCCGACGGCTACGTCCAGCGGGCCCAACTCCTCGCCGAACTTGGCCGCTACGACGAGGCGGCCGGTGAGCTGGCCTACGGGTTGGCCCTCCAACCGGATGACGTGGACGCGCTCACCATGCTGGCCCGGGTGCACCTGGCCGCCGACCGCCCGGCCGCGGCGCTCAGCGCCGCCGACACGGCCGTGGCCGCCGCGCCGGAGGCGCTGCCGCCGCTGGTCGCCCGGGGCATGGCCCTGTCCGACCTGGAGCGCTACACCGAGTCGGCGGCCACCGCCGACCGGATCATCGCCCTCGGCCCGACCGACGCGTACGCCCAGCGGAGCGCGGCGGCGATCCTGGCCGGCGCCCGCAACGGCCAGCCGGCGCTGAACGCGGCCTGGCGCGGTGTCGAGTTGGCCCCGCAGGAGCCGCAGGCGCACCTCGTGCTCAGCCTGGTCGCCGCCCGGCTGGACCTGTTCGACCTGGCCGAGCGGGCCTACCGGGAGGCGCTGCGGCTCGACCCGCGCATCGCCGAGGCCGGCCACGACGTGGGGGTCATGCGGCTGGAGCAGCGCCGCTGGTCGGAGGCGTTGGAGCACATCGCCGAGGCGGTGACGGTCAGCCCGAGCCGGATCGACTCGCCACGGACCCTCGCGTACGGGCTGCACCGCCTGGTGCTCTACGGCGCGGGCTGGTCGCTGGTGGCGGCGGTGCTGGTGGCGTTCGCGGCGTCGGCGAGCGACGGGTTCTCCCGCATCCTGGCGGTGCTCGCCGCGCTCACCGGCGGGATCGTCGTCTGGCAGCTCGCGGCCCGGCTGCCGGGGCTGACCCGGACCGTCCTGCCCGCCCTGCTGCACGCGGACCGCGCGATGGCCCTGGCGATCTACGCCGTGGCCGCCGCGCCGCTACTGCTGGTGGTGTACGCCATGGTCGGCTCCCCGTGGCCCCTGGTGCTGGCCATCGCCGTCACGGCGGTAGCCGAGTTCGCCGTCTTCACCAGGACCGCCATCCGCTAGCCGCGACGCGCCCAGGTCCAGGCGTACCCCTCGTCTTCGCAGGCGCTGGCGGCCTCGCAGAGATCCAGTGGGCGGAAGGTGTCGACCATGACGGCCAGCTCGTCGAAGTAGTCCGCGCCGATGGAACGCTCGGCTGCACCCGGCTGGGGGCCGTGGGTGAAGCCGGACGGGTGCAGCGAGATCGAGCCCTGCTCGATGCCGGAGCCGCGCCGGGCCTCGTAGTTGCCCCCGGTGTAGAAGAGCATCTCGTCGGAGTCGACGTTGTGGTGGTTGTACGGCACCGGGATCGACTGCGGGTGGTAGTCGACCTTGCGGGGCACGAACGAGCAGATGACGAAGTTGGGCCCCTGGAAGGTCTGGTGCACCGGCGGGGGCTGGTGGATGCGGCCGGTGATCGGCTCGAAGTCGTGGATGGAGAACGCCCACGGGTAGAGGTGCCCGTCCCAGCCGACCACGTCGAACGGGTGGTGGGCATAAGTATGACGAGTCCACGCGGTGCCGCTGCCACCGGAGCCTGCGGCCCGGGACCGGTGCCGGACCAGCACCTCGACCTCCTCGCCGTCGACGAGCAGCGGGGCGTCGGGGCCGCGGACGTCCCGCTCGCAGTACGGCGAGTGCTCCAGGAACTGGCCGCGTACGGAGAGGTAGCGCTTGGGCGGGCCGATGTGCCCGGACGCCTCGACGGCGAGCAGCCGGACGGGTTGGTCGCCGGTGGGCACCAGCCGGTGGATGGTCGAGGTGGGGATGACGACGTAGTCGCCGGCGACCGCGTCCAGCACCCCGAACGGGGACTCGACCCGCAGGGTGCCCGACTCGACGTAGAGGCACTGGTCGCCGGTGGCGTCGCGGAACAGCGGTGAGGGCTGGTCGGCGAGGACGTACCCGATCCGTACGTCGTCGTTGGCGAGCAGGTACTGCCGGCCGAGGATGGGGTCGGAGCCGCCGGTGTCCAGTTTGTGGGTGCGCAGGTGGCGGGGCTTGAGCGGCAGGTTCGGCGCCCGGGTGAACGCGGGCGGGGTGAACTCGTCGGCGGCCAGGATCGCGGTGGGCGCGTACCGGTGGTAGAGCAGGGACGAGTCGGAGGAGAAGCCCTCCTGGCCCATCAGCTCCTCGGCGTAGAGGCTGCCGTCGGGCTGCCGGAACTGGGTGTGGCGCTTGCGTGGCACCTCGCCGACGCTGCGGTAATACGGCATCTCGCCTCCCGATATGTCCCGTTCACCGGCCGAAGGCGTCCGATAGTCGGACGCTGTTGTCCGTTCCTCGTAGCGTCCCGTACATTCTTGTTCCGTGTCAACGCAGGTGCCCGCACTCCTCCACGGCCTGGTGGACGACGCCGCCGTCTTCCCGCCGGGCAGCGCCGCGCTGCACGACGCCCTGGCCGCCCACCGCCAGCACCGCGCCGCCTGGTACTCCGATCTGGTCGGCCCGCTGCTGATCCCCGCCTCGGACGTGGCCGCCGGTGAGCTGAGCGGTCTCGTCGACCCGGGCGAGGGCCTGGTGGTCGGCGTGATCGGTGACACCGGGGTCGCTAACCTGCCGTTCGCGCTGTCGTTCCTCGCCCCGGACGGCGTCACCGCGCGCCAGGTCGAGGTGGCGGTCGCCAAGCGCGGTGAGGACCCGCTGCCCGGCATCGCCGAGTTGCTGCGGCTGACCGACGCGCTACCGGGCGTGGAGGCCGTCTACGCCGAACTGCCGCTGACCTTCGGGCTGATGGGTGCGCTGGACGCGCTCGTCGCCGCGCGGGCCGACGGGGTGCCGATCGCGGCCAAGTTCCGCACCGGCGGCCTGGCCGCCGAACTCTTCCCCACTCCGACCGAGCTGGCCACGGTGATCTGCGCCTGCCGGGACCGGGGCCTGCCGTTCAAGCTCACCGCCGGGCTGCACCAGGCGGTCCGACACCTGGACCCGGAGACCGGGTTCACCCACCACGGCTACGCGAACGTGCTGGCCGCGACCCTGGCCGCCGCCGACGGTGACGCTGTGCGCTCGGTCGCCGAGCTGCTGACCGTGGTCGACCCGCGCCCCCTGGTGGAGCGCGCGACGGCCCGGCTGGACGCGCCTCGCCCCCTGTGGGTGGGCTTCGGCTCGTGCAGCATCCTGGAACCACTTACCGATCTGATCCGGCTTGGGCTGGTGAACGGGGGCTACGACGCATGACCTGGGTGACCGGCGCCGACGGTTCGCCGTACGGGGTGACGAACCTGCCGTACGGGGTGTTCCGGCAGAACGGGGGTCCGTCGCGGATCGGCGTACGGATCGGGTCCTGGGTCTTCGACCTCGCCGGGGCGGAGGCGGCTGAGCTGGTGCTGGCTGCCGGCACGCTGTGCCGGCCCGTGCTCAACGACTTCATGGCGCTGGGTCGTCCGCAGTGGACGGCGGTGCGGCAGCGGATCACCGAGCTGCTGACCGACCCGGCGCACCGGGCCGCGGTCGAGCCGCTGCTGGTGCCCCTCGACGACGTGGAACTGCTGCTCCCCATCGAGGTGGCCGACTACGTCGACTTCTACTCATCCGTTCACCACGCGTCGAACGTCGGGCAGATCTTCCGCCCCGGCCAGCCACCACTGCTGCCCAACTGGAAGCACCTGCCGATCGGCTACCACGGGCGGGCCGGCACGGTGGTCGTCTCCGGCACGCCGGTGACCCGGCCGACCGGGCAGCGGGCCTCCGCCGAGGGCCCGGTCACCGGCCCATCGGTACGCCTCGACATCGAGGCCGAGGTCGGCTTCGTGGTGGGCGTACCCAGCGCGCTTGGCGACCGGGTCTCCGTGGACGACTTCGCCGAGCACGTCTTCGGTGTGGTGCTGGTCAACGACTGGTCGGCCCGGGACATCCAGGCCTGGGAGTACCAGCCGCTCGGCCCGTTCCTCGGCAAGTCGTTCGCCACCTCGGTCTCGGCCTGGGTGACGCCGCTGGACGCGCTCGGTGACGCCTTCGTGCCGGCCCCCGACCAGGACCCGCCGGTGGTCGACTACCTGCGGGACGTGCCGCACCTGGGCCTGGACCTCCGCCTGTCGGTCGAGTGGAACGGCGAGCAGGTCAGCGAGCCCCCGTTCGCCACCATGTACTGGACTCCCGCACAGCAGTTGGCGCACCTCACCGTCAACGGCGCCTCGCTGCGTACCGGCGACCTGTACGCCTCCGGCACCGTCTCCGGCCCCGACCGGGGGCAGGTCGGGTCCTTCCTGGAACTGACCTGGGGAGGGGCCGAGCCGGTCAAGGTGGGCGGTGAGAGCCGCACCTTCCTCGACGACGGCGACACGGTGACCATCACGGCCACCGCCCCCGGCCCGGATGGCACCACCATCGCCCTCGGTGAGGTATCCGGGACGGTTCGTCCGGCCCGCTGAGCGGGCATCCGTCGCCCGTCTCGTGCACGGGACCCGTGATCGCACCGGCTGTGCGATCACCGGCCCTGGTTGATCCGTTGAGCGTCCGGATTCCGTTGCCACACCGCGCAATCCGAGCCGGGCTCTGCCCGGCCGTCAGCGGTGGGGCAATCCCGACGCACACGGAGGTAACGACGATGCACGATCTTGCGGGCGCGGTCTGGCGTACCAGCAGCCGCTCAAACGACCAGGGTCTCTGCGTGGAAGTGGCGGACAACCTGGTCGATGTCCATGGTCTGGTCGGGGTCCGCGACTCCAAGGACCAGGCCGGCCCCACGCTCGCGGTCAGCCCGCCGGGGTGGACAGCGTTCATCGGCGCGATTCGGGCCGGTCGCTTCGAACGCTGACCGGCGCTTCGGCACCGGTCGACGACGACCGGTGCCGAAGCGACCGTCCAATCGGACAGCGTGGCCTCCGGGTGGTGGAAATTCCGTCCCGGGGGCCCCGTCCGGCCCTCACTCCGCGTACCGTCGGGGACACGGGAGGGTGGCATGTCGACGGTGGCGATTACCGGAATCATCGAGGCGCACGCTGTCGACGTCTGGCGTCTGCTGACCGACCTGCCCGGCCGTGCGGCCCGGCTGACCGCAGCCGGCCCGATCGAGGTGCTCACTCCGGGTTCGTTCGGGCCGGGCACCTCCTGGCGTGAGGAGCGCGTCCAGCCGGGCGGCGGCACGCTGACCGAGGAGTTCCTGGTGGTCGAGGCGCTCGCGCCGCAGCGACTGGTGCTCTGTTCCTCCGGGGCCGGGGCTGACTACCGCATCACCTGGAGCCTGCGGCCAGTCCGCCGTCGCCGCCGAGGGTGCACAGCGGTCACCGTCACCCAGGAGGCGGTGCCGACAGCTCCGTACGGTCGGGTCGTGGCGCTGCTTCTCGGCGGGCTGGCCGCGCGGGCGGTCGAGGCGGCCCTCTGGCGTGATCTCGCCGACCTGGCCGTCGCGGCCGGCGCCACCGGCTCCGTCGAAGCCGCCTGAACGCAGCCAATCACCCCTCGCCGTGACCTGAACGGGGTCCGGCCCTCTCCGCTGGGTAGGGTGCCGGGCGGAGGTGCGGCATGAGGTTCCCGAGAGGCCGGCGACGGCTCGTGATCGCGGTCGCGGCGCTGCTCGCGACGGCGGCCGTCGCGGTCATCGTCCACCGGGTCCTCGCGCCGGCCGAGGTGACCACGGTGGCGCGGGCCGACTATCCGGCCCCGGCCCGACCGGCTGCCGGAGTGATCGGTCGGTTGCCGGTCGCCCCGTTGATCGTCGACGGGAGGCTGCGGGTGTACGCCGCACACCGCCAGGTCTACGCCGACCGGCCTGTCGACGGGCGGTACCGGACCAGCCCGTACTGGTCGTACCGGCGGTGGCCGGCGGAGCTGACCGCGGTGGCGGCCAGCGGCAGCACGGTGGTCAGCCGCTGGTCCGACGGACAACTCGTCGCACTGGACGCCCGGACCGGCGGAGTGCTCTGGCGCACCGACGGCCCGGAGCCCGCCGAGAGCGCCACGCTGGTGCGGCGTACCGGCGCGGCGACCGTCTGGGATGCACCCGGGCTCCAGCTCACCGACCTCCCCGACGGGCGGGTCGTGCTGGTGGTGAGCGGGGAAGCCCAGGCGCGTGGGGTCGAGCTGAGCGGCGGTCGGGAGCTGTGGCGGGTCGAGCTGCCGGGCAGGTGCCGCAGTGATGTCGGCACCACCGCTGCCGGGCAACTGATCGGTCTGGACACCTGCGCCGGGGCGGCCACTGTCGAGTTCCGGGACGCGGCGACGGGCGCGGTACGCGAGCGTTGGCGACCGCCGGACGGCCCGGACGCGTTGGTGGTGACGCCGCTCGGCTGCCGTACCGGTCGGTCGGACTGTCTGGGGCTGCGGACCGCCGGGCCGGGCGACGAGGGCGGTCGGGGTTGGCTGTTGGGCGCCGGCCCGCCGGTCCCCGCCCCGGCGCTGGACCCGGCCGGCACCGTGCTGGTCGGTGAGCAGTCCGTCGCGGTGCTCGACGGGGTCGCGGTGGGGCGATCGGCGCGTACGGGCGCGGAGCTGTGGCGGTCCGTGGGTCTGGGCGCGGCCCGGGTGTTGGCCGGGCAGCCGGGCCGGGTGCACCTGCTGACCGAGGCGAACGATCTGGTGACGCTTGATCCGGTGACCGGTAGGCAGTTGTCCCGCTTCGCACTCAACGTCGGCTCGGACGGGACCGGCTGGGCACCCGGGGCGGTGACGGCTGAGGACGGGTTCGTCGCGGTCGAGCGGCTCCGTAAGCCGGTCGACCCCGCCGGCGACGACCGGCGCTACTACTACACCGGAGAGACGGTGATCCTGGCCGCCACCTGATCGGGGCGTCTTCGACTTGGAGCACCGAACCTTCCATTCCCTTTGTCTGAAAAGGGTATGTTTTTCACGGTTCAGGTTTCCGGTAGAAGGGGTCGGCGCATGGGCAGAACAGCAGCCAACTACGTCGCGGGCGGCGCACTCGCTGCCGCCGCGAGCCTCGCCCTGGCGGTTCCGCCGGTGCTGCACGGGGACCCCGCGTCGGCGCGCGGGTCCAGCGCGGTCCGGGCCGCGCCGTCGGCGGACACCGGCGTCACCTTCGAGATCCTGCCGGCGACACCGACACCCACCCCGACGCAACCGGGGCCACCCACGCCCACGCCGACGCAGCCGGGGCCACCCACGCCCACGCAACCCACGCCGGCACCACCTCAGCCCACGCCCAGCCACGGTGGCCAGCTGCCGGTCACCGATTCGGGTGGGTCGACGTTGCTGCTCACCGGGCTGGGCGTGACCCTGCTGATCGTCGGCTGGCTCGCCGTCCGACGTCGGCGCCAGGTCTGACGACGCTCGCCGCCGGCGGCTGGTGGAAGCCCGCCGCCGGCGGCCGATCGGAGGCCCGGGGCGTGGTGTCAATGCCCGGCCGGGACCCGCTCCCGTGGTCTGCCGGTGGGGGGTCCGGGGGTCCGACGGGATCGGCGGGCCAACACCGCGAGGCCGGTGATGATCAGCAGGCCGGCGACGGCCGCCCCCACGGTCCAGACGGATGCCATCCGGGAGATGACGTTGCCCCGCTTTCCGACCTGACCCGGGTCGGGGAACTGGATCTGCGCCGTGACACTGCGCTTCACCATTCCACTTTCCAAATTGACCTCGACCTTCCAGGGCCCGTTCGGCAACTCGGCCGGTAGTCGGGCGACGACCTGCCCGGAACCACCCGGCGCCAGCGTGACGCCCTGCCCGACCGCGAATGGGCCGGCCCGGCTGTCGGCTGGCCCCTCGGTCAGGGTGACCGTGCCGGTCAGGTCGATGGCGCGACCGCCGGTGTTGGTGACCTGAGCGGTCAGCGATGGTTCGCCCTCAGGGCTGCGGGCCGGGCGAAGCTCACTGATCGAGAAGTCCGAGACCGGCTCGCCGCCGGGTCCGATGTCGAGGTACATCCGGACGCCGACCCGGTGGATCTGGGTGACCTCCCCGCCGGCCCGGGGCGCGGAGGTGGCGGACGCCCAGATCAAGCCGTACCGCTCGCCGCGTGAGGCGGCCGACGGCACCGTGATGGTCGCGAGGACCCGTGCCTCGCCCCACGCGTCCACCTTCACGGCGGATTTGTCGAGGGTGATCCATGAGGTCAGCTCGTTGGTCGCACGGCCTTCGCCGAACTTGAACTCCGAACCCTCCACGGCCGCCGCCGCCGGATACACGTCGATGCGACGGGCCTGGTCGGTGCGATTGGCGATCAGGAGTTGCCGCTTGATCGTGGTGCCCGGCGGAAGGTGGTCGACGATGTACCGCAACGCCCGGGGATCGTCGCGGCGGTTGCTCGGTGCCTCCAGCAGCCGGATTCCGAGGCGGTCGTCGGCGTCCGGCTCGGCCGCGCCGGCCCGGGTCGACAGACCCGGACCGGCGAGGCAGAGCAGCGCCAGTGCGACCGCGACGGTCGACCGGCCCCGGCGGCTAGGCCACCGAATGCGTCACCGTCCCGGTGTAGACGCCCGCGATGCTGTCCAGCGGCACGTTGACGATCAGGGTCGGGTTCCAGGTCGCGGTGTTACCACCGGTGCCGCCGGTGTGGGTGAACGCCGTGACCGGCGTGACGCTGTCCAGCGGCTCCGCGGCTGCGGCAGTGGCCTGGCCCGGCGTGAAGGTGCCGGTGCCGGTGGTCGCGGTGGCGGGGCCCGACCAGTAGTCGATCTCTCCCGGCAGGACCGTCTCGGCGGGAGTGCCGCCGCCGGTCTGGAAGACGGTGGCCGTCACCGTGGCGACCCAGGAGGCGTCCGCCGCACCCCGGGAGTCGGTGACCGTGACCGGGCCGAGTTGGCCGGTGATGGTGCCACCGGGTGCGCCGCTGCCCAGGTCGGCGGTGGCCGGCGCGTCGATGTCGAGGGTGCCGACGAGCACCTCGAAGGTGACGGTGGTGGTGTCGGTGGGCGCGGCGGCGGCCGGCGCGGCGAGGAAGCCCACCATGGCGGCGGCGGCCGCTCCGGCGAGACAGATCTTGGCAGTACGCACTGTTCGTTACCCCGTTCTCGAAGTGAGCCGGCGTGAGTCCTCGGCACAACCGGCTACTTCGGAAGATAGGGGCATTTAGCAGTCAAATAGGGACAAACAGAACTTATGGCCCGGACCGGGTCACCGGCTCGGCGCGGTGGTCACACCAACGCCGACTCCGCAGCCGCCAGGAACGCGTCGTTCTCGGCCGGGGTGCCGATGGTGACCCGGACCCCGTCCCCGGCGAACGGCCGCACGATCACCCCGCGCGACTCGCACGCCTTGCCGAACGCCACGGCCCGCTCGGCCAGCGGCAGCCAGACGAAGTTGGCCTGGCTCGTCGGCACCTCGGGCACGAACTTGCGCATCGCCTCGGTGACCCGGTCCCGCTCGGCGACGACCAGGGCGCAGCGACGTTCCATCTCGGTGGCCTGGGTCAGCGCGGCGAGCGCCCCGGCCTGGGCTGCCGTGCTGCTGGAGAACGGGGTCGCCACCTTGCGGATGGCGGCGGCCACCACCGGCTGGGCAACCAGCCAGCCCATCCGCAGCCCGGCGAGCCCCCACGCCTTCGACAGTGTGCGCAACACCGCCACGTTGGGCCGGTCCAGGTAGTCGAGACCGTCCGGCACCTCCGCGTCGGTGACGAACTCCCGGTACGCCTCGTCGATCACCACCAGCACGTCGTCCGGCACCGCGTCGAGGAACCGGCCCAGCTCGGCCCGGCGGACCGCCGTACCCGTGGGGTTGTTCGGGTTGCAGACGAAGATCACCCGAGTCCGGTCGGTCACCGCCGCGGCCATCGCCGCGAGGTCGTGCCCGTGCCCGGCGTCGTTGGGCACCCGCACGCTTGTCGCGCCGCTGGTCGCCACGATGATCGGGTACGCCTCGAAGGACCGCCACGAGTAGAGCACCTCGTCGCCGGGCAGGCAGGTGGCCCGCACCAGGTGCTCGGCGAGCGCCACCGAACCGCAGCCGGTGGCGATCCGGTCAGCGTCCACTCCGTACCGCTGGGCCAGCGCGTCCCGCAGCGCGACCACGCCCATGTCGGGGTAGCGGTGCGAGGTGGTGATCGCCTCGGTGACCGCCTCCACCACGCCGGGCAGCGGCCCGTACGGCACCTCGTTGCTGGCCAGCTTGATGGCCTCCGGCAGGCCCAACTCGCGGGCCAGGTCGGCGGGGCTGCGCCCCGGCACGTAGCTGGGCAGCGCGTCCAGGTCGACGCGGGTCAGCCGCAGCGCCGGCTGGTGACGTCCGGAGTCGGTCATGGGGTGTCTCCCGGGGGCTGGTTGCGGTCGTTCGAGGGGGCGGTATCGGTGCGGTAGGGGACTTCGACGACCACCGTCTGCGCGCGCTTGTCGTGCAGCGCCTGACGCAGCGGGTGATCGAAGAGGGGAGAGAGAGCATCGACCAGTTGCAGGATCAGGCCGAGCCCGACGCAGTACCAGAGCAGAGTTGGCAGGCCCAGCGTGCTCCACCGGCTCAGCGCCCGGCGGACGCCCAGCGGCTGGTCGGCGGCCATCGGCACAGCCCGGATCCGCATCACCCGCTTGCCGATGGTCTGCCCGCCGGAGGCCATGGTCGGCACCTCGTACGCCAGCCACAGCGCGGTGGCGATCAGCAGGATCGCCACCAGCAGGGAACCGGCCTGCTCACCGGGCATCGGCAGGCCCTCGGCGGAGGAGTCCCCCCGTGCCGCGCGCCGGAAGACCTCCTGCCAGTACGGCGCCCACTCCTGCGCCCAGCGCCAGACGAACCAGCCGTTGACGACCACGTTCAGTGCGAAGACGAGGCCGAAGTCGATCAGCCGGGCGACGAACCTCCGACCGTAGCCGGCCAGCCTGAGGCCGTGCGGTCGCGGCTCGGGGGGTCGTCCGGCCCAGCCGGGGTGACCGACCTGGGGGCCCCAACCGGGTGGAGCGCCCTGCGGGCCCCAACCCGGTGGGCCGGCCTGTGGTCCCCAGCCCGGGCCGTGTCCCGGTTGCGGGCCGTACCCCGGGGGTGGGCCGTACCCCGGCTGTTGGTCGTGCTGCGGCGCCCAGCCCGGCGCGGGGGGCGCCGAGGCGGGGGTTGCCGAGCCGGGGATTGTCGACGCCGCTGGCGCGGCCGGGGTGACCGGCGCGGGCGGTGGCTCGGCCGGCGGCGGGCCGTCCGGCGGGGTCACGTCGACGGGAATGGGCGCGCCGAGCCAACCCTCGCCGTCCCAGTAACGCCGGGTCTCGGTGTCGGCGGGGTCGACGTACCAACCAGGTTGCACGCTCACGCCGTCGCTCCGCTTCGCTCACTCACGGGGACACCTTAACGACGACTGGTCCCGCGAACTCGGCATGGCGGTACTGCGGGGCGACGCCGCCGGTGGTGGGTTGGGGCCCACCGGCCGGCGGCGTCGGGTACGACGGAGGTTGCGTCACGCTCGCAAGTGTTACAGGTTGCCGCGGGCTTCCTGCTCCCGCTCGATGGCCTGGAAGAGCGCCTTGAAGTTGCCCTTGCCGAAGCCCAGCGATCCGTGCCGCTCGATCAGCTCGAAGAAGACCGTGGGACGGTCCTGCACCGGCTTGGTGAAGATCTGGAGCAGGTAGCCGTCCTCGTCCCGGTCGACCAGGATCTTGCGGGCCTTCAGCTCCTCGATCGGCACCCGCACGTTGCCGATCCGCTCGCGCAGCTCCGGGTCGTCGTAGTACGAGTCCGGGGTGTCCAGGAACTCCAGACCGGCCGCGCGCATCGCGTCGACGCTGGCCAGGATGTCGTTGGTGGCGACGGCGATGTGCTGCGCGCCCGGGCCCTGGTAGAACTCCAGGTACTCGTCGATCTGGGACTTCTTGCGGGCGATCGCCGGCTCGTTGAGTGGGAACTTCACCTTCCGGGTGCCGTTCGCCACGACCTTGCTCATCAGTGCCGAGTAGTCGGTGGCGATGTCGTCGCCGACGAACTCCGCCATGTTGGAGAAGCCCATCACCCGCTTGTAGAACTCGACCCACTCGTCCATCCGGCCCAGCTCCACGTTGCCGACCACGTGGTCGACGGCCTGGAAGAAGCGCTTCGGCTGGATGCCGGCGTCGATCATCGGCCGCCGGTCCACGATCGGGCCCCGGGCCACGAAGCCGGGCAGGAACGGGCCGGTGTAGCGGGACCGGTCGACAAGCGTGTGCCGGGTGTCGCCGTACGCGGCGATGGCGGCCATCCGGACGGTGCCGTGCTCGTCGGTCACCTCGTGCGGCTCGACGACGCTGGCGGCGCCCTGCGCGATGGCGTGCGCGTACGCGGCGTCCACGTCCGGGACCTCCAGCGCGATGTCGCTGATCCCGTCGCTGTGCCGGGCCACGTGCTCGGCGCCGTCGGCATCCGGGCGCACCGCGCCGGTGAGCACGAACCGGGCCGAGCCGCTGGTCAGCACGTACTGGGCGTGGTCCCGGTAGCCCTGCTCGGGGCCGCGGTACGCCACGCAGGTCATGCCGAAGGCGGTGGAGTAGTAATGGGCGGCCTGCTTGGCGTTGCCGACCAGGAAGTGCACGTGGTCGAGGCCCCGGACCGGGAACGGGTCGTGGCTGATGTCGTGGTCGACAGCGCCGACGAGCCGGTCGACGTCGACGTCCTCGGTCGACTGGGGTCGGTCGATCGCCTGGGTCATGGTGGGCTCCCTCGCGTACCGGCCGGCCTTGTGGGCCGCCGTGGTCGGTTCTTGTGGCGAGGATCGCTGCCCCGGCCAGGGGTGGGCAACTGTTGCCAGAAATGCTGGTCAGGTTGCGCATTCGGTATGGTCGTCACTCATGAATGGTGAGCAGAATGTACAGCTCGACACGCTCGACGTGCGCTTGATCGAACTGCTCGCCGAGGAGCCGCGGATCGGGGTGTTGGAGTGCTCCCGGCGGCTCGGGGTGGCCCGGGGGACGGTGCAGGCGAGGCTGGACAAGCTGGTGGAGCGGCGGGTCATCGAGGGCTTCGGCCCGGAGATCTCACCGGTCGCGATCGGGTTCGGGGTGACCAGCTTCGTCACCCTGGAGATCAGTCAGCGGCACGGCCACGACCCGGTCACCGCCCACCTCGCCGCCATCCCCGAGGTCCTGGAGGCGCACACCATCACCGGCTCCAGCGACCTGCTCTGCCGGATCGTGGCCCGCTCCAACACCGACCTGCAACGGGTCATCGACCAGATCGTGTCGTCCGCGGGCATCACCCGGGCCTCGACGATCATCGCGCTGGCCGAGCAGATCCCCTACCGCACGCTTCCGCTGGTGCGCAGCGCTGTTCGGGCCGAGGGAAGGGCGCTGTAACACCTCCGAGCCCAGAAAGCGCGACGACACGGCGGCGCGGGCGTACGGAAGATCCGTGATCGTGGCTACGGTGTGCGGGTGGCGAAGGGGAGCGTGCGCGGTGGGCTGCTGCTCGGCCTCGCCGTGGTCGTCGCGCTCGCCGCGACCGGCGTGTGGAACCCGTTCCCCGGTCTCTGGGAGTGGGTGGACCGCAGCGAACCCATCTCCGAGCCCGACGTGGTCTGGCAGCAACGGGTCGGCGGCACTCCGCGCAGCGTGACCATCGCCGGCGACGCGGTCGTGGTCGAGCAGCGCACCCGGGTCGAGGCTCGCAGCCTGGCCACCGGCGCGCAGCTCTGGGAGCGCAAGGCGGACTGGGCGGCGGTCGCCGGTGGCGACCGCGACCCGGTCGTGGCGGTGGGCAAGCTCCTGGTCAAGGGGTACGAGCTGCTCGACCCGACGACCGGGGCGACCCGGCGACGTGACGATGACGCGGTGGCCGTCTGGACGTACCGCAACCTGCTCCTCGACGCCCGGTGCACGGAGGCCACCGACTGCACCCTGAGCGCCTGGGACCCGCGTGGCACCGCGCCGCTCTGGACGGCCTTCCTGCCCGGGGTGCACAGCGGCCTGCTCGCCGACAACCCCGGTCTGCGCGGCACCCGCCGGCTCACCGCCACCCGGATCGACGACGGCGTGGCCGGTGCGGAGGCCGCGCCACCGCTGCTCGGCTTCCCGGTCGACGGTCGGGTGCACGTGGTCGACACCGCCACCGGCCGGGTGTTGCAGAACGTCGAGCCCAGCCGGGACGAGCGGCTCTCCGTGGTGGGCGGCCGGCTGCTGCGGATCGCCGCCCGCTCCCAGGACGGCACCTGCTACTTCGCCATCTCCGCCCGGGACTCGGCGACCGGGCAGGAGGCCTGGCAGCGGGCCGGCATCAACCTGCGCACCGCCGACTCCGCCGGCTGCGTGCAACGCGAGGACCCGCAGGGTGCGCGGAACGTGCTGATCGGCGTCGCTCCGGACGGCCGTGAGGCGGTCATCGACGGGTACGACGGACGGCTGCTCTGGGTCGGTGAGCCAGGCACCAAGTTGATCGCGGTGGACGATCGTTTCGCGGTGTTCCGGGCCGCCGACAAGCGCTCGGTCATCGCCCGTGAGCTGGGCACCGAGAAGGTGCTCTGGACGCGACAGGCCAGTGGCAAGGCTGGGGCCGCGCTCACCCCGTACGCGGCGGTGGTGGCCGACGAGAAGCCGTCCCGGCTGGCGGCACTGGACCCGCGCACCGGCCGGGAGTTGGCCGCGCTGCGCACCTCGGCGAACGCCCTCGCCGTCGGGTCGCAGGGCATGATCATTGGCGAGGGGCGGGAGATCGGGTACGTCCGCTTCGGCGGCAGGTCCGGAAGCTCGCCCACCCGGCCGCCCGGCGACGGTGGGAATCCCGGCCCAGGCGGCCCCGGCCCCGGCGGTCCGAACAACGGCGACTGCGGGCCGAAGGGGGAACTCTGCCCCGACCCGGACGGCGGCAAGGACGGCTGAGCGGGCGGTTCGCCTGATGATCCGAACGGCGGGCGGGCCCGGCACGCCTGATGGATGAGAGCGGCGTCCCAGGACCCGCCCGGCGGGTGGGAGTGATCGACCGGTCTGCCCTAGGCTTGCCGCTCATGAGCAGTGCCGCCGCATTCTCGTACGCCCCTCTGCTGCCGACCGGCCCGGACCAGACGGACTACCGCCTCGTCACCGACGAGGGCGTGGACGTCGTACACGGCCCGGGAGGCCGTCGGTTCCTCACCGTGGAGCCGGCCGCGCTCACCGCGCTGACCGCCGAGGCGATGCACGACATCGCGCACTTCCTGCGCCCCGCGCACCTGGCGCAGCTCCGGTCGATCATCGACGACCCGGCCGCGTCGCCGAACGACCGGTTCGTCGCCCTGGACCTGCTGCGCAACGCCAACATCGCCGCCGGCGGTGTCCTGCCCATGTGTCAGGACACCGGCACCGCCATCGTGATGGGCAAACGCGGTCGGCACGTGCTGACCGACGGTGCCGACGCGGAGGCCATCTCCCGGGGCGTCTACCAGGCGTACACCAAGCTCAACCTGCGCTACTCCCAGCTCGCCCCGCTGACCATGTGGGACGAACGGAACACCGGCAGCAACCTGCCCGCCCAGGTGGACCTGTACGCCGAGGACCCGGACGGGCACCCCGACGCGTACAAGTTCCTGTTCATGGCCAAGGGCGGTGGCTCGGCCAACAAGTCGTACCTCTACCAGGAGACGAAGGCGCTGCTCAACCCGGTGCGGATGATGCAGTTCCTGGAGGAGAAGCTGCGGCTGATCGGCACCGCTGCCTGCCCGCCGTACCACCTGGCCATCGTCATCGGCGGCACCTCCGCCGAGTACGCACTGAAGACCGCGAAGTACGCCAGCGCCAAGTATCTTGACGCACTGCCGACCTCGGGTTCGATGAGCGCGCACGGCTTCCGCGACCTGGAGCTGGAGGCGGAGGTGCTGGAGCTGACCCGCAACTTCGGCATCGGCGCGCAGTTCGGTGGGCGGTACTTCTGCCACGACGTACGGGTGGTCCGGTTGCCCCGGCACGGCGCGTCCTGCCCGGTGGCGATCGCCGTCTCCTGCTCGGCGGACCGCCAGGCCGTCGCCAAGATCACCCCGTCGGGCGTGTGGCTGGAGCGGCTCGAAACCGACCCGGCGCGGTTCCTGCCCGACGTCACCGACGATTCGCTCGACGCCGAGCTGGTCGTCCGGGTCGACCTCAACCGGCCGATGGACGAGATCCGCGCCGAGCTGTCGAAGTACCCGGTGAAGACGCGCCTCTCGCTCTCCGGGCCGCTCGTCGTCGCCCGGGACATCGCGCACGCCAAGATCGCCGAGCGGTTGGACGCCGGTGAGCCGATGCCGCAGTACCTACGTGACCACGCCGTCTACTACGCCGGCCCGGCGAAGACCCCCGAGGGGTACGCGTCCGGCTCGTTCGGCCCGACCACCGCCGGCCGGATGGACGCCTACGTGGAGAAGTTCCAGGCCGCCGGCGGCTCGCAGGTGATGCTGGCCAAGGGCAACCGGTCGGGTCAGGTGACCCGCTCCTGCCAGCAGCACGGCGGCTTCTACCTCGGCTCGATCGGCGGCCCCGCGGCCCGCCTCGCCCAGGACTGCATCAAGCACGTCGAAGTGCTCGAATACGCGGAGCTGGGCATGGAGGCGGTCTGGAAGATCGAGGTGGAGGACTTCCCCGCCTTCATCGTGGTCGACGACAAGGGCAACGACTTTTTCGCCGAGGTCACCAAGCCGGTGCTCACCGTCGGCCGCCGCTGACCCGACAGCAACGGAAAGAGGGTGCCGGGCGGTTTCGCCCGGCACCCTCTTCGTCGCCTGTGCTCACCGACATCGGTACGCCCGCCCCGCTGGGGTGGGACGGGCGCACCGCCCCCGTCGGATGCCGTCACCGACAACCCGGACTGAGTCTCCGGTGGACCACCCTCGATCCGCTCTCAGATCACTATCACCGGAGCGCGGCTATCCGTGACCGTAGGGCTACGCTCCTGGAAGTTGCACGATCACAGCGGGAGAGCAGATGCGGTTCGGGATCCTGGGGCCTCTGCGCGTCGGCGGTGGCGAATCCACCGTCACCGCCGGTCGGGACCGGATCGTGCTCGCCATTCTGCTGCTGCGCTCCGGCCGTGTGGTCCCGGTCGAGGAGCTGATCGACGCGGTCTGGGAGGACGGCCCGCCGGCCACCGCCCGCGCTCAGCTCCAGACGTGCGTGTCCCGGCTGCGGCGCCGGTTCGTCGAACTCGGGCTGTCTCCCGAGATCATCGTGACCGACCCGGTCGGGTACGGCGTACGAATACTGCCGGCCGACCTCGACGCCGAGGTCTTCGCCCGGGCAGTGGAGGAAGCCCGGGCTGCCGTCGCCGCCGGCAGACCGAGTGAGGCGCGCAAGCGGTTCCGCGCCGGCCTGGCGCTATGGCGAGGGACGGCCCTCAGTGGAATACCCAGTCGCAGCGTCCGCCGGCGCGCGCAGACGCTGGACGAGCAACGCCTCACCGTGCTGGAGGAGTGCGTCGACGTCGAGTTGCGCCTCGGGCAGGCCGCCGATCTGCTCGACGAGCTGACCGAAAGCGTCGACCGGCATCCGTTGCGCGAGCGGCTCCGTGGTCAGTTGATGCTCGCCCTGTCCGCGGTCGGCCGACAGGCTGACGCGCTCGCCGTCTACCGGGAGGGTCGGCGAATCCACGCCGACGAGCTGGGCATCGAGCCCGGTGCCGCGTTGCACGAGCTCCACCAGCGAATACTCGCCGGCGACCTGGCACTGACCGGCCCGGACGAGCGGTCCTTCACCCCGGTCCGGGCGCTGCCCCGGGCCATCAGCGATTTCACCGGACGGCAGGAGACGGTCGCGCGGCTGGTGAAGGAGATCGAGGAGGACGACGCCCGGGTCCAACTCGTCGACGGCATGGCAGGCAGCGGGAAGACCACGCTGGCCGTGCACCTCGCCAACGCGCTCGCGGACCGCTACCCGGACGCGCACCTCTTCATCGACCTGCACGGGCACAGCGAACGTGAACCGGTACCGCCCACCGCTGCCCTTGCCTCGCTGCTCCGCCAGCTCGGTGTCCGCGGGGACCACATCCCTGCCGACATCGACGAACGCGCGGCCCTCTGGCGAAGCGAGCTGTCCGGACGGCGGGCGATCGTCGTGCTCGACAACGCCGCCAGCGCAGCGCAGGTCGCCCCGCTGCTGCCCAACGGGCAGGACAGCCTCACGTTGATCACCAGCCGTCGACGGCTCGCGGGGTTGGATGGTGGCAAGCCGTCGTCACTGGCTGTGCTGGACCCCGACGAGGCCGTGGAGTTGCTCGGCCGGGTGGCGGGCGTCGACCGGGTCGCCGCCGAGCCGGAGGCGGCTGTTGAGGTGACCGCGCGTTGCGGCCACCTGCCGCTGGCGATCCGACTGGCCGGGGCCCGGCTCGCCCACCGACCCCGATGGCGGGTCCGCGACCTGGCGGACCGGCTCGCCACCGGACGGGACACCCTGACCGAGCTGTCGGCCGGCGAACGCTCCGTCGGGCAGGCCTTCGCCCTGTCGTACGCACAGCTCGACCCCGACCAGCAGCAGATGTTCCGGCTGCTGGCGCTGCATCCGGGAGGTTTCCTCGACGATCGGCTGGCGGCGGCGGTCGTCGACCTGCCGCTGCCGGACGCCCAGGATCTGCTGGACAGTCTCGTCGACGCGCACCTCGTCGACGAGCCGGAACCCGGCCGCTTCCGGTACCACGACCTGATGCGCGAGTACGCCAGACAGTTGCTGGAAACGGTCGAGACCGCTGCGCAACGGACCGCCGCCACGGTACGGCTACTTGATCATCACCTGCATGTGGCCCACGCCATCGCGAGCCGGATGGAGCCGGCGGCCAGCCGATCCGTCCTGGTGCTGCCGGAGCCTCCCCGAGCCGATCTCGTGCGAGCATCCGCCTTGGACGGCACCGGCTGGTTCGACGCCAACCGGGCCGCGCTTCCGGCGCTGGTGCGGCTGGCCGCCGCCGAGGGGCATCTCGAACGTTGCTGGCAGTTGGCCCGCACGTCCTGGTTCTACCTGTTCTCCCACGGCCACCTGGACGAGCTGGTGGACACGCACACCGTCGCACTGCGCGCCGCCGAGCAGCTCGGCGACGCGGGGGCCGTCGCCACCGTGCAGAACTATCTCGCCTCCGCCTACTTCCGGTTGGGACGGTCTCCGGAGGCCATCGAGTTGATGGAGCTCGCGCTCCGGTTGCGTCAGCGGCTCGGCGACCGACGTGGTGAGACGACGGTCCGGCGGAACCTGACCGTGGCGTACGGAGCGAGCTGGCAATTGGCTCCCGCGATGGCCCACGCCACCGCGGCCCTGGCGCTCGTCTCCGCCGGCGATCAGCCGGTGGAAGTCATCGCGATCCTCAACAACCAGGCGTTGTTGCTGTTGGCGTGGGGTCGCTACCCGGAGTCGCGGGAGGTTTCGCGGCGCCAGTTGCGCCTGGCCCGCGAGATCGGGGACATGAACAACGTGTTCAACGCCCTCGGTCACCTGGGCACGGTGCGGGCCCGACTCGGCGACTACCCGGGTGCGCGCCGGTTCCTCCGGCTGGCCTTGCAGTTCAAGCGCCGGGAGAGCAACCGCTTCGGCGAGGGCGAGGTCCTCAACGAACTGGGCAGCATCGAGCGGATTCTCGGCCGGCCCGAGGAGGCCGCGATGCTGCACCGCTCGGCGCTCGCTGCGATGACCCAGTCGGGAGACCGCGTCGCCGCCTGCCTGTCGCGCAACCTGCTGGCCCGCGCGCTCCTCGACCAGGGGGATGTGGCCAGCGCGGTGGACCTGCACCGGCGGGTGCTCGCCGATGCCATCCGGATGGACGCCCGGCACGAGCAGGCCCACGCGCTGGACGGTATCGCTCACTGTCTGCGGGACACCGACCCCGCCATGGCCCGGTCACACTGGCTCCGAGCACTGGCACTGTTCACGCAGATCGACTCGCCGGAGCGGCACGAGGTGAAACGGCTGCTGGCCGAGTTGGGCTGACGGATCATCTGCGAGTCGGCCACGGGCGCGGCAGGATGGTACGCGTGACGACTCCAGAGGCGACCGGTTACCGCATCGAACGCGACTCGATGGGCGAGGTGGAGGTGCCCGCCGAGGCGCTGTGGCGGGCGCAGACCCAGCGTGCAGTGCAGAACTTCCCGATCTCCGGCCGGGGCCTCGAACCGGCCCAGATCAAGGCCCTCGCCCAGATCAAGGGCGCGGCAGCCGAGGTCAACGGCGAGCTGGGCGTGATCGACGCCAACGTGGCCGCCGCCATCGCCGCCGCCGCCGCGCACGTGGCCGACGGCGGTTACGACGACCAGTTCCCGGTGGACGTGTTCCAGACCGGATCGGGCACGTCGTCGAACATGAACACCAACGAGGTGATCGCCACCCTGGCGAGCCGTGAGCTGGGCTCACCGGTGCACCCGAACGACCACGTCAACGCCTCCCAGTCGAGCAACGACGTCTTCCCGTCCTCGATCCACCTGGCGGCCACCCAGTTCATCGTGGAGGACCTGCTGCCGTCGCTGGCCCACCTGGCGGCTGGGCTGGAGGCCAAGGCCGCGGAGTTCGAGACGGTGGTCAAGGCCGGGCGTACGCACCTGATGGACGCCACGCCGGTCACCCTCGGCCAGGAGTTCGGCGGGTACGCCGCCCAGGTCCGCTACGGGATCGAACGCCTGGAGGGCGCGCTGCCCCGACTGGCCGAGCTGCCGCTGGGCGGCACCGCCGTCGGCACCGGGATCAACACCCCGCTCGGCTTCGCCGCCGCCGTGATCGAGAAGCTGCGTGAGTCGACCGGGTTGCCGCTGAGCGAGGCGCGTAACCACTTCGAGGCGCAGGGCGCGCGGGACGCGTTGGTGGAGACCTCGGGGCAGTTGCGGACGGTGGCCATCGGCCTCTACAAGATCGCCAACGACATCCGCTGGATGGGTTCCGGCCCCCGCGCAGGTCTGCGTGAGCTGCGCATCCCCGACCTCCAGCCCGGCTCGTCGATCATGCCGGGCAAGGTCAACCCGGTGGTCGCCGAGGCGATGCGGCAGGTCTGCGCCCAGGTGATCGGCAACGACGCGGCGGTCGGGTTCGCCGGATCGCAGGGCGACTTCGAGCTGAACGTCATGCTCCCCGTGATGGGTCGCAACCTGCTGGAGTCGATCCGGCTGCTCTCCGCGGTGAGCCGGCTCTTCGCCGACCGCCTGGTGGCCGGCCTGGTCGCGGACGCCGAGGTCTGTCTGGCGTACGCCGAGGGTTCACCGTCGATCGTCACCCCACTCAACCGCTACCTGGGGTACGACGAGGCCGCGTCGATCGCCAAGGAGGCGCTGGCCAAGCAGACCTCGATCCGCGAGGTGGTGATCTCCCGGGGCCACGTCGACTCCGGCAAGCTCACCGAGACCCAGCTCGACGAGACGTTGGACCTACTCCGGATGACCCACCCCTGATCCGGCCTGGCCGCCCAGCCCTGCCTCGTTCGTGCTCAGCGCAGGTGCCGTGGTCTCGCCCAGCCGAGGAAGCGGGTGAAGAGCGCTGCGGGGTCCGGGCCGTCGTGCGGGTTGAGCCCGTAAAGGTCGGCAGCCGCCTCGTGCAGGGCCGTGCACAGGTAGATGCTCAACCCGATCTGGTCGTGCGCGAACCCCTGGCGGAGGGCGAGCCGGGCGACCGGGCACGGCCAGGGCGCGGCGCAGACCCGGCAGAGCCAGAGCGGACGCAGCGGCAGGTGCGGTCGACCGGGGTGTGGTCGCGCGATCGTCCAGGGTGGTCCGGGACATGGTGTTGCGGTCCTTTCGAGCTGACTCGTTCGTGGCATCACCCCGCGCCCCGGCGGCGTCACAGCGCCAAGACCGTGCTCGATCCGGGAAGTAGTGGTCTCCGCGCGGTAGGACCCCCACTACTTCCACGATCGAGCACGATCTTGTGTGGCCGGTCGGCTTGGTCCGGGGGCGGGACCGCCCGGCACGGGGGAGCGGGCGGTCCCGCGCGGCGTCGGCAGATCCCGGGGGACGGGGAGCGGCACCGCACGCGTACTCCTGGCGGCTCTTCGTTGGCGCGCCTCCGCGCTGACCCGACCACCTCGCCCGCGACGGCGGTCCGGGTTTCCCGCGTGGATCTTGGTGGCTCGGGTAAACGGCTCGACGGGGTCCTGAGCAGGACGGATGATCCGGGCTATGGGTGACGATGGCGCGGGTGTGCCGGCGGGGACCGAGCGGCTGCGTTTGCGGCGGCTGACCATGGCCGACGTGGACGCGCTGGTCGAGCTGGACAGCGATCCCGAGGTGATGCGGTTTCTCACCGGTGGCGTCGCGACCCCGCTGGCCACCGTGCGCGACGAGCAGTTGCCGAGGCTGCTGGCCCAGTACGACAGGCATCCCGGGTTGGGTCGGTGGGCGGCGCACGATCGGGAGTCCGGCGAGTTCCTGGGTTGGTTCGCGCTCGACCCGTCGGAGGACGGCGCCGAGGCCGAGTTGGGCTACCGGCTGCGCCGCTCGACGTGGGGGCGGGGGCTGGCCACCGAGGGGTCGCGGGCGTTGGTCCGGTACGCCTTCGACACCGTCGGGCTGCGTCGGGTCTGGGCCGAGACGATGAGTGTCAACGAACGCTCCCGGCGGGTGATGGTGAAGGCCGGGCTGCACTACGTGCGGACCTTCCACCTGCAGTGGGACGACCCGATTCCGGGCACCGAGCACGGCGAGGTGGAGTACGAGGTGCGGGCCGAGGAGTGGGCGACCGTCGGTCAGGAGCGGCCGGCGGCCCGGCGGGCGCGGTAGGCGGTCACTGCGGCGCGGTTGCCGCAGCCGGCCTCGCAGAACCGCCGGGACCGGTTGCGGGACAGGTCGACGACCACGTTGTCGCAGTCCGGGTACTCGCAGATCCGCAGCCGGCTCAGCTCGCCGGCGCGGACCAGATCGGCCATCGCCATGGCGGCCTCTACCGCGATCCGGGTGGCCAGCGGCGCGTCGCGGGGCACGGCGTGCAGGTGGTACGGCTCGTCGTCGTGCTCGATGAGCTGGGGCAGTGCCTTGTGTTCCAGCAGTAGACCGTTGACCACCGCGACGATCTCGGGTGGTTCGGCGTACCAGATGCGGCGCAGCTGGGGCCGCAGCTCGCGGACGGCCTGCAGCTCGGCGTCGGTGTGCTCGTGCCGACCGCTGTAGGAGTAGCGGACGAAGAACGCGTCCAGCGCCGCGATGTCGGGCAGCAACTCACCGTCCCGACCTGCGGTGTTGACCAACGCCGCGGCGGCGATCAGCGAACACTCGGTGTCATGAGCGAATAGCAACTTGACTCCTGTCATGGCTTCCGCCTAGCGTCATCAGCACAAGGATAGTTTGCTCATGACATGATGCCCATCCCGAGGAGCGCGACATGGACTCACGACCTGCTGCCGGCGTCGGGTTGGCGCTGCTCTCCGCAGTCACCTTCGCCACCTCCGGTACCTTCGCGCGATCGCTCATCGAGGCCGGGTGGTCAGCCGAGTCCGCTGTGATCGCCCGCGTCGGCGTGGCCGCCCTGGTGCTGGCGATCCCCGCCCTGCTGTCGTTGCGAGGTAAATGGCACGTGCTGCGGAGCAACGCCACGGCCATCGGGCTGTTCGGGCTCCTCGGGGTCGCCCTGGCCCAGGTGTGCTTCTTCAACGCCGTACGCTACCTGCCGGTCGGTGTCGCGCTACTGCTGGAATACCTGGGCATCATCCTCGTCGTGGTCTGGATGTGGCTACGGCACGGGCAACCGCCCCGCCGGCTCACCGTCGCCGGGTCGGTGGCCGCGCTGGCCGGGCTGGCATTCGTGCTCGACCTCGCCGGCACCGCCGACTTCCACCCGGTGGGTGTGCTCTGGGGACTGGGCGCGGCGTTCGGCCTGGCCGGGTACTTCGTGCTCGCCGGCCGGGTCGACCCCCGGCTACCCTCGGTCGCCATGGCCAGCGGCGGAATGGCCGTCGGCGCCGCCGTGCTGCTTCTCATCGGGCTGACCGGCCTGCTGCCACTGCACGCGACCTTCGGCGAGGTCACCTTCGCCGGACAGACCACCACCTGGTTGCTGCCCATCGCCGGGCTCTCGCTGGTGGCCGCCGTCATCGCGTACCTCGCCGGTATCGCCGGCACCCGGATCCTCGGCCCCCGACTGTCGTCGTTCGTCGGGCTGACCGAGGTGCTCTTCGCGGTGCTGATCGCCTGGCTCTTCCTGAACGAGTTGCCCACCGGCTGGCAGTTGTTCGGCGGCACGCTGATCGTTGCCGGCGTCGCCCTGGTACGCCTCGACGAGCTGCGTGGGTCACCAACGACGCCCGCGACGGCGGCGGCCTCGCCCGAGCCTGAGCTGGCGCTTGACGGCAGGTGAGGTTCGGCGGTCGGTGTGCTGCTGATGGTCGGCGCTTGTCGTTGGGCGGTGAGTTCGGCGGGCGGCGAGTTCGACGGGCGGTGAGTTCGACGGGCGGTGGGAGAGTGGGCGTCGTGCTGACCACTGTGGTGTTCGATGCTGACGAGACGCTGCTGGACCTGCGTCCAGCGGTCACGGGCGGGCTGGTGGCCGTCCTCGACGAGATGCGGCGACGCACATCGGCGGCGGCCGGGGTGACGCTCGCCGATCTGGAGTCGGACTGGGGCGCGGTCTTCGGCGAACTGAGCGCCGCCCCGGTGGCGGAGATCCGGCGCGCCGCACTGGCCCGGTCGCTGGCCCGCGCTGCGCTGGTCCACCACCTGGACGAGATCGCCGACCTCTTCTTCGCCCAGCGCTTCGCTCTCACCCGACCGTTTCCGGACGTACCACCGGCGCTGGCCACGCTGCGCGACCGGTACACGCTGGGCTTCGCCACCAACGGCAACAGCCGCGCCGAACGGTGCGGGCTCGCCGGCGAGTTCGCCTTCGAGCTGTACGCGCACGAGAACGGCCTGCTCAAGAAACCGGCCCCAGAGTTCTACGCCGCGGTGGTCGCGGCGGCCGGGGTGCCGGCCGAGCAGATCGTGTACGTCGGCGACTCGTGGGAGCACGACGTGGTGGCGCCTCGGCGGGCCGGTCTGCGATCGGTGTGGCTGAACCGGCTCGGCCTGCCTCGCCCACCCGGCTGCACGCCCGACGCCGAAGTCTCCGGCATGGCCGATCTGCCAGCCGCGCTGGCGGGATTCACGGCCATAACGGGCGCTCAACTGGCGTAATCCGGAACGGTGTTGTGTGATGGCTGCCACGTCCCTCAACGAGAGGATCCGATGTGGTGAGCAAGCGCTTCACCGCCCGCACGGTCGCGACCGCGGCAGTGCTGGCACTTACGGCTACGGGGTTGGGTGTGCCGGCCAACGCCGCGCCGAGCGAATCCCGCACCTTCACGGTCGTCGCCGAGGATGGCGTCGCCGCCGACACGGCCGTCGCCGCGATCCGGGCAGCTGGCGGCACTGTGGTGTCCCGGTCCGACGAGGTCGGCATGTTCCAGGTCAGCAGCGACCGCGCCGACTTCGCGGCCAGGGCGACCGCCGCGCCGACGCTGATCGGCGCCGCCGAGCAGAAGGCCATCGGGCGCAAGCCGAAGCTGGACCGGGTCGAGCAGGAGCACCTGACGGCTGGTGCCGGCGCTCGTGCTGGTGCCGGTGCCAAGAAGGGCGCCAAGCTCGATCCGCTTGATGACAAGCTGTGGGGCCTGGAGATGATCCAGGCCGACAAGGCCCGCAAGATCGAGCCGGGCGACCGTCGGGTGACCGTCGGCGTACTGGACACCGGTGTCGACGCGAGCAACCCGGACATCGCGCCGAACTTCAACTGGTCGCTGTCGCGTAACTTCGCCCCCGACCTGACCGACGTGGACGGCCCCTGCGAGGTGGCGAGCTGCCTCGACCCGGTCGGCACCGACGACGGCGGGCACGGCACCCACGTGGCCGGCACCATCGGCGCCGCAGCCAACGGCTTCGGCCTCTCCGGCGTCGCCCCGAACGTCTCGCTTGTCGAACTCAAGGGCGGCCAGGACTCCGGCTACTTCTTCCTCGACCCGGTGGTCAACGCCCTGGTCTACGCCGGCCGGTCCGGGATCGACGTGGTCAACATGTCGTTCTACGTCGACCCGTGGCTCTACAACTGCACCGCCAACCCGGCCGACTCGCCGGAGGACCAGGCCGAGCAGCGGGCCATCATCAAGGCGATGAATCGGGCGCTGATCTTCGCGCACAACAAGGGCGTCACCCTCGTCGGTGCGCTCGGCAACAACAACGAGGACCTGGGCGCGCCGCGGACCGACACCACGAGCCCCGACTACGGCGCCGACCCGTACGACCGACCGATCGACAACGAGAGCTGCTGGGACCTGCCCACCGAGGGTCCGCACGTGATCGGTGTGTCGTCGGTCGGCCCGTCCGGCAAGAAGTCGGACTTCTCCAACTACGGCACCGAGCAGATCTCGGTCGCCGCGCCCGGTGGATTCGCGAGGGACGGCTTCGGGACCCCGACGTACAACACCCCCGGCAACCGGATCCTCTCCAGCTACCCGTTGAAGGTGCTCCAGGAGGAGCCCATCTCCGCCACCATCCCGGACCCCAAGGTGGACGCGGACGGCAACATCGATCCGCGCGTCGCCACGAGCGTGTTCAAGCAGTGCAAGACCAACGGTGAGTGCGGGTACTACACCTACCTCCAGGGCACCTCGATGGCGTCCCCGCACGCCGCCGGTGTCGCCGCGCTGATCGTCAGCCGGTACGGCAAGGCGCAGGGTCGGACTGGCTTCGGGATGTCGCCGGACCAGGTCGAGCAGCACCTCTACCGCACGGCCGCCGAGCACGCCTGCCCGGAGCCGCGCCTCCAGCAGTACCGCAACGAGGGCCGGGACGAGACCTACGACGCGTACTGCGCCGGTGGGGTCAACTTCAACGGCTTCTACGGCTACGGGATCGTCGACGCCTACGCGGCGGTGAAGACCCCGCTCAAGCCGAACGCCCGCCCGTAACGCACATCGCACTGCGGAGGTGGCCCAACTGCCACCGCCCCCGGGGCCCGGTCGACACTCGTCGACCGGGCCCTGGGCCGTCCAGGGCCGCTGCCCGTCGTCGTCCGGGCCCGGCGGTCGTGGTCCGGGTCCGGGTCCGGTGCCCGCCGTCTCACGGCTCCGCCTTCCGGTACCCGCCGTTCGGGGTTCGGTCATGATCGACTCGGTTTCCCTGAAGGCGCGGTGTTGGTGCCTGAGGGATGGCGCGGTTTCCAGGAACCCGAGTTGATCCTGGTCATGTGGACGATCCCAGTCGCCACCCACGGCTGACCAGCGCGTCGCGTACCTCTCGAAGCACAGCCGGGAACTCGCCGTGCAACCGTCGCCTGGTCACGTGCAGGACCAGCCAACCCGCGGCGACCAGCTGATTCAGCCGACGGCGGTCGCGGTGCAGCTGCTCCGCGTCGGAGTGCCACTTCCCGTCGTACTCCACCGCCACCCGATATCGCGGCCAGGCCAGATCGGGGTGCAGAACGATGCCGGTGGGCAGGCGTACCGGATGGTGAACCGCCGGGCGCGGCAGCCCGCCCAGCACCAACCGCACGCGTAGGTGTGACTCCGGCGGAGACTCGGCTCCTCCGTCGGCCAGGTCGAACACCCACCGCGCTCGTCGCCCACCCGGCCGGTCAGCATTGCGGGCAGCCATGACTGCCAGGGTGTCGCGATCGGCCAGCCCCTGCCCGAGCAGCGAGTCGACGATGGCCACCGCCCGGATCGGGTCGA
The DNA here is from genome assembly GCF_044456765.1 of Micromonospora sp. NPDC050784. Lineage (NCBI taxonomy): Bacteria > Bacillati > Actinomycetota > Actinomycetes > Micromonosporales > Micromonosporaceae > Micromonospora > Micromonospora sp. NPDC050784. Next base: position 310,337 of record NZ_JBITGG010000001.1, on the reverse strand, counting down.
GCCAGACAGCCGTCTCCCAGGCGGCCCGCCCGGGGTCGGACCGCGGGATCGGCAGGTCCCGCCCCCTGGACCTGGGCGGGCTGGCCGCCACCCACCCATCGCCACTACCGGCCGCCACCATGCCCCCTGCTCCGACGGGCACGGCCACCGGGCGGGAGAGCTGCCGTGCTGGGCGTGGTGACGCTCCGCCGGCAGGTGGGCGCCCTACTCCCGTAGGTCGCGCTGCATCACGTGGACGCCCAGCGCTCGGCGGTCGTCCCGCGCCCGGCACTCGGCCTGCACCTGGCGGTTGGCCCGCGTCCGGCACTCGGCCTGCATCTGGCGGTTGGATTGCGGCTGACTGATGTCCTGCACCTGGCGGCCGGCCCGCGTCCGGTGGCTGGCCTGATGGTCGTCTTGTGCCTGCCGATCGCCGTGTGGTTGGCACGGCCGGCTCAGGGATCTCGCTCGCCGCGAGTGGGGTGATGGCGTTGACGTGCACGCGGAGGCCGCGCTGTGGGCCGATCCGCAGCGGCCGGGGCACGAGGACGTGCACATCGTCGGTGAAGCTCGCGGCGTGTGGGACGCCGTGCAGGTAGGCGGCCGACGGGCCACCGACCACCACTCCGGGCGGTAGCCGGAGGAGGGCGGCGCGACAGGCGAGGGCGTGGTCCCGGTCCAGCCGCGAATCGGCGTAGATGTCGTGGCGCAACCGCACCCAGGCGGAGTTGCGCAGCTGATGTTCGGTGAGCAGGCCGTCCCGGACAGCGTCGGAGCCGCGGAAGACCTGCCAGGCCAGGGCGTCGGGGCGATGCGGACGTGGTGGCATGCCGAGCAGCCTGCCGACGACCGACTGGCCACCGAAACCCCTGTGGACAACCTGGCCCACGCGTGCCGCCGGACCTGTGGACAACCACGAATCCGCCCGCCGATCGTGCTATGGCACGGCCAGAAGGCCGACCAATCCGGCATTGGGGCCGTCGACGGGCGGTGATCCACTCGCCTTCCTTGAACCCGAGTGGATCAAGCCACGGGGACCGCCGGGCGCGCGGCGCTGAGGTGACTCGCGGCGCTGAGGTGGCCCGCGCGGCAGTGAGGTGACGCGTGGGGGTGAGCGGGGCGGCGGGCGGGGTCAGCTGAGGGCGGTGGTGATGGCTCGGGCGGCGGCCAGCACCTGGGGGCCGATGGTGTCGACGTCCAGCGGGGCGAGCGCGACCACGCCGACGCTGGCCTCCAGGCCGGGTACGCCGAGCACCGGTGCGGCCACCCCGTACGCCCCGGCCTGTAACTCTCCGCTGCTACTCACCGGCTCTGTCATCCCGGCTCGACCGGCCAGGATCGCCCGGCCGGCCGCTCCTCGGTCCAGTGGGTGCCGTGCCCCGGCCCGGTATGCGACGTGGAACGACGTCCAGCTCGGCTCGACCACGGCCAGGGCGACGCCCTCTCCACCCTCGACGACGGTCAGATGCGCGGTCGCGCCGGCCTGCTCGGCGAGACGGCGTAGCGCGGGCAGCGCACCCTCGGCGAGCAGCGGCTGGGCGCGTCGGGCCAGGTGCAGTAACCCGGCCCCGAGGCGCAGCCGACCGTCTCCGTCGCGGCGCAGCATGCCGTGCCCGGTCAGCGCACTGACCAGCCGGTAAACGGCGGCCCGGCCGATACCGAGCCGATTCGCGGCCTCGGTGACGGTCAGACCGCCAGAGGCGTCGGCGACCAGGTGCAGCAGCCGCAGACCCCGGTCCAGCGTCTGCGACGTCTCCCCGCCCCGCCCGGCAACCGCGTCGGCCCGCCCCACGCCGGCGTCGGCCGCGGCGGCGGACCCGGAGGCCCGTCCGAAGGCCGCGTCGGCCCGCCCCACGCCAGCATCGGCCGGCCCGAAGGCCGCGTCGGCCCGCCTCACGCCAGCGTCGGCCGCGTCGGCGGACCCGGAGGCCCGTCCGAAGACCGCGTCGGCAGGCCCAGTGGCCCGTGCGGAGGCCGGGTCGGTGGGGGCGGTGGGGTCGGCTGGCGTGTCACCGGAGCCACCGGAGCGTGCGGTCGCATCCACGCCTGGCAGCGTACGACCCGGCACCGGCGGACCCGGACAGGCACGGACAGCTACCCTTGTACGGTGACGCTACGCCTGTATGACACCGCCACCCGATCGGTGCGGGACTTCGTCCCGCGGGAAGCCGGCAAGGTGGGGGTCTACCTGTGTGGTCTCACCCTCCAGGCCCCGCCGCACATCGGTCATCTTCGCTCCGGCGTCAACTATGACGTCCTGCGCCGTTGGCTGTTGGCCGCCGGCTTCGAGGTCACCTTCATTCGCAACCTGACCGACATCGACGACAAGATCCTGGTCAAGGCCGGCGAGCAGGGTCGTCCGTTCTGGTCGATCGCGTACGCCAACGAGTTGCTGCTCGCCGAGTCGTACCGGTCGCTGAACGTGCTGGCGCCCACGTATGAGCCGCGTGCCACGGGGCACATCCCCGAGATGCATGAGCTGATCACGAAGTTGATCGCCGACGGGCACGCGTACCCGGCGAGTGACGGCTCCGGCGACGTCTACTTCGACGTGGCGTCCTGGCCGGCGTACGGGTCGCTGTCGGGTCAGTCTCCGGACGCCATGCAGTCCGCCGGGGACGCCCCGGATCGGGGCAAGCGGGACCCGCGCGACTTCGCGCTGTGGAAGGGTGCCAAACCGGACGAGCCGGCGGACGCCTACTGGCCCTCGCCGTGGGGGTTGGGCCGTCCGGGCTGGCACATCGAGTGCTCGGCGATGTGCTGGCGCTACCTCGGCCCGGAGTTCGACATCCACGGTGGTGGGCTGGATCTGACGTTCCCGCACCACGAGAACGAGATCGCCCAGTCCCAGGCGGCCGGGTTGCCGTTCGCCCGCTACTGGGTGCACCACGGGCTGTTGAGCATCGGCGGGGCCAAGATGGGCAAGTCCGCCGGCAACGCACTGGACCTGGCGTACGTGGACTCGCTCGGGGCGCGGCCGGTGGAGCTGCGCTACTACTACGCCGCCGCGCACTACCGCTCGGTGATCGACTACTCGGAGGATTCGCTGCGCGACGCGGCCACCGCGTACCGGCGGATCGAGGGTTTCGTGCAGCGGGCCGTCGAGCGGGTCGGTGCCGGGCAGCTCGGTGAGCTGCCCGCCGGCTTCGTCGCGGCGATGAACGACGACCTCAACACGTCCGCCGCGCTGGCCGTGCTGCAACAGCACATTCGGGACGGCAACACCGCGCTGAGCGTCGGCGACGATGTGACCGTCCGCACCACGCTGGCCGTGGTGCGGGCAATGCTGGATATTCTCGGGATCGACCCCCTCGACCCGGCCTGGACCGGTGGCGGCCGATCGGACGACCTTCGTGCCGTGGTGGACTCCCTGATCGCGCTGGCCCTGGAGCAGCGTGCGCAGGCGCGGGGCCGCAAGGACTGGACCGCCGCGGACGCCGTGCGTGACCAGCTCAAGCTGGCCGGCGTGGTGGTCGAGGACACCCCCCAGGGCCCCCGTTGGACTATTGGAGAGCAGGACTGATGGCCGGCAACTCGCAGCGCCGTGGCCGGCGACTGACGTCGAAGGCAGGCGCCCCCAAGGGCACCGGCGGCAAGAACAAGGACTCGTTGGCCGGGCGGGGTCGCACCCTGCCCGCGGACGAGCGTCCCTGGCACAAGGGCTACTCGGGCACCGAGAAGCTGCCCCAGCGCACCGCCTGGAAGCAGGACAAGGAGCGCCGCGCGGCGGCCGAGGAGGGGCGCGCCCCCAAGATCGGTCAGCCCGGTAGCAAGGACACCACCTGGGGTCGGGGCGGCGGTCGGGGCGTACCCGTCGGTCGCGGTGCCACCGGCGGACGGGGCGGCAAGCCCACCGGGCGGTCCGGTCCGCGGGTCACGCCGGGGCGCAAGTCCAACCCGTCCAAGGACACCCCGGAGCTGCTGGTCGGTCGTAACCCGGTGCTGGAGGCGCTGCGCGCCAACGTGCCGGCGACGGCGCTCTACACCGCCCAGGGCATCGACATGGACGACCGGGTCAACGAGATCATCCGGACCGCCGCCGACCGGGGCATCGCCAACCTGGAGATCAGCCGCGCCGAGTTGGACCGGATGACCGGCGGCGTGCTGCACCAGGGCGTCGGCTTGCAGGTGCCGCCCTTCGCGTACCAGCCGTTCGAGGACATGGTCGCCGCTGCCCTGGAGCAGCAGGCTCCGCTGTTGGTCGCGCTGGACGGTGTCACCGACCCGCGCAACCTGGGCGCCGTGATCCGGTCGGCTGCCGCGTTCGGCGCGCAGGGTGTCTTCGTACCCGAGCGTCGTGCCGCCGGGATCACCGCGACCGCCTGGCGGACCAGCGCCGGCGCGGCCGCGCGGGTGCCCGTGGCCCAGGTGACCAACCTGACCCGGTCGCTGAAGGCGTGCCGGGACGCCGGCTTCATGGTCGTCGGCCTGGACGCCGACGGCGACACCGACCTCTACAACCTGGAGGCCGCGGTCGGTCCGCTGGTGGTGGTGGTCGGCTCCGAGGGGCGCGGTCTGTCCCGCCTGGTCGGGGAGACCTGCGACCTGACCGTCAGCATCCCGATGATCTCCGAGGTCGAGTCGCTCAACGCCAGTGTGGCCGCGGCGGTCGCCCTGGCCGAGGTCGCCCGCCGGCGCTCCGTCGAGCTGTAACGCACGTCGACGAAGGCCCCCTTCCGCCGAGTGCGGGAGGGGGCCTTCGTGGTCAGATCTGACGGGTCCACGCGACGAAGAGCAGCGCACCGGCAACCGCCATCAGCAGCACTGTCGGGAGCAACCAGAGTGGGCCGCGCTCGCCGTCCAGGCGTCGGGTCAGCCGCTGGTGCACGGCGGCGATGCCGATCAGGGCGGCCAGCCCGGCGGCGGCCAACGGCAGGCCGACGAGGAAGTGCGCCAGCCACGCGCCGGCCCGGGTCGGACCACCCCAGGAATGGTCGTACGGCCCCGGGTCCACCACGCCGTACAGCACGCCGCGCAGCACCATCAGCAGCTCGACGCCGAGTGGCAGCAGGGCCACCGCGCCCACGAGCAGGCTGAGCAGCGCGTGGCCGAGCACCGCGACCGTGCCGGGCCGTCGGCCGGGCACGGCCGTCGGTGGCATCCCGAGCAATGTGGTACGCAGGGCGCGCCAGCGTGCGACGGCGGCGCCGGCCCCGCCCAACGGGGCGGTCACCAGCGTGAGTACGGCGACCGGGACCAGCGTCGCGCAGTAGGCGAGGCTGCGGCCGGCCAGGCGGACCACCCGGAACGACCGGGAGCGGGCGGTCGGGTGATGGGCAGCGGACTGGGCGAGATCGGTGGGCACGGCGCCTCCTCCGGTTCGGGTCGCCGTGACGCTACGAGAACGGCCAGCCGTGCCGAGTCACCCCACAGAGCCACCTCCGCGCTGGCTCCACAGGGTGAAGAACCGCTTCGGGTACGACGAAGGGGCGGCCCGCCGAAGCGGACCGCCCCCTGTCGGTACGGCGTTACGTCAGATCCGGCCACCGGTGGAGGCGTGGAAGACGTGGCTGCGACCGGCGACCGGCTTGACGAACACGGTGTCACCCATGTTCGGCATGTTGCGCCGGTCGGTGCGGACGACGAAGCGCTCCGAGTTGCCACCCAGCGCGGCGTGGCCGTAGACGTTGGCGTCCGAGCCGAGGTCCTCGACCAGCTCGACCACGACCGGCATTCCGCCCTCGGTCGGGCTGACCAGCTCGCAGTCCTCCGGGCGGAAGCCCACGGTGACCTTGCCGTCGCCACCCTCGGCGCGGGCCGCCTCGACCTGCTCGCGGGTCAGCGGGATCTGCAGCTCGGCGAACTCGGCACCCCGCTCGTTGAGCGGAACGGTCTTGATGTTCATGGCGGGAGAGCCCATGAAGCCGGCGACGAACACGTTGGCCGGGGTGTCGTAGAGCGCCCGCGGGGTGTCCACCTGCTGGAGGACACCGTCGAGCAGCACCGCGACCCGGTGACCCATGGTCATGGCCTCAACCTGGTCGTGCGTGACGTAGACCGTGGTGACGCCCAGCTTGGCCTGGAGCGACGCGATCTGGGTACGGGTCTGCACACGGAGCTTGGCGTCGAGGTTCGACAGCGGCTCGTCCATGAGGAAGACCTGCGGCTCGCGGACGATCGCCCGGCCCATCGCGACACGCTGACGCTGACCACCGGAGAGCGCCTTCGGCTTACGGCTGAGGTACTCCTCCAGCTGGAGCAGCCCGGCCGCCTCCTTGACCCGCCGGTCGATCTCCGACTTGGAGGTCTTGCGCAGCTTGAGGGCGAACGCCATGTTCTCGTACACCGTCATGTGCGGGTAGAGGGCGTAGTTCTGGAAGACCATCGCGATGTCGCGGGCCTTCGGGGGAAGGTGGGTGACGTCGCGCTGGTCGATGTAGATCGAACCGGCGTCCACGTCCTCCAGGCCGGCGAGCATCCGCAGGCTGGTGGACTTACCGCAACCGGAGGGGCCGACCAGGACGAGGAACTCCCCGTCGCCGATCTCGAGGTCCAGCTCGTTGACGGCGGGACGCTCTTGGCCCGGGTAGACCCGGGACGCCTTGGAATAGGTGACCGTAGCCATGGTGAAGCGCTTCCTTTCACCGGCAGGAACGTGCCGGACGATCCGAGTGAAGGAGCAACCGGCACGTATCCGTGCCGGTCAGCGGACGGCGGCCCGGTCGCGGGGGCGCCCGGGTTGTCGTCCGTGTCAGTGAACCGTAAACGCGTTTACCCGTGCTGCCAAGGCGGGGGGCCGCCGAGCCCACCAGGCGGGCTACACATTCCGGTCACTCGGGCACGGTCAGACATCAATCGACGCCGAGTCAAACGGCCGTGCGTCGGGTTGTTGACGATTCCCATGCTCGGGAGGCCTCGCGATCGGGATATCCGGACGTCAGTCGCTATGCTGACCTCGACGCACGCGCCCCTGTAGCTCAGCTGGCCAGAGCACTCGCCTTGTAAGCGAGATGTCGCCGGTTCGATCCCGGCCGGGGGCTCCAATTCCATCAGACCTTTCCCGACGGGCACTGCCACGAGTCGACCAGTTGACAACAACGGCACTTGCGAGAGGGTCCCGTCGAGCATGGCTTCCGGTGGGTAGCCCGCGACGAGCTGGTGCCGCTCGACATCCAACCATTGCAACGGATCACGGCCGCGTCGTTCGAGCGTGCCCCTGCCGTAGCAGCAAGCCGTACCCGGCGCCGGCCGGTCGTAGTTGGGGTGCGCGGGTGCCAGGACCACGTCGAGGGTGAAGGTCAGTGGGCGAGTTCCGCGCACTGTGTTCCCACAGGCGTGGGTGGCGGTAGTGGTTGCGAGCACCAGCCGCCAGCGCCGCCCGTAGCGGGGACAAAGGTCCGCACTCGACTGTCACCCAGTCCCGCCAGCGTCCCTTACCGAGCGGCGTCACGCCCTGTTTGGCCAGCCAGCGCAGGGCGTCCTCCGCCTCCGGTTTGGGCACGGAGGAATTGTCGGTGATCGGAGACCGCCGCCCGCCAGCGCTGACCCGAGGGGAAAGACGGGCGGCGGGAGAGTCGACGACGGGGAGCCGGGTACGCGCCCGTCAACGAGAGGGATGGGGAGGACGCCATGCAGGAGAGCCCGGTCGACGCATGCGTGACGATCAACCGAAGCGTGGAGGACACCTTCCGGTTCTACCGAGACTTCACAAACATGCCGCGTTTCCTGGGAGACGTGATGAGCGTGGAGACGATCGGACCGAAGACCACTCGGTGGACGATTCAGGGCCCTTGGGGAATTCACGTCAAATGGACGATGAGGCTGACCGAGGAGCGCGCGAACGAGTTGATTCGCTACGAGACGGTGTCGCCTTCCGGCTTGAGCACCTGCTGGGAAGTCTCCTTCCGGCCGGCGCCCGGGGCCGGGCAGACAGAGGTTCTCGAGGTGATGAAGGCGCCGTTGGGGAGGCTGGGCCGCGTCGGTCTCACGCTGATGGGGAAGCCCCCGGCCGCCGAAGTGCGGTCCAATCTGCGACGGCTGAAGGAACTGCTGGAAGAGGGAAGGGTGCGACACCTCGAGCACGCCGTGGCCGGGAAGTTCCCGGCATAGGTGGTCGGACGGCTGGTGCCGGCAACGGCACACCTGACACACGTCGAGTTGCGCGCTACCCGGCCGGACGGCGCGGTGCCTGGCGGTAGCCTGGGCTGCGGCGGCGAGCGAAGTGAGACCGGGGGGTCGATGAGTCGCGCAGTGGAGGAGTCGAACCGGGCGATGCTGCGCGCCCGGGACGCGATGGACCGGGCGTACGCCGAGCCTCTGGACATTCCCGCGTTGGCCCGGATCGCGTACGTCTCGCAGGCGCACTTCATCCGCACCTTCCGGGCCACCTTCGGGGAGACCCCGCACCGCTATCTGCAACGCCGCCGGGTGGAGCGGGCGATGTCGTTTCTGGTGGAGACCGACCGGGACGTGACGGACATCTGCTACGCCGTCGGCTTCGCCAGTCTGGGCACGTTCAGTCGGACGTTCCGGCAGATCGTCGGGGAGTCGCCCTCGGATTTCCGGCGTCAGCGCGTCGCGCCGGCCAACGTGCCGTCGTGCTTCACCAAAGCCTGGACCCGACCAAGCAGTTTTGGATAAGCCGCAGGTCACGGCCTACCTCTAGCGTCATGGGCATGACGATGAACGCGATCAGCCGCTCCCAGATCTACGTCCTCGACCAGGACGCCGCGCTTGACTTCTACGTCAACAAGCTCGGCATGGAGGTCAACACCGACCAGGACCTCGGCTTCATGCGGTGGCTGACGGTCAACCTGCCCGGCGACCCGGAGCGGGAGATCCTGTTGGAGAAGCCGGGCCCGCCCGCGCTGGACCCGGCCACCGCCGAGCAGGTCCGGGAGCTGCTCACCAAGGGTGCCCTCGGGGGGTACCTCTTCATAACCACGGACGACGCCCGCAAGACGCACGAGGATCTTGTGGCGAAGGGCGTCGAGATCACCGACGAGCCGACCGAGCGCCCGTACGGGATCGACTTCGGCATCCGGGACCCGTTCGGCAACCGGATCCGCATCGGCCAGATGTTCCCCCAGGCGTAGGGGAGCGGTGATGAGCCAGGCCGCGGCGTTTCCCGTGGTACGACCGGCCGCCGTCGGTCGGGACCGCCTGCTGCTGATCGGCGGGGTGCTCGCCGGCCCGATCTTCGCCGGCTCGGCGATCGTGCAGGCGGCGACCCGGGACGGCTTCGACTTCCGTCGCCATCCGGTCAGCGTGTTGAGCACCGGCGAGCTGGGCTGGATCCAGATCGTCACGTTCCTCGTCACCGGGGTGCTCTGCGCGCTGGCCGCCGAGGCGCTGCGCCGCCGTACCCCCACGGGGTCGGTCTGGCTGCCCCGGCTGCTCGCGCTGTACGGCCTGGGCCTGGTCGGGGCGGCGATCTTCAGCGCCGACCCGGCCGACGGGTTCCCGGCCGGTACGCCGCGGGGCGCCGGTGAGATCAGTTGGCACGGGGGCCTGCACTTCCTGGTGGCGGCGGTGGCCTTCGTGTCGCTGATCGTGGCGACGGTGGTGGCGGCCCGTCGGGCCGCCCGACAGGGAGCGCGCGGTCGCGCCGCGTACAGCCTGGTGACCGGGATGTTCTTCGCGGTGGCCTGGGTGACGCTGATCGTCCGGCCGGCACCGACCGTGATGGTGGCGTTCGGCCTGGCGGTGGCGGCCGGCTGGCTGTGGGTCTCGGTCACCTTCGCGCGGGCGGCGTCCGGACGGGCCGACTGAGCCGACGGCCGCAGGACCGGGAGGTGCGGGTCGACCCGTACCTCCCGGTGTGTTGAGCTGGGAGCCATGGTGACCCGGTTGCTGTACCTGAGCCGACACGCCGAGCAGGACCTGTCCGAGCTGAGTGCGTCCGATGCCGGCGAACCGGATACCGGCCTGTCGGAGCGCGGCCGGCGGCAGGCCACCCTGCTGGGTGAACGCCTGCGAGCCCGGCGGTTCGCCGCCGTCCATCACGGGCCGCTGCGCCGGGCCGCGCAGACCGCCGAGCTGATCGCCAAGTCGCTGCCCGAGGTTCCGGTGTACGAGACGGAGCTGGCCGGCGACCACCTCCCACACGACACGGATCCGGCTGGCCTGCCGCCCGCGTACGCCGAATTCCTGACGCAGTTCTCGGCGGCCGAGCGGGCCGACGGGCCGCGAGTGACGGCGGACGCCGTGCGGCGGTTCGCCGGCCCGGTCGGTGCGGGGCCCGCCGGCGGTGAGCCGGTCCGCGAGCTGGTGGTGACGCACAGCTTCCTGATCGCCTGGCTGGTGCGGCACGCCCTCGACGCGCCGGAGTGGCGGTGGCTGGGCTTGAACTCGCACAACGCGGGGCTGACCGTCATCCGGTACAGCGCGGCCGGCCCGCCGAGTCTGGTCGCCGTCAACGACGTGGCCCATCTTCCGCCGGAGCTGCGGGGCACCGGCCTGCCCCCGGACTACCTGACCTAGGTGCCGGTGGCCCGCAGCAGCAGCTTGACCACCGCCTGGGTTGCCGGCGGTGGGGGCCCCTCGGCCGGGCAGTCGGCGTACCCGGTTTCGGTGCTGCCCACGGTGAGGCGGTAGTGCATGACGTCCGCGCAACTGGTCGCGGTGGTCGGCTGCCGTGCCTCGCCGGCGAGCCGGGGGTCGGCGGCCAGTCCCGCGAGAGTGCCCTGGTCGGCAGGGGTGAGCCGGCCGTTGCGCCGACTGCCGGCCCGGTCCGTCACGGTCCACTGACCGTCCGGCTCGACGACGATGGAGTCACCGCGCCCGGCGAAGCCGCCGGAGCCCCGCAACGTCACTCGGGGGGCCACCCCGCTGGCCTCGGCGCTGACGGTGGGGGCGGTGGTCGGCAGCAAGGTGCCGGTGGCCGGGGCGGCCGGGCCGGTAGCGGTGGTGGCCGAGGGCCGGGTAGAGGTGGTGGTGGGGGCTCGGTCGACGCTTGTGCAACCGGTCAGGAGCGCGGCCAGAAGCGCGACCGTGACGGCGGTCGTCGATGCGGGTCTCATTCCCGTCGGACGCGCGACCCCGACCGTCGGTTCCCCCATCCGACCGGAAGCGGTCTGCGCCGTTCTGGCAATCTTGGACAGTCTCCGTTCCGTGCTAACGGAAACTGTCCAAGATTGCTTCAGCAGTGCGTGTGCAGGGCTGAGCGATCGTCTTCGCTATGGTCGCGGCACCGGCGTGCGACGCCGGTGGGCAGATTGGCGGCGTCGCTTCAGGTGGCGCGGGAGGAGCGGACGTGTCGGACGCGGGATTGACCGTCGAGGTGGCCGGGCCGGTCGCCACCGTGGTGATGCGCAACCCGGCCCGGCGTAACGCGATGACCGCGGCCATGTGGCGTCAGCTCCCCGAACTGCTCGACCGGCTGGAGCCCGACCCCGACGTACGGGCGTTGGTGCTCACCGGCGCGGGCGACACCTTCTGCGCGGGTGCCGACCTCGGTGACCTGGCCGAACTGCTGGACGCCGGTGACGCCAGCATCGCGGTCGCCGCCGAGGAACGACTGGCCCGCTTCGCCAAGCCGACGGTCGCGGCCATCCGGGGCGCCTGCGTCGGCGGTGGTACCCAGCTCGCGGTCGCCTGCGACCTGCGGATCGCCGCGGACGACGCCCGATTCGGCGTACCGCCGGCCCGGCTCGGGTTGGTCTATCCGGCACCGACGACGCGCCGGCTGGCCCGGCTGGTCGGCCCGTCCGCCGCCAAACATCTGCTGTTTACCGCCGAGCTGATCGACGCCGAGCGGGCCCTGCGGATCGGCCTGGTCGACGAGGTGCTGCCGGCCGACCGGCTCGCCGCACGGGTGGACGAGCTGACCGCGACCATCGCCCAACGGTCGCCGCTGAGCATCACCGCCGCAAAGGAGATCATCGACGGGCGGGCCGAGCCCGCCCGGATCGCCTGGTGGCACCGGAAGGTGACGACCACCGGCGAGGCTCGGGAGGGGGTCGCGGCGATCGCCGAACGGCGTACGCCCCGCTTCGCCTGGCAGCCCCCGACCGGCGACTGACCGGTCTGAACCGTCGTGGTCGATGGGTAGTGCCCGCTTCACGCGGTGATCGGGGGGCCACTATGGACGCGGCAGCGACGAATCCGGACCGGACCGGGCGGGGACAACGGCGACTTCGTCTGATTCTGCTCCTGGTGCTGCTGGCCGCCGTGGTCGGCGCGCTCGCGGTCGGTGTCGCGATGGGTGGTCAGAACACCGGCATTTTCGACGGTGACCCGCCGCGCTGGGCCAGCAACCTTGGACTCGTCCTGGTGATTCTCGGAGTCGTCATCGAGGTGGCCGCAGCCGTCTGGGTGGTCGGTACCGGCCGCTACCGGTCGGGACGACAGTCGCCCCTGATCGGGCTCAGTTGGTCGCACCGTCGACGGCTGGATCGGCAGGTTCGACGCGACACACCCGAGGCCGATGAAGACCCGGCTCTGCTCGTGGAGACCGCCAAACAGTTCGTCAGTCAGCGCTATCTTGCGGTGCTGTGCGCTGGGCTGGTGATGACGAGCGTCGGTCAGGTCTTCGTGGGGTTCGCGCCGTTCCACGCGTTGATCGGCGGGTTGCTGCTGGTGATCTGGGTGGTGCTGATCGTGTCGGTCCTCCGAAACGCCCGTCGGGGTGAGACGTTCCTGCGCGCGCATCCGGATCTGAGCGGACGGTAGCCGCAACCCGCTCCCACCCATCGCAACACCTCGATCCCGGGTGCCCGGTTCTCAGGCCGGTACGGCAGGCTGTCCGTCGTGCAGCGTGATCAGTTGCTTGCGGGCCGCTACCGGCTCCTGGAGCGCCTCGGCAGTGGCGGCATGTCGGCGGTGCACCGGGCGTACGACGAGGTGCTCGAACGGGACGTCGCGGTGAAGGTGCTGGTCGACACGGACACCAACGCCCGACAACGGATCCGGGGCGAGGCCAAGGCCGCGGCCCGGCTGTCGCATCCGCACGTCACAAGCGTCTACGACTACGGCGAGTCGACGCTGGACGGCGTCGAGGTCCCGTTCGTGGTGATGGAGTTGCTCGGCGGTCACACCCTCGAACACCGCTTGGTGGTCGGGTCGTTGCCGCCGCGCGCCGGTCTGCGGGTGTGCGCCGAGGTGGCCTCGGCGCTCGCCGCCGCGCACGATCAGGGGTTGGTGCACCGCGACATCAAGCCGGGCAACGTCATGCTCACACCGACCGGTGCGAAGGTGCTCGACTTCGGCATCGCGGCAGCCGCCGGTGCGCCTGAGATCGACTTCGAGGGGCGGCTGCTGGGCACCCCGGCGTACCTGGCGCCGGAGCGGTTGCAGGCCGGTGAGGTGCTGCCGGCCAGCGACGTGTACGCCCTCGGCCTGCTGCTGTACCGGGTGCTCACCGGCGGGTTGCCGTGGCCCGCCGAGGCGCAGACCGGGATGCTCCGCGCTCACACGCACGTCGAGCCGGACCCGCTGCCCTCGATCGACGGCGTACCGCCCGAAGTGCACCGGCTCTACCGCTGGTGCCTGGCCGGCGACCCCGCCGACCGGCCGTCGGCCGCCGACGCGGCCCGCATCCTGCTCGCCGCCGGCGGGGCCGCACCCGAGGTCGCTGCCGTCGCCGCCGAACCGGCGGCAGACGTCCCCGGGCCGACCGGCACGGCGACCAGCACCGGGCCGACCGGCGCCGAGTCGAGCGGCATCGGGCCGACCGGCAGAGGACCAATCGGCAAAGGGGCGGCTGGCACCGGGCCGGCCGGCGATTCGGCTACGCCGACCCGGCGCGGGCCGTGGCGTCGGGGGCGGGCCATTCTGACGGTCGGCGGTGCCGTGATCGCCGCGGTCGCGCTGGCCGGTTCGCTCGGCGACTTCAGCAATCGCCGACAGGGACAGAACGCTGCGCCGATCGGAAGCGGCCCGGGCACCACCACGGTGGGGATGCCCCGCACCGAGGAGCCGACCGACGCGGTCCGCACCGGACCGTCCGCCGTGCCGCCGACCGGGAACACCGCGTCCGCTACCCGGACCAGCCCCCCGACCGGTCCGGGCGGAACAGCGGCCCCGACGACCACCACCGCAGGGCCGACCCCGACCGCGCCGACTCCCACCCCTGCCGCCGGCGTACCCGTGGATGCGCGCGGCGGGACGGTCACCGTTCGCTGCGTGGGAAGCTCGGTCGAGGTGCTCGCGGTGGTGCTCGCGCCCGATTTCCGGGCCGAGGCGTACGACCCGGGCCCGGCGAAGCAGATCGTGGTCGAGTTGACCTCCGCGGAGCACCTCAGCGAGATCCGAGTGCAGTGCCCCAATGGCCAGCTGAAGCCGAAGGTCAAGGAACGCGCCGCCTGATCGGGGGCCGGCGGGTGCCGCGCCCGGGACGTACCCGGGACGCGGCCCCCCGTTCCCGCCGGCCGGTCCGTCACCGCCCGGCCACGGCACCCCAGCCCGGGTTCACCGGCTCCCGGCGCAGCGGCATGCCCGCCTCCGCCGGCGTCCGGTCCCCCTTGCGCTGGTTGCAGGCGTAGCAGGCGGCGGTGGTGTTCCGCCAGGTGTTCCGGCCGCCGCGCGAGCGGGGCAGGATGTGGTCGATGGTGGAGGCCGGGCCACCGCAGTACGCGCAACACCGGTCGTCACGGCGCAGCACACCGGCGCGGGACCAGGCCGGCCCGGAGTTGAACCTCCACCGGGTGACGACGAAGCGGAGCAGCCGCACCACCCGGGGCATCGGGAAGACCCCGATCACCCGGTCCGGCTCGGCCTCGTGAATCTCGGCCACCCGGCGGCAGAGCATGCGGACGGCGTGTTGGACGGTGACCCGGTGCAGCGGGCCGAGGTCGGCGTTGATGACGAGGACGGCGTCCACCGGGATCTCCCTCCGTGCTGATGGCGAACAAGACGACGGCGAACAAGGCGATGGCGAACAGAGCGACGACGAACAGAGCGACGACGAACAGAGCGACGACGAACAGAGCGATGAGGGACGGACAGCAAGAAGCCGCCCGGTCCGGCTGTCGGACGGGGCGGCTCGGCGCGTACGGGTACGCGTCAGTCGGGCCGGCCCGCCCGGGGACCTTCCGCTCGGTAACCGTCACCGGGCAGCGTCGACGGCACGGTGGTGACGTGCGACATCGTCATGAGCTGCTCCCGCGGTGGTGGTTGACCTTGCGCGCTCACGGTAGGTCGACGCGGGAGGCACGGGCAACGTATTTCGATCGGCCGGCCTCCTCGGGCCGCCGCTGGCGGCGGGTGCGGGGAGCGGCCTTCGCCGAGACCTGGGCGGTGGTCAGCGGCCGGTTCAGCCGCAGGGCCATCCGGGCGGTGAGTTCGCTGTCCAGCAGGGGCCGGTTGACCTCACCGGCGACGGCCAGCGCGGGTCCGGAGACCGACCGCCAGATCGCGGCCAGCCCTGCGCCGAGGCCCACCAGGGCGACGGTGGCCCGGGTGGTCGGTGAGCCGGCGGCCGCGGCGGCACTCACCCCGACGACCGCGAAGAGTACCAACAGCAGGGGTACGAGCACCGGCCAGAAGATGCCCCGGGCCGCCTGCGCCACCAGTCGCCGGTCCCGGATGATCAGATTCCTGGCGATCACCGCGTAGTCCTCCTCGTCGAGCAGGTCGCGCGGGTGCAGGCCGCCGGTGAGCACGTCGCGCCAGAGGTCACCCTGGCCGCGCAGCGCCCGGCTCAGGGTGGCGGGTGTCGGCTCGGTCGGGTCCCCGTGGCCGGCGCGGTCGACCGCGCTCGCCCAGGCGGCCAGCGACCGGCGCACCACTGCGGCCGAGTACGGCGGCAGCACGCTGGCCAGCTCGTCCAACCACCTGCTGATCTGGACCTGCCGACCGCCGAACTGCCGCAGCAACTGCGTGACGTCGCCGGCTCGGACGGTGTCGGCCACCGACCGGCCCAGCCGGTAGGCCAGCCCGACCCGGTGGTTGGCGGCCATCGCCCAGCGCAGCACCTCCACGTTGAGGTCGTCGAGGGCGAGCAGTAGCGGCACCGGGTCGGCGGGGTCGGGCTGATTCAGGTCGGGGAGCAGGGCTCGGGCAGCCGACGTGTCGGGCACCGGCCCGGTGTGCCGGGTGAGGTCGGCGATCTGGGCCAGGGCGACGTCCACCCCGTCGAGGTACATCCGCATCCGCCGGTGGGCGGACATCTCGGTGAGGTTGGAGAGTTTGGCCGGCGGTACGGCCGGGCGGGCCTCGACGAAGGCGGTGGGCTCCGCCTGCTGCCCGTGGTGGTAGGCGTCGGCCATCCACCAACCGAGCCGGAGCGCGGTGACGATGCAGGCGCGCTCGTCGCGGATCAGCGGGTACGCGTCGTCGCGGCCGATCTCGTCGATCGACGAACCGTTCTCCGCGCCGGCGCGGTGCAGTGGTGACATCTCCCGCTGCCCTCCCGCCCGGCCGATCGACGGTTGATCATTCGAGCGTACGGCAGCGTACGGTGGCTTATGTTGTGTTTTGTCGATTTGGCCTGGTGCGACCGGCCAGCAGCCCGCGCGGTCGGATCGAGCGCACCGGCTCGGCCGCGCCACCCACGGCGCGCAGGATGTGGTTCGCGGCGATGATCCCGGTCGCGGCCGAGCGTTCCATCAACGCGCTCGGGAAGTCCGTGGCGATGCCGTCGCCGGCCAGGTAGAGGCCGTTGGCGTCGGTGCGTACCCCCGGTCGCCAGGCGTGGCTGCCCGGCGTGAACGCCGGCGCCTGCGCCTCCACCCGGGCGCGCACCTCGCGGACCCGCAGGTCGCCGGCCTCCGGCCACAGCGCGACCAGCTCGCGGCGCATCCGCTCGGCCAGCTCCTCGGCCGGTACGCCGGGCTCGCAGGCGTACGCGTGCAGCTCGATGACCGACCCGCCGGTCCGCCGCGCCCAGCGCCGCGGCTCGTTCTCCAGCCGGTGGTAGAGCGTCACCGAGTCCAGAGTGGGCTGGCGGGACACCCCGCTGAACACGGCCCGCTCGGCGGCCACGTCCCCGTCACACCAGTACCGTGCCACCGCGTACGGCGGGCCGGGGGTGCCGAAGGCCGGCATCCGTGCCGCCAACTCGGGGGCCTGCTCGCTCAGGTCAGGGGAGGCGGCGACCAGCGCGGCGAGCGCCGGCGGATCGACGGCGAGCACGACGTGACCCGCCGGATGGCTGCCGCCGTCGGTGGTCGTCACCCGCCAGCCATCGGCGTCGCGGTGCACCCCGGTAGCGGCGCAGCTGGTGAGGACCCGACCGCCGTGCTTCTCCACATGCCGGGTCAGCGGCTCCCAGATCGCCGTGGCGTAGTCCTCGTCGGGGCAGTCGAAGGCCAACCCCTCCGGGTTGCCGAGCAGGTAGAAGTGGAACTGCGCGACCATCTCGGCGGCCGACATCTCCGCCTCGTGGTTGAAGAACGAGTGCGAGAAGACCTCGAACAGCATCGCCCGCGCCCGGTCCGGCAGTCGCAGCGACGCCAGCAACTCGTCGGCGGTGGTGTCGTCCAGGTCGGCGTAGGTGCGCACCGGGTCGTAGCTGAGCAGCGGAAGCGCCGCGTCCCGGTCCATCAGTCGCAGGTCGGCCAGGCGCAGGCTGGGGCTGCGCAGCAGCAGCGCGAGCAGGTTCGCCGGCGGCGCGGGCGGCAACCTGCCGAACTCCTCGGTCGGCCACTGCGCGCTGAGAATCGGGTAGCCCGAAATGGGCTTGAGGAAGCCCAGGTCACTGTCGACCCGACGGAGGATGGACCGCCAGTTGTAGTACTGCCGGAAGAACGCGTGGAAGCCGTGCTCGTTCCGCTGGCTGCCGTCGGCGAGCGCCTCCGGCCAGGCGCCCAGTCGACCGCCGAGCGTCGGTGCCGCCTCCAGCACGGTGACCGCCACACCCCGTTCGGCCAGCACCACCGCCGCCGACATACCGGCGATGCCGCCACCCACCACCAGCGCCGTGGTCGGTCGCGGCACGCGGTCGGCGCCACCGCCGCCCGGGTCCACCTGGTGCTGCCGTACGCCCATCAGCCGACCCACCACTTGCGACAGCGCCATTGGCCCAGTCTGCCCCACCCGCGGCTCAAAGGCCTGTTCACAGCCCTAGTCGGCGGGTAGGCAACGGCGGGGGCGGTCGGAGGCCGGCCAGACGTACTCCAGATCCTCCGGCACGTCGTCGCCGAACAGCGGGCGGTAGTGCGCCGGGTCCTTGCGCAGCAACGACGAGCGGTGACTCAGGTGCAGGTCGTCGCGACCCAGCCACGGCGGCAGTTCACCGGCTCGGGCCAGCTCGTCCTGGGTCCGTACGACGCCGGCCCCGCAGGCGGCGGCGAGGTCGACGGTCATCGTGGCGGCGCAGGTGTCGGCCCGCCCCGGCTCGGTCCAGACCGCGCACATGTCCAGCCCGTAGCGGACGAGCGCCTCCTCGTACCCGGCCCACATCTTCACGGCCGGGTGGTTGCGCCAGCCGTACCCGGGTCGGGTGAGCCCGCGCAGCACCTGGATGGCCTCCACCCGCTGCTTGCCCAGCCGCTTCTGGTCCAGCGTGCGGGCGCTGGCCAGAAAGCCCGGGTACGGGAGGAACGTCTGCATGGCGCTGCTCTACCCGTCGCCGGGACGGACATACCTGGACACGGGATGATCCGGGCGGGGTCGCCCACCGTGGCCGTGCTGATTACGATCCGGGCATGGCGGAGCCGTGGCGGGACCGGGCGCGACGGGCGGTCGAGTGGAACTGGCGGCTGCGGTCCGTCGGTGATCCGCGCCCGCACTACGTGATCTGCGGGAAGGACGCGCTCGCCTACTACGTGGCCCGGGCGATGCTCGAATCCGAGTTGCCGACGGGTGGGGCACGGGTGACCGTCGTGGTGCCGGAGCGTTACCGCAGCAACGGGCCGGACGTGGCCGGGCTGCGCGGAGTCCGGGTGGTCCGCTCGGACCGGCTGGACGTGGCCACCTTCGAGGCCGCCGGCCTGGCCGGCGCGACCGGGCTGGCCCTGCTGCACCAGGACGACGTGGGCAACCTGTACGCCGCGCTCTGCGCCCAGGCTGTCGACCAGCGGGTCCGCCAGGTGCTGAGGATGTTCAACGGCACGCTCGCCGACGGCGTACGCAAGCTGCTCAAGGCCCCGGTCGAGGTGCTCTCGGACGCCGAGATGGCCGCGCCGGCCTTCGTGGCCGCCGCGCTCAACGAGGTCGACCCCAGTTCCTTCCAACATCGGGACAAGACGCTGCGGGTGGCGCGGCGGGCCGACGTCCGACCGCAGGACGTGGTCTGCGCGTTGGCGCACCTCAGCGAGGCGCAGGGGGTGGAGCTGCTGCCTGCCGATCAGGCCGGGGCCGACCTGGTGCTCGCCGAGGCGACCGGCCAGCCGCCGGGCACCGAGGTCGCCGCCCGTCGGCTGGTCCGCGCGCGGCGGCGGCGTCGCCCGGTCACGGTGGTGATGGGAGCGGTACGCGGCTTCGCCACCCGCAAGATCGGCATCGCGGTGATGGTGGTGCTCGCGCTGATCGCGGTGCTGGGAGCGCTGATCTCCCGTGCCGAGGACGTCTCTCCGCTGGAGGCGCTGTACCTGACGCTGGTCACCACCCTCAGCGGTGCCGACCCGGACACCACCAAGACGGCGGACGCCCAGATCATGCAGGTGGTGCTCAACCTGGCCGGGTTGGCGCTGATCCCGCTGATCACCGCCGTCGTGGTCGACGGCATCGTCAACGCCCGGCTGGCCCTGCACACCGGCCGGTTGCAACCCGCGCGGGTCGGGCACGTGGTGGTGATCGGCCTGGGCAACGTCGGCACCCGGGTGATGGCGCAACTGCGCGAGTACGACGTCGAGGTGGTGGCGATCGACAAGGACCCGGAGCCGCGCGGCGCGGCCCTGGCCCGCCAACTGGAGGTGCCGCTGATCGTCGGCGACGCCGCGTTGCCGGAGACGCTGGCCGCCGCCTCGGTGGCCGACTGCCAGGCGCTGGTGGTGGCGTCCACCGACGACGTGGCCAACCTGGAGGCGGCGCTCGCCGCCCGCGATCTCCGTGCCGACCTGCGTGTGGTGCTTCGGCTCTTCGACGGTGACTTCGCCGAACGGGTGGAGGAGACGTTCGCGCTCGGGGTGTCCCGGTCGGTCTCCTACCTGGCCGCCCCGGCCTTCATCGGGGCGCTCACCGAACGCGCAGTGATCAGCACCATCCCGGTCGACCGGCACGCGCTGCCGGTCGCCGAGGTGCCGGTCGCCCCCGGCTCCGAACTGGACGGCCGACCGCTGGACATGGTCAACCGGGACGGGCAGGTTCGGCTGATCGCCCGTACCCCGGCCGGCGGTGCTAAGACGATCTGGTGGAAGGACCTCGACCCCCGGCAGGTGATCTTCGCCGGTGACCGGCTGACCGTGGTCGCCCGGCGGCGGGGGCTGGACTGGCTGACGCGACAGTGCGCCCCGCCGGCCCACTCGGGGCCGGTGCCTCGGCCGGGCGGGCCGATGCACGGCGGGTTGAAGATCCCAGCGGCGGCGTCTCCTCCGGTGCCCGGCCCGACGGACTCCGGGGTCGCCGCGTCCGCGGCCGGCGCGGTGCATCCTGTTCCTCCCGCCGGAGGAGATTCCTCGACAACCACTGGCGGCCCAGCCGACGAATTCGAGCTGACCCGTCGGCATGACGGGACCGGTGAGGCGAGCTGACGCCACCCAGCGCGGCCGGAACCGGGCGGCATTGCGCGACAATCCAAGACATGCGTTTCCGCATCCTGGGGCCGACCCAGGTGGTGCTGGCCGACGGGCGAGAGGTTCCCGTGGGCGGTCCGCGGCTGCGCGCTCTGCTGGCGCTCCTCCTGCTCGACGCGGGGCGGGTGGTCTCCGCCGAGCGGCTGATCGACGGCCTGTACGGCGAGCATCCGCCCCGGGGCGCGGCCAACGCGCTCCAGTCCCAGGTGTCGCGGCTGCGTCAGGCCCTGCCCGCCGAGCATGATCCGGTCGAGTTCCACCCGGCCGGTTATCGCCTCGCCGTGAATCCCGACGATGTCGACGCGCACCGGTTCGAACGGCTCGCTGAGACGGGGCGTCGCGCGCTCGCCGACAGCGACTGGCCCCGGGCGGCGACCCTGTTGCGCGAGGCGCTGGAGTTGTGGCGGGGTCCCGCCCTGGCCGATGCGATCGGCGCAGCCGGCGCGTCCGCGCAGGCGGCCCGGCTGGACGAGCTGCGGCTGGCCGCCATCGAGGATCGGGTCGAGGCGGAGCTGGCGTTGGGCGCGCACGGCGCGCTGGTCGCGGAGCTACGCGAGTTGGTCGTCGCGCATCCGTTGCGGGAGCGGTCACGCGGTCAGCTCATGCGTGCCCTGGCGGCACTGGGTCGACCGGCGGAGGCGCTGGCCGAGTTCGAGGACGCCCGGCGCACCCTGGCCGAGCAACTCGGCGTCGACCCGTCGGCGGAGCTGGCTGCCGTCCACCTGGCGGTGCTGCGCGGTGAGGAACGCGGGTCGCCCGAACCGGCACTGCCGAATCAGCTCACCACGTTCGTCGGGCGGGAGGAGGAGCTCAAGCGTCTCGGCGGGCTGCTCGGTGAGCGCCGGCTGGTCACCCTCACCGGTCCCGGAGGCGCGGGCAAGACGCGCCTGGCGATCGAGGCCGGGGGCCGCGTCGACGGGGAGGTCCGCTTCGTCGAGCTGGCCGGGCTGGCCGACGGTTCGGACGTACCGCAGGCGGTGCTGAGCGCGCTCGGCCTGCGCGACGCGGGGCTGCGTGCCCCGGCCGAGTCGGGCTGGCAGACCACCGATCGGCTGGTCGAGGCGCTCGCCGAGCGACGACTGTTGCTGGTGCTCGACAACTGCGAGCACGTCCTCGTCGACGCGGCCCGGCTCGCGGCGCGGCTGCTGAGCGCGTGCCCGGCGTTGCGCGTCCTGGCCACGAGTCGGGAGCCGCTCGGGCTGGCCGGTGAGGCGCTATGCCCGCTGTCCGGGCTCACCCTGCCCCCGCTCGGCGCGTCCGCGCTGGACGCCGACGAGTACGCGGCGGTCGGGCTCTTCGCCCAGCGGGCCGTCGACGTCGCGCCCGACTTCACCGTCACGCCGGCCAACGTCGAGATGGTGCTGCGGATCTGCCGCAGCCTGGACGGCCTGCCGTTGGCGATCGAGTTGGCCGCCGCGCGACTGCGGGCGCTGTCCGTCGCCGAGGTGGCCGCCCGTCTCGACAATCGGTTCGGACTGCTGTCGACGGGCAGCCGGGCCGTGTCGCCGCGACACCGCACCCTCCGGGCCGTGGTCGAGTGGAGTTGGGACCTGCTCGACGACGCCGAACGGGAAGTGGCCCGACGGCTGACCATCTTCGCCGGTGGGGCCACGCTGGAGGCGGCCGGGCGGGTCTGTGGCCTGCCCACCTCCGAGTTCGTCGATGCGCTCACCGGTCTGGTTGACAAGTCCTTCGTGGAGATGGCCGGCGGCCGGTACCGGATGCTGGAGACGGTGCGGGCCTTCTGCGCCGAGCGTCTCGCCGAGGCCGGCGAGGCCGACCAGCTCCGTCGCGCGCACACCGCGTACTTCCTGGAGTTCGCCTGGACCGCCAGCGACCAGCTACGGTGCGCGGAACAACTGCACTGGCTACGACGGCTCGACGCGGAGCGGGACAACCTGCATGCGGCGTTGCGGCGGGCCACGGCCGCCGGCGACGCGTCCGACGCGGCCGGGATGGTCGCGGCCCTGTCGTTCTACTGGTGGCTGCGCGGCATGCGCGGGGAAGGGGCGCGGCTCGCCGCCGACGTCCTCGAACTGCTCGGCACCGAAGCGCCGCCGGGGCTGAGCGAGGAGTTCGCCCTCTGCGTCTACAACGCCTCGCTCGCTGGCTCCAGCCCTCTGCCGTCCCTCGGGACGCAGCGGTCCGTGATCCGCAGCCTCGACCGGGCGCCCCGACAGCCCTTCCTGCTGTACCTGTCGGGGATCTCGACCGGACCGCCGTCCGGCGGAGCCGATCACGTCGACGAGCTGATGGGGGAGCTGCGACGGCTCGTCGG
This sequence comes from Micromonospora sp. NPDC050784, assembly GCF_044456765.1. Classification (NCBI taxonomy): domain Bacteria; kingdom Bacillati; phylum Actinomycetota; class Actinomycetes; order Micromonosporales; family Micromonosporaceae; genus Micromonospora; species Micromonospora sp. NPDC050784. The sequence continues at coordinate 287,525 of NZ_JBITGG010000001.1, read as the reverse complement.
CCCGGACCCGTGGATCAACGCGCTCGGCGCGATGGGCAGCGGCTCGGCGCTGATGTGGAGCGACCAATGGGACCGGGCCAGGGCGGCGCTGGCCACCGCGCTCGACGGCTTCCGCGGCACCGGGGACCGGTGGGGCACCATGATCACGCTCGGTGCGCTCGGTGAACTGGCCGCCTGGCAGGGCGATCCGGAGACGGCGGGCGCCCACATGGACGAGGCCATGGGATTGGTCGAGGCGCTCGGGTCGGCCGTCGACCAGGCCGACATGCTGCGTACCCGGGGCGAGATAAGGCTGCGCGCCGGTGACCTCGCGGCGGCGCACGACGACTTCGCAGGCGCGCTGGTCCTCGCGCAGCGCAGCGGCGCGCCCGAGTTCGTGGCCAGCGCCCGGCTCGGCCTCGCCCAGGTGGCCCGGGTACGCGGGGACCTGGCCGCCGCGAGGCGGTTTTGCGAGGAGGCGCTGACCGGCGGTCTCACCGGCTGGTACGTCGGCGAGGCCGCCCGTGCGGAGATCATCCTCGTCCTGAAGGAGATCACCGAGGCGGAGAAGCCCGGTGCGCCGCCGTCAGCGGACGGTGCGTGACCGGTAAGCGCCCCACCGCACCGTGGGGGCATGACGACATTCGAGGTGGTCGCCGAGGGTCTGGGCAAGCGGTACGGTCCGACCCGCGCGCTCGACGCGTTCGACCTGACCGTGCCGGCTGGCACGGTCCACGGACTGTTGGGACCGAACGGCGCGGGCAAGACGACGGCCGTACGGATCCTCACCACGCTGCTGCGCTTCGACACGGGAAGAGCCACCGTGGCCGGGTACGACGTGCTGCGCCGGCCGGACGAGGTGCGCGCCCGGATCGGGCTGACCGGGCAGTACGCCGCGGTCGACGAGATCCTCAGCGGCCGGCAGAACCTGGAGCTGTTCGGCCGGCTGTTCCGGCTCGGCCGACGGGAGGCTCGCCGACGCGCCGCTGAACTGCTGGAACGGTTCGGGCTCGACGAGGCGGCGAGTCGGTCCGCCGGTGAGTACTCGGGCGGGATGCGTCGCCGACTGGACCTCGCCGCCAGCCTGATCCGCACGCCGCGGGTGCTCTTCCTGGATGAGCCGACGACCGGCCTGGACCCGCGCAGTCGCAACCAGGTGTGGGACCTGGTCCGGGGTCTCGTGGCGGACGGGACGACGGTGCTGCTCACCACGCAGTACCTGGAGGAGGCCGATCAGCTCGCCGACCGGATCTCGGTGATCGACGCCGGTCGGGTGGTGGCCGAGGGCGCGCCGGACCAGTTGAAGGCGATGACCGGTGGCGACCGGATCGAGGTGGTGGTCCGCGAGGCGGACGAGCTGAGCGACGCTGCCCGCCTCGTCGCGTCGATCTGCGGTGCGGAGCCTGAACTCGACCCGGAGGTCCGACGGCTCAGCGTGCCGGTGGTCGATCGCGTCGCTGGCCTGGTCGACGTGGTACGCGCGCTGGACGACGCCGGGATCGCGGTCGAGGACATCGGCCTGCGGCGCGCGACGTTGGACGAGGCGTTTCTGCACCTGACCGGGCACCGGCCGGACGAGGCCCGCGAACCGGTCGCCGCCGGACGAAAGGCGGACGTGGCATGACCACCGCTATCGCTGACGGCTGGACGATGACCAGGCGGAACATGACCCACGTGATCCGCGCGCCGGAGGAGCTGATCCTCTACTTCTCGCTGCCGATCATGTTTGTCCTGGTCTTCGGGTACGTGTTCGGCAGCGGCATGCAGGTGTCCGGCGGTGGCAACTACCGCGAGTTCCTGCTGCCGGGGGTCTTCGTGATGACGATGCTGTACGGGCTGGGGGCCACCGCGACCGGCGTCGCGTTGGACCTCAGCCGGGGCGTGGTCGACCGGTTCCGGTCGATGCCGATGGCGCGGTCCGCCCTGATGACCGGTCGCAGCGCCGCCGACCTGCTGCGCGCCCTGCTGGAGATGTCCACCTTGTTGATCTGTGGCCTGCTCGTCGGGTGGCAGTGGCGCCAGGGGGTCGGCAAGGCGTTGCTCGCCGTCGGCCTTCTCCTGCTGCTGCGGATCGCGATCACCTGGGTCGGGATCTACCTGGCGTTGCTGGTCCGCAACCCGGACACAGTCGGTGTGATCGTCTTTCCGGCGGCGTTCCCGTTCACCGCGATCTCCAACGTCTTCGTGTCGCCCGAGCTGATGCCTTCTGTCATCGGGACGATCTCGGAGTGGAATCCGTTGTCGGCCACCGTCGCGGCAATCCGCGAACTGTTCGGCAACCCGGGCCTGGGTGGCGACTCCTGGCCGGCGGAGCACGCGATGCTGTTGGCGGTGCTGTGGCCGGTGCTGCTGATCGCGACGTTCGCCCCGCTGGCCGTGCGCCGCTACCGGCGGCTGAGCCGCTGAACCCCTCTCGCGCCGGTGGCCTCTCCGGGTCACCGGCGCGCGAGGCGGAGCGCGTACCAGGCGGCACCGGCCGCGAGCACACCGAACCCCGCCAGCACGCTGGTCACGGGCAGGTTGACCGCGAGCAGCAGACACCCGGCCAGCCCCAGGCCGGCGAGCACCTGCACCGGCAGCCGACGAGCAGACTCCCGGCCCAGGGTGAGCGCCGCCGCGTTGGTGATCGCGTAGTAGACGAGCACCGTGCAGCTGGAGAAGCCGATCGCGTCGCGGACGTCGCCGAGCAGCACCACCACGATCACCACGGCGGCGACCGCCAGCTCGGCGCGGTGCGGCACCTGGTGCACCTGGTGCACGGCGGCCAGCGCGCCGGGCAGGTCACGACGGCGGGCCATGGCGAGGGTTGTCCGGCCGACCCCGGCGACCAGGGACAGCAGCACCCCGACGACCGCGATGGTGGCACCGGCGCGGACCACCCACGCCAGGGCGGGCAGCCCGGCGGCGGTCACCACGTCGGCCAGGGGCGCTGCGGAATCGGCCAGCCGGTCGGCGCCGAGCACGCCGAGCGTGACCACGGCCAGCACCAGATAGATCACGAGCACCACGCCGAGCGCGAGCGGCACCGCGCGCGGGATGGTCCGCTGCGGATCGCGGACCTCCTCACCGAGGGTGGCGATCCGGGCGTACCCGGCGAAGGCGAAGAACAGCAACCCGGCGGCGGTGAGCACGCCCCGCGCCGAACCGCCGGGCTCGCCGAGCCGGTCCAGGTGCACCGGCCCACCCACCAGGCCGACGACCGTGACGAGGGCCAGCACCGCGAGCACCAGCCCGACCAACACCCTGGTCACGGCGGCGGTCTTGCCGATGCCACGCAGGTTCACGGCGGTCACCGCGAGCACCGCGCCGACGGCGACCAGCCGGGCCTGACCCGGCCAGAGGTACGCCCCGACGGTCAACGCCATCGCCGCGCAGCTCGCCGTCTTGCCGACGACGAAGCCCCAACCGGCCAGAAACCCGGCGAACGGCCCGAGGCGCTCCCGGCCGTAGACGTAGGTGCCGCCGGACTCCGGGTACCGGGCCGCGAGCCGCGCCGAACTGGTCGCGTTGCAGAAGGCGACGAAGCCGGCCAACACCAACGCGGGCAGCAGGCCGGCGCCGCCGGCCGCCGCCACGGCCGGACCGAAGACCACGAAGACGCCCGCGCCGAGCATCGAGCCCAACCCGATGACAACCGCATCGGGTACGCCCAGCCGCCGCGCCAGTTGATCCACGAAACAAACCCTAGGGGTACGAGGTGAACGGCCGATCCCGCCCGCGTAGCCGGCCGGGGAGCGGCACGCCGTCCCAGGGCACCCGGTGCAGCAGCCGGTCCAGGATCAGGCCCAGCAGCAGCCCGGCCACCGAGTCGGTCAGCCAGTGCCAGCCGAGGTAGGTGGTGGTGGTGAGGACGACAAGCGGCGGCACGATGCGGATCATGGTGACGAACCGGGCTGGTAGGTGGCGGCCGAAGCTGCGGGCCAGCGGGGCGAGCAGCAGCGCGATGACGCCGTACCAGACGATGGCGTTGGCGACGTGCCCCGACGGGTAGGACTGGGCGAATCGGACCGGCAGGTCGTCGTGGAACAGCGGCAGGGTCTGCTCGGGCGTCAGGAACGGCTCCTTGACGCTGGCGCTCGGTGCCGCCCGCGCCGTCCAGATCTTGAGCGGACCGATCGTCAGGTTGGTCAGCACGAACGCGACCACCGGCGGCAGGATCGGTCGCACCGACCGCAGCCGGACGGCCAGCAGCACGCCCAACCCGGCGGCGATCAACGTGAGCGGGGTGCCCTGGCCGAGGAAGTTCAGCACCCGAGCCACCCAGTACGCGGCGGCCGGCCGGTGCCCGTCGGCCCAGTCGGCGACCGCCCGGTCCAACCCGAAGAGTTGGTCGGCGGCGAGCGCCACCGTCAACCCGACCAAACCGACCAGCAGGAGCGCGTCGAACCACCAGCCGGCCGGGCGGACGGGCCGTAGCCGCAGGTCACGTCGTACCGCTGTGGTTTTGAGCACGCGACCACGCTACCGGCCCGGCGCGAGGCCCGGGTGTACGGCGCTGTGGGCCCAACCACGATCAGGGGCGGATGCGGGGGACGACCAGTCATGCTTGTGCCCGTGCGGATCACGTCTGCCCTCGTGGACCCGGCGCTGCTCGACCTGCCCTGGTCGACACCGCTGGAGGAGTGGCCTGCCCAACACCTGGTGGCGCTGCCGCAGGGCATCTCCCGGCACATCGTCCGGTTCGTCCGGTTGGGCGAGTACGTGTACGCGTTCAAGGAGACCCGCGAGCGGATTGCCGAACGCGAGTACGACCTGCTCCGGGCCCTGGAACGGATCGACTTCCCCTCGGTCGAGGCGGTGGCGGTAGTCGCCGACCGGCAGACCGAGGACGGGGAGCCGCTCGAATCGGTGCTGATCACACGGCACCTGCAGTTCTCGCTGCCGTACCGGGCGCTCTTCTCGCACACCCTGCGGCCGGAGACGATGAGCCGGCTGCTCGACGCGCTCGCCGCCCTGATCGTGCGGATGCACCTGACCGGCTTCTTCTGGGGCGACTGCTCCCTGTCGAACACGCTGTTCCGGCGGGACGCGGGCGCCTTCGCCGCCTACCTGGTCGACGCCGAGACGGGTGCCCTGCACAACGCGCTCTCCAACGGTCAGCGTGGTGAGGACCTGGAGATCGCCCGGGTGAACATCTTCGGTGAGGCGCTGGACCTGCAGGCCGCCGGCCTGCTGCACGAGTCCATCGACCCGGAGGTGGTGTGCGAGGAGGTCGTGCAGCGCTACGAGCGGCTCTGGCACGAGATCACCTATGAGCAGGCGATCGAACGGGAGGCCCGGCACGACATCGAGGGCCGGATCCGCCGCCTCAACGAGCTGGGCTTCGACGTCGCCGAGGTGGCCATGTCGTCCATCGACGACGGGCGCTTCCTGGTCCGACCGAAGGTCGTCGACGCCGGCTACCACACCCGGCGGCTGCTGCGGCTGACCGGGCTGGACGCCGAGGAGAACCAGGCCCGCAAGCTGCTCAACGACCTCGACGCCTACCGCGCGGAGAGCGACCTGATCGACGAGCAGCAGGCAGCCCACCGCTGGCTCACCGAGGTCTTCGAGCCGGTGGTCCGGGCCGTTCCCGCGCACCTGCGCCGCAAGCTGGAGCCGCAGGAGCTGTTCGCCCAGATCATCGAGCACAAGTGGCTGCTCTCCGAGCAGGCCGGTCGGGACGTCGGGATGCGCCACGCGGTCCAGTCGTACCTGTCCGACGTGCTGGTGCACCGCCCCGACGAGCAGGCAGTCCTCGGCGTCGAGGTCCCCGCCATCGGCTGAGCTGGGCCTCCGCCTGCTCGGCCTGACGTCGGGGCGTCACTCCACCCAGGAGCCTCCGCGCAGCACCCGCACCACGTTGAGGTCGTCGTCGAGCACCACCAGATCGGCGCGGAGACCCACCTGGAGCGCGCCGACTCGGTCACCCAGGCCGATGGCCCGCGCCGGCGTGGTGGCCACCATCCGTGCGGCGTCGGCGATCGGGATTCCGGCGTTCACCGCGTGGCGCAGCGCGGCGTCCATGGTCAGGGTGCTGCCGGCGATCGCGCCGTCGCGGGCGAGCCGGGCCACCCCGTCGGCGACGGTGACGGCTTGCCCGCCCAGTTCGTACTCGCCGTCGGGCATTCCGGCGGCGGCCATCGCGTCGGTGATCAGCGCGGCGCGGTCCGGGCCGGCGGTCGCCGTGACGAAGGTCAGCATGCCGTCGTGCAGGTGCACCCCGTCGGCGACCAGCTCGCAGATTACGGTGGGCGCGTCGAGCAGGGCCACCACCGGCCCCGGCTCGCGGTGATGCACCGGCCGCATCCCGTTGAACAGGTGGGTGCCGACACTCGCGCCGGCGGCGATCGCGGCGCGGGTCTGCTCGTACGTGGCGTCGGTGTGGCCCACGGCCGCCACCACCCGCTGCGCGGTGAGCAGCTTGATCGCCTCCAGCGCGCCGTCGCGCTCCGGGGCGAGGGTCACCATCCGGACCGCGCCCCGGCCCAGCTCGATCAGCTCGGTCAGCTCGTCGGTCGACGGATCGCGCAGGTACTCCGGGTTCTGCGCGCCGCAGCGGACGGCCGACAGGTAGGGCCCCTCGAAGTGGACCCCCGCCAACACGCCCTCGTCGACCAACGGCGCGAACGCCTCGGTGGCCGTACGCATCAGTGGGAAGGGTGCGCTGACCAGGCTGGCCAGCAGCGTGGTGGTGCCGTGTGAGAGGTGGAAGCCGGCCGCCGCGCGGGCCTCGTCGGCGTCACCTGTGGTGAAGGTGTGCCCGCCTCCGCCGTGCGTGTGCATGTCGACGAAGCCGGGCAGGATCCAGTGCCCGTCGCGCACCGACGGATACTCGGCCACCGCTGTGATCCGATCGCCGTCCCACTCGACGCAGCCCTGTCGGACGACTCCGGTCGGGGTCACCACTCGGCCGTTCACCCGTACGGTCATCGCTTCTCCTGATGGTCACGGACACCCACGGCGTCCAGGGCGAGCAGGGCGGCACCGAGGCAACCGGCCTCGTCGCCGAGGGCTGCCGCGACCAGCTGCGGCTCCCGGTGGAAGGTCATTCGTTCGTGCAACGCCGCCCGCAGCGGGGCCAGCAGCCGGTCCCCGGCCTGGGCCAGGCCGCCGCCGAGCACGATCGTCGCCACGTCGAACAGCGCCTGCCCGCTGGCGAGGCCATCGGCGAGCGCCTCGATCGCCTCCTGCCAGACCTGGCTGGCGAGCGGTTCGCCGGCCGCGGCCCGTTCGGCCACCTCGGCCGCCGTCACCGGCGCGTCCGGTGTCCCGCCGGCGAGTTCGGCGTAGCGGCGGCCGATCGCGGCGGCTGACGCGACCGCCTCCAGGCAGCCGGGCCGGCCGCAGCCGCAGCGCGGACCGTCGGGCCGGACCATGATGTGGCCGATCTCCCCGGCGGCGCCGTGGGCTCCCACGGCGGCCGTGCCGTCGACGACGTGCGCGGAGGCGATGCCGGTGCCGATCGCCACGAACAGCACGTGCCCGGTCCCGCGTCCGGCGCCGAGCCGGGCCTCGGCGAGACCACCGACCCGCACGTCGTGGCCGAGCGCCGCCGGCAGGCCGAGCCGCCGCACCGTCAGGTCCCGCAGGGGTACGTCCCGGAAGCCCACGTTCGCCGACCAGACCGCGACTCCGCGTGCCTCGTCCACCACCCCGGGCACGGCGATACCGACCGCGATCGGGGTGAGGCCGTCGGCGCGAGCCTTGTCGGCCAGCCCACCGGCCACGTCCAGGATGGTGCCGACCACGGCGGCGGGACCGCGGGCGGCACCGGTGGGGTGCCGCTCGGTGCGCACCACGACGCCGTCCGGTCGGACCAGGGCGCACTTCATGCCGGTGCCGCCAACGTCCAGCGCAACGACCACGCGGTCGCTCACGCGGTCGCTCACGGTGTTACCTCGGTTCGCGACTGCGGGGCTCGCAACCCCGGCTCACTCCTCGCGCTCACGCCAACACCACGGATCGGGTCAGGTGTCGGGGCGCGTCCGGGTCGAGGCCCCGGCTGGTCGCCAGCGCGACCGCGAAGCGTTGGGCCAGGATCAGGTCGGCCATCGGGTCGACCGGGGTACGGCCGGCGGACCAGCTGCCCAGCACCGTGCGCCAACCGTGCGTGCGGCTGTGCACGAAGGCCGCGCCGGTGGCGGCCACGTCCTCGGGCAGCCCGTCGGGCAGCTCACCGAACGCCCAGACCAGCCGGCCCGGCGCGGCGACCGAGATGGGGCCGTGCCGGTAGTCCATCGCGGGGTACGCCTCGGCCCAGAAGGTGGCCGCCTCGCGGCACTTCAATGCCGCTTCCTGGGCCAGCCCGACCGTCCAACCCCGACCGAGGAAGGTGGCCTGCTCGATGGTGGCCGGGTCGATCGGCAGCGGGGACCGCACCGCCACCTCGGCGTCGGCGGCGAGCGCGCTAACCAGGTCGCCGAGCTGGGCCCGGAGCAGGGCCAACGCGGTGGTCGCGAAGCGGGTCTGCACCACCGACCGTTCGTCGGCGAAGGGCATGGCCACGGTGGCGCTGGCCAGCTCGACCGCCGGGGAAGCGGGGTCACCGACGATGACAGTGGTGGGTGTCTGTCCGCGCAGCGCGGCGAGAAGTTCCAGTACCTCGGTGGTGGTGCCGGAACGGGTGATCGCGATCAGCCGGTCGTAGCGGCGGCCGGCGGGGAACTCGGACGCCTGGAACGCGTCGGTCTCACCCTGGCCGGCCTGCTCGCGGCGGGCCGCGTACGCCATCGCCATGAACCACGACGTGCCGCAACCGACGACGGCGACCCGCTCCCCGGGACGCGGCAGGTCACCGCGTACCACCTCGGCCAGCCTGGCCGCCTCCCGCCAGCAGTCGGGCTGGCTCGCGATCTCCGCGTCCACGTACGCCATGGGAAACTCCTCGCAGGGGCGATCGGTGCGCAATACGGCTCGTTAGGCCCGCATTTCGCGCGTTATTCTGCGCGAACGCGGGTGACCATGGCAACCGACCGGTCGATCGCGCAGGTCAGCTTTTTGCGCCAGCCTAGTTTCGCGCACTAGTGTGCACGCAATCAATCACCGTCCGTGCAAGTTGCTGGGAGGACCCCCGCAGTGGACCGGTACGCCAGATGGAACGCCCTGCTCGAAATGCTGACCGACAACGGCCGGGTCAGCGTCGAGGCGGCAGCCGAGCGGCTGGACGTCTCTCAGGCCACCATCCGGCGTGACTTCGACCAGCTCGCGCAGCAGCAGATGATCACGAGAACCCGGGGCGGCGCCGTCGCCAACGGCGTGTCGTACGACCTGCCCCTGCGCTACAAGACGGCCAAGCACTCGGCCGAGAAGCAGCGGATCGGGGCGGCCGCCGCGGCGCTGGTCACGCCGGGCACCGTGGTCGGCCTGAACGGCGGCACCACCAGCACCGAGGTGGCGAGGGCGCTCGCCGTGCGACCGGATCTGAACACCAGCGCCGAGGGTGCCCAGCTCACCGTGGTGACCAACGCGCTGAACATCGCCAACGAGCTACTGGTCCGATCCCGGATGAAGGTCGTGGTGGCCGGTGGCGTGGTGCGCCCGAAGTCGTTCGAGCTGGTCGGCCCGCTGGGCGGGGCGCTGCTGCGCGAGGTCACCCTGGACGTCGCCCTGCTCGGCGTGGACGCCATCGACCCGCAGCTCGGCGCCGCCGCCCACCACGAGGGGGAGGCGGCGATGAACAACCTGATGGTGGCCCGCGCCAAGCGAGTGGTGATCATCGCGGACTCGTCCAAGCTGGGGGGTCACGCCTTCGCCCGGATCTGCCCGGTCGAGCGGGTGGAGACGCTGGTGACCGACTCCGGTGCCGCTCCGGAGTTGGTGGACGCGTTCCGCGCCGCCGGCGTACAGGTCGTTTGCGCCTGAGCGGTCACGCTCCGTCGATGAATTAGCCTGATCGGCGCGTCGATGCATACCGGGTATTGCGCGCTCCTGCATACCGCGTATGGTGTCGGCTGTCACGCCCACCCATCGGGGGAGGTGCAGCTTGCCAGCTGTCCTGGAGATCGAAGGTCTACGTAAGACGTACAAGAGTCGTCGACGCGGCACCCGCAACGCGCTCGACGGCTTCGACATGCGGGTCGACGCGGGGCAGGTGCACGGCTTCCTCGGCCCCAACGGGTCCGGCAAGACCACCACGCTGCGTACCCTTCTCGGCCTGATCCGGCCCGACGGCGGCCGGATGGCGCTGCTCGGGCACGAGGTCCCCGACGCGCTGCCCACGGTCGCCGGCAAGGTCGGCGCGATCGTGGAGAGCCCACAGTTCTTCCCGCACTTCACGGCCCGGGACACGCTGTCCCTGCTCGCGGGGGCGGGGGAGGTGCCGGCCGTCCGGGTCGACGAGGTGCTGGAACTCGTCGGGCTACGCGACCGGTCCGGCGAGCGGGTCAAGACGTACTCGTTGGGCATGAAGCAGCGGCTCGCCGTGGCCTCGGCCCTGCTGAAGAACCCGCAGTTGCTCATCCTCGACGAGCCGGCCAACGGCCTCGACCCGGGCGGCATCCGGGAGATGCGCACGCTGATGCGCACCCTCGCCGAGTCCGGTATGACAGTGGTGCTGTCCAGCCACATCCTCGGTGAGATCCAGCTGATCTGCGACTCGGTCACCATCATCTCGCTGGGTCGGCGGGTCGCGTTCGGCCCGGTCGACGAGGTGCTCGCGCAGCACTCGTCCGGTGCGGTCCGGATCCGGCTGGAAGCGGTCAGCGACCTGCCGGTGGCCACCGAGGCGCTCACCCAGGCGGGGATCCGGGTCACCGGTCACCCGGACCACCTGATGCTGGCCGGCGTCGACAAGCCGGCGTCGGTGACCCGGCTGCTCGCCGAGAAGAACCTCTACGTCAGTGAGTTGGCGCCGATCGCCGTCGATCTGGAGAGCGTCTTCCTCGAACTGACCGCCACCGCACCGGTACCCGGTCAGCACCGGCAGGTCGACGAGTCCATGAAGGTCGGCGGAACGGGTCAGCCCGGTCCCGCCGGGGGAGGGTGGGGCGCGTGAGCCTCTTTCGTACCGAGCTGCGCCGGCTCAGCAAGCGGCGCTTCACCCGCTACATGACGCTGCTCGGCCTGCTGGTGCTGGCCGCGGTGGTGGTCGGGGTGTTCTTCACCAACCAGAAGATCGACGCCGGTCAGCTCGCCCAGGCCGAGCGTCAGGCCGACCAGCAGTACCAGGAGCAGGTGCGCTGGAGCGAGCAGGAGCGCGCCGCGTGTGAGCAGGCCAAGGCGGCCGGCACGGCGACCGACGGCCGCTACCCGGACGACTGCTCGATGATCACGGCCCCGTCCCGGGACCAGATCGAGGCGAAGTGGTTCCTGCCCTCGACGTTCGACTTCAAGGAGACGTTCGACGAGACACTGATCCCGTTCGCGGCGATCCTCGCCCTGGTCGGGTTCGTCATCGGTGCGTCCTTCGTCGGCGCCGAGTGGAGCACCGGCGGCATGATGAACCTGCTGCTCTGGCGGCCGAAGCGGCTCACCGTACTGCTCACCAAGCTGGCCGCGCTGCTCACCGGCATCCTGGCGGTGACGCTTCCGGCGGCGGTGCTGTGGTTCGCCGGGTTCTGGGCGGTCGCCAACTTCCGGGGCAGCACCGAGAAGATGACCTCGGGGGTCTGGCAGTCGTTCATGCTGACCGGCGTACGCGGCGTGGTGCTGGTGTTGGTGCTCACCACCATCGGCTTCGCCCTCGCCTCACTGGGTCGGCACACCGCAATGGCCCTCGGTGGCGTGGTGGCGGTGATGGTGGTCGGCCAGTTCGGCCTGGGCATCCTGCTGTCCATGGCGAGCGTGCGGTTCGCCGAGGCCTGGCTGCTGCCCACGTACGCGCTGGCCTGGATGACGAAGACCGTCACCCTGCAGGACTGGAACTCCTGCAACGCGACCTACTACGGGGAGTGCAAGCCGGCCACGATGGACATCACCTGGCAGCAGTCCTCCGTCCTGCTCTCGGTCGGGGTGGTGGTGATCCTCGGGGCGGCGCTCTGGGCGATGCGTCGCCGCGACATCTCCTGACCTGACCGAAGTGACGCGGCGCGGCCGACCCGGCCGTCGGGGTTCCCGGCGGTGCGGACCGGCCGCGCCGCTTGCTGCGTCCCTGGTCGCCGCTGGCTAGGCTGAGCGACATGTCCGCCGACACCACCCCGGCCACCCCCGAGCCGTCCACCGACGCTCGTCCGGGTGAGGCCGCGGGTGCTGCCGGGCCGACCGTCCCGAATCCCCGACCGGCGCCGCCCATCGAGAGCGCCGACGAGCCGGCGGCGGACGAGTCGGCGCCGTCCGCTGATCCCGCGCCGGGGCTGACCCAACGGGAGCGGGCCATCCTCGCCTTCGAGCAGCAGTGGTGGCGGCACGCCGGCGCCAAGGAGCAGGCCGTCCGGGACACCTTCGGGATCTCGTCGACCCGGTACTACCAGTTGCTCAACGGCCTGCTCGACAATCCGGCCGCACTCGCTGCCGACCCCGTGCTGATCAGCCGACTCCGCCGGTTGCGCTCGTCGCGCGCCCGCAACCGCCGCCGCTGACCGCTCCGTATCTCTCCCGCACCTCTGCGGCCCGAATCCGCCTGTTCCACCCGCTCACGACCGCGCTGCCGGCCTTTCCCGCCCAGGCCCGCCGGCCCAGCCGCATGCCGGCTGACCAGGCGGGTAGGCGGGAGGCGTTCCGGGGTCGCACGCGACCTCGGGCTCAGGAAGGGAGCGGGGTATGACGGCAACGAACCAGAGCGGCACGGGACAGCAGGCCCGACAGGAGGCCTCCCGGGTCGGCCAGCAGGCCACGCAGGCCGGGGGTCAGGTCGCCCACGCCGCCGCTGAACAGGGCGGGCAGGTAGCCGCGGAGGCGCGGCGACAGGCCCAGCAGTTGACCGGTGAGGCCACCGGGCAGCTTCGGGACCAGGCGCAGACGCAGCAGCGGCGGGCCGCTTCGGGCCTGCGCGACCTGGGTCAGAACCTCAGTTCGATGGCCGAACGGGATGGCGATTCCGGGCTGGCCGGTCAGGTGGTACGCAAGGCGGCCGACGCCGCCCAGCAGGCCGCCGGCTGGCTCGACCAGCGCGAACCCGGCGAGGTGCTCGACGAGGTCCGCACGTACGCGCGGCAGCATCCGGCGACGTTCCTCGCGGGCGCGGCGGTGGCCGGGCTGCTGGTCGGGCGGCTCACCCGTGGCCTGACCGCGCCGGCCTCGGGCAACGGCCAGGGTGGCAGCGCCTCCGGTGCTCCGTCACCCGCGCAGGGCGCACCGGCGGACGCCGGTCAGCAGCCGTACGTGGGGACGGCACGGGCGCAGAACGTCCCGGCCGCTAGTCGGCAGCAGTCGGACCTGCCCGGCGGGGTGGCGCCGTGAGCGCCCCGGAGAAGGAACGGACCCAGGCCTCGGTCGGCGAACTGCTGAGCGAGGTGACCCGGGACGTCTCCACTCTGGTGCGCAAGGAGGTCGAGCTGGCCAAGGCCGAGCTGCGCGAGGAGGTCAGTCAGGCGGGCAAGGCCGGCGGCATGTTCGGCGGTGCGGGGCTGGCCGGGTTCCTCGCGGTGCTCTTCGTGTCGTACGCCCTCTGGTGGGGGCTGTCCAACACGATGGACCAGGGGTGGGCGGCGCTGATCGTCGCGGTCCTCTGGGCCGCCGTGGCCGGTGGTCTCTTCATCAACGCCCGGACCCAGCTGAAGCGGGCTCGTGCGGTTCTGCCCCGGACGCAGCAGACTGCCCGGGAGCTGCCGGACGCCCTGCGGGGTCGGTGAACGAGTCGGGAGGGAACAGGTCATGTCCAGTGATCCGGATCGGATCCGGCGGGAGATCGAAACCACCCGCAACGAGTTGAGCAGTGACGTCGACGCGTTGACCGACAGGGTCAACCCGCGTCGGATCGCCGGTGACCGCGTCGGGCAGGCCCGCGGGGCGTTCACCCGAGCGAAGGAGAAGATGATGGGCAGCTCGAGTCACATGGGGCAGGAGACTGGCCAGCGGATGTCGCACGTGGCCGGTTCGGTCCGCGACGAAACCCGTTCACTCGGGCAGCAGTCCCGCGAGCAGGCTCAGGGCAACCCGATGGCCGCCGGTCTGGTCGCCTTCGGAGTCGGCCTGCTGGCCGCCTCCCTGATCCCGCCGAGCGGACGTGAGCGGCAACTCGCCGGGCGAGCGCGGAACATGGTGAGTGAGCACTCCGGTGAGCTGCGCGAGCAGGCGAGCCAGGTTGGCCACCAGATGCAGGACAACCTGCGGGAGCCCGCGCAGCAGGCGGCGCAGTCGGTCCGGTCCAGCGCCCAGCAGGGCGTGTCCGCGGTACGCGACCAGGGCCGTTCGGCCGCCGGTCAGGTGCAGGGAGAGACGCATGCGGCCGTTGACGACCTTCGGCAGCGCTGATCAATTTGGTGTGCCGGGGCCGGCGCCGGTGATGCGGGTACGCTCCGCGTCCGCGCCGGCCCCGGACCGGCCGGTCAACGAGGATCTGGTCTTCCGGTTCGGGCCGTTGGTCGGTGTCCTGGACGGCGCGACCGTGCCGGACGGCTTCGACACCGGTTGCGTGCACGGGCCCGAGTGGTACGTCCGGCACCTGGCGGCCCGGATCGGCGTCGCCGAGGCGGTACGCCCGGCCGCCCGGCTGACCAGCAACCTGGCTGCGGCCATCCTCGCGGTGCGTGCCGATCACGGCGAGCAGTGCGACCTCGATCATCCGGGCACCCCGTCGAGCACGGTCTGCCTCCTGCGGGACTGCGGCGACCAGGTGGACTACCTGGTGCTCTGCGACAGCCCACTGGTCCTCGACGTCGGCGGGCAGGTCAGCGTGGTCACCGACAACCGGCTGGACGCGGCGATGGCGGAGCTGCGGGAAACCGTGGCCATGGTGCCGGGCGGCGCGGCTGACCCGGTCACCCGGTTCCGGCACGCCGTGAGCGTGCAGCGGGAGCGGATGAACCGCACCCACGGCTACTGGGTGGCGGCCTCCGACCCGGACGCGGCCTTCCACGCGGTGACCGGGACCGCGCCCCGGAACGGTCCGCGGGCGCTACGGCGGGCGGCGCTGCTCAGTGACGGCGCGTCCAGCGCGGTGGAGCAGTTCGAGCTGACCGACTGGGCTGGTCTGCTGGACCTGCTGAGCGCCGACGGCCCGGGCGCGCTGATCGACCGGGTGCGGGACGCCGAACGTGACCACCCCGATCGACTGCGCCGGCACAAGTCCACCGACGACGCGTCGGTGGTGTTCTGCGAGTTCGGGTCGGCGGTTTGAGCGTGCGACACCCGGTCGGGTGACGACAGAGCGTGATGTGGAACACCCGGGCCGCCCGACCGGCCGGTACGCCTGTCCGGACCGCCAGTGGATGGCCAATGGGGTGGACTTCGGCCGATGAGGGCGGCAGACTGCGGCACGTGGCGGGTGCGGTCCGGCTGGAGCCGGTGGACGAGCGGAACCTGGAGCCGTTGCTCTCCGTAGCGGCTGCGGAGGCGGAACCCGGTGATGTGATGCCTCCGGTCGAGGCCCCCGCCGGCTGGTCGCTCGCCCGCCGCGAGGCGTTCCGCGAATTCCACCGGGCGAGCTTCGGCGGGCTGGATGGCCCGACCCGTTCGCAGATGTACGCCATCATCGTCGGTGGTGAGGTGCTCGGCATGGTGCGGATGACGCGTTGTGACGAGCCCGGCACGGTGGAGACCGGGATGTGGCTCGGCCGCTCGGCGCGGGGGCAGGGGATCGGCGCGGCCGCCCTGCGGGAGCTGCTGAACGCCGCTGCTCGGGTCGGCATGCGAGCGGTGGTCGCCGAGACGACCACGGACAACATCGGCGCGGTGGCCGTGTTGCGGAAGTGCGGCGCGAAACTGCACGAGAACGGCGGGAAGGTCCGCGCCGAAATCTGTCTCGATTCGACGCCCCCCGCTCTCTGAAGCTATTTGGGCTTTTCGCCTTCCTTTTGCAATCTGCCTGCTCATGACCGATTGAATGTCTGGTCTGGGCCGTGCCGTGCCGCATTCCCGGATCTCATTCGTGCGGCGTGGACGGAAATTGTCGTAGCGGTTTCGACATAACGCCGCCGGGTACTGCCGCCCGGGTCCGCAGAGGTGGACGCCTGATCGAAGGCAAGGTTCGCGCTATTCCCCGGTACCCCTTCTTTGGTCACGACCGGGCAGGCGTCCGGACCCTCGGGGAGCGAATGGAGACCTGATGAAGAACGGAACACGAATCGGACTGGCGGTGGGCTTCGGCTATCTGCTGGGCCGACGCCGCAAACTGCGTACCGCGCTCACCCTGGCCGCGGCGGTTGCCGCGGGCCGCGCCAGCCGGGACCCCGGCGGGCTGCTGAAGCGGGGCGGCGCGGTACTTCAGTCGTCCCCCCAACTGAGCAACCTCGGCCGGCTCGGCGTGCCGTTGGTCAACGCCGGCCGGGCGGCCGCGACCGCGGCGGCCGGCAGCGGCGTCGACGCGCTCACCGGCCGCCTTCGCGGCTCCGCTGATGCCCTGCGCCGGCGCTCCGGCGACCGGACCGGCGACGACAAGGGCCGCGACGCGACGAGCGACCAAAACGCGACGAACGACCGGGACACGACGAACGATCGAGACGCGTCGAACGACCGGGACAGCGCGGCGGCCGGGCAGCGGCGGGGGAGGTGACCATGGCGGGGAACACCAACGCGGGCGGCCTCGGCGACAAACTCCGTGGCCAGTTGGCCGACGAGGTGCGCAACCTCGCCGGGGCGATCGGCGATCGTGCGATGAGCGTGGTGACCGAGCGGATCACCGGCGCGACCGGCCGCCTCAGCGAGTACGCGCGCCAGGGCGGCGGTCCCGGCCTGATCGCCGCCGCCACCGGCGCGCAGAAGCTTGCCGAGGGCGGGTCGCCGGTGAAAGCGATGCTGCACGCCGGGGTGGCCGGCGGTAAGGAGAAGGTGATGTCGGCTCTCGGCCGCACTGGCGGCGGTAAGGGCGGCGGCAAGAAGAAGAAGGTCACCAACATCGTCGAGACGATCGAGGTCGGTGTGCCGGTACGGGCCGCGTACAACCAGTGGACGCAGTTTGGCGACTTTCCGAGCTTCATGAAGAAGGTCGAGCAGGCCGAGAACGACTCGGACGAGAAGATGACCTGGAAGGCGCAGGTCTTCTGGTCGCACCGGACGTGGGAGTCGACAATCGTCCGCCAGGTGCCGGACAAGCTCATCCACTGGCGGTCGAAGGGCGAGAAGGGCTCGGTCGACGGCACCGTCAGCTTCCACGAGGTCACCCCGGACCTGACCCGCATCCTGGTGGTGCTGGAATACCACCCGCAGGGGCTCTTCGAGCACACCGGCAACCTGTGGCGCGCCCAGGGCCGGCGGGTGCGGCTGGAGTTGAAGCACTTCGTCCGGCACGTCATGACCGAGGTGGCGCTCGACCCGGACCAGGTCGAGGGTTGGCGCGGCGAGATCCGCGACTCGCAGGTGGTCAAGGACCACGAGACCGGCCTGCGCGAGGAGCGGGAGCAGCGCGAACGGGGGCAGGAGCAGCGCGGTGGGGCGCCGACCGGTCCGGAGGACGACGAGTTCGCCGAGGAAGAACCGCGCCGGCCCGGCGGCCGACTGCGTCAGCGTCCGCAACGGCGACCGGCCGAACCGGAGTACGACGAGGAGTACGAGGCGTACGAGGACGGCTACGACGAGGGGTACGCGGACGAACCCGACGAGGAGCCTCCGCCGCCGCCCCGACGTCGGGCACCGGAGCGGGCCCGCCGGCCCCAGCCCCGCGAGGAGCCGCAGCGACCCCGTCCGCCGGTCCGACGTGGATCCGAGCCGCCGCGCCGGCCCGTGGTGCGCCGCCGCCGCGAGGAGGACGAGTGACGCTCGCCGCCGGCGATGCCGCCGCCGGGGGAACCCTGGAACGCGTGGGCTCCGCCGGCGGGCTCGCCGACGTGGTGGAGACGGTGCTCGACAAGGGCGTGGTCATCGACGCGCAGGTGACGGTCGGGGTCGTCGGCATCCCCCTGGTGGAGATCAACGCCCGGGTGGTGGTGGCGAGCATCGAGACGTACCTGCGGTTCGCCGAGGCGGTCGACCGGCTGGATCTCGACCCGGGCGAAGGGCTGGGTGAAGGGCTTACCGGTCTCGTCGGTGGCGTCACCGGCGCAGTCCGGGACGTGACCGGGTCGGTCCGGGACGTCACCGGCGCGGTCGGTGACGCCGCCGGCAACGTGCGGGACCTCGGGAGGGGCTGAGATGGCGGACGAGACGGGACTCTTCGTCTACGGGCTGGTGCCGGCGGACGTGGAGGTGACGCCCGACGCCGCCGGGGTCGGCGAGCCGCCTGGCGAGGTGACTGTGGTCCGGCACGGCGACCTCGGGGCTCTGGTCAGCGAGGTGCCGTTGGATGCGCCGCTGGGGCGGTCGGCCGACCTTCGGGCGTACCAGGAACTGCTGGACGGGACAGCGGTCGTGGCGCCGGTCCTGCCGGTGCGGTTCGGCACCGTGGTCACCGGCCCGGACGCGGTGCTCGACCTGCTGCGACCGCACCACGACCGGTTCGCCGCCGCGCTCGCCGAGTTGGAGGGCAGGGTGCAGTACGTCGTGCAGGGCCGTTTCGAGGAATCGGCGTTGCTGCGCGCCATCCTCGACGAGAACCCGGCCGCCGCCCGGCTCGCCGAGCAGGTGCGTGGCCGGACCGAGGCGGCCAGCCGGGAGCCCCGGATCCGGCTCGGGGAGCTGATCAGCCAGGCGGTGGAGCTGCGCCGCGAGGCGGAGAACCGACGGCTGCTCGACACGACTGCCGAGTACGTCGTCTCCACGCGGATGCGCCCGCCCGGCCACGAGATGGACGGCGCCCACGTGGCCCTCTTGGTGGACACCGACCAGGAGGACGCCCTGGTCGACGTGCTGGAGGAGTACGCGCGGGACCGCCGGGGCCTGCTGCGGATGCGGTTGCTCGGGCCGCTCGCCCCGTACGACTTCGTCGACGCGCACCAGCTGGCGGGCTGACCGGTGGACCTGCTCTGGGCGCTGCTGACCCTGCCGTACGCGCCGGTGCGCGGCCTGACCGCGGTGGTCGGGGTGGTGGCCCGGGAAGCGGAGGCGCGACAGCGGAACCCGGTGAACATCCGGCGCGAGCTGGAGGCGTTGGACGCGGCGGCGGCGGCCGGTGAGCTCAGCGCCGAGGAACGCGACCGGGCCGAGCAGCGGGTGCTGGACCGGCTCACCGGGGGCATGGGCCAGGCCGGTGAGCGGCCACGTCCGCGCCGGCAGGGCCCGGCCCGCCAGGAGGGAGTACGCCATGACCGACGGCGACCGCGCCCGGCGACGTGATCCGACCGCCGACGGTTACTCCGACGAGGAGTACGTCGAGCCGGTGTCGGCGGCAGAGGCTGCCCGGGCGGGGCTGCGGCAGCTCGTCGAGTTGACCGGTCGCGAGCCGTCGGTGACCACGTCGCTGGAGGCCACCGAGGACGGTTGGCTGGTCGGGGTGGAGGTGGTGGAGGCACGGCGGATCCCCAACTCGATCGACCTGCTCGGCCTGTACGAGGTGGAGCTGGACGTCGAGGGGAACCTGCTCGGCTATCGGCGGGTGCGGCGCTACCAGCGTGGGAAGAGTGAGGTGGACTGAGATGACCGCTGCGCAGCCGCCGTCGGTGGTACAGAACTCCGGCCAGGTCCTGCCCCCCGGCCACGAGCCGGCGAACCTGGGCGACATCCTGGAGCGGGTGCTCGACCGGGGGATCGTGATCGCTGGGGACATCCGGGTCAGCCTGCTCGACATCGAGCTGCTGACGTTGAAGCTGCGACTGGTCATCGCCTCGGTCGACACCGCACGTCAGATCGGCATCGACTGGTGGGAGCACGACCCGTGGCTCAGCTCGCGGGCCCGTCCGCCGGTGGAGTTGGCACCGCGGGAACCGGCGCAGGTCGAGGTGGAGCGGCGGTCCCGGGCGCGACGTCGCGACGCCGAAGTGGAGGAGTGGGATGAGTTCGACGGCTGAGGTGACCACCGAGCGGCCGGCCCCGGCCGCCGGGGCCTGGCTGCACGGCGTGGTTCGGGGCGTCGAGCCGGCGACGTTGGCGGCGATCGTCGGAATGGACGGCGGCGCCGTCCGCGCGGTGTCTGCCGGTGGGCTGATCGCCGTGGTCAGCGCCGCGCCGCTGGACGAGTACGGCGAGGAGTCGCTGCGCCGCAACCTGGAGGACCTGGTCTGGTTGGAGCGGGCGGCTCGGGCGCACCACGCCGTGGTCGAGACGTTGGCCCGCCACGGGCCGGTGGTGCCGGCCCGGCTCGCCACCGTGCACAGCGGCGACGACGGGGTGGCCGCGTCCCTCGCCGCCCGGCGTGCCGAACTGGTCGCCACCCTGGACCGGCTGACCGGGCGCGGCGAGTGGGGCGTGAAGGGTTACCTGGTTCCGGGGGCCGCCAGCGTGAACGCCGAGACGGCGAGCGCCGGCGGGGTGGGGACGGCGTATCTGCGTCGCAGACGCGCGCAGTTGACCGCCCGGGAGGAACACCAGCAGGTGGCGAGCGCCGCCGCGGACGCGGTGCACGCCGCCCTATGCGAGGTTGCCGTGGCGGGCCGCCGGCACGCCCCGCAGGACCGGCGGCTCTCGGGTGCGCCCACGCCGATGGTGCTCAACGGGGCGTACCTGGTCGACGTCTCGGCGTTGTCCCGCTTCACCGACCTGCTCGGATCGTTGGGTGGCCGGCACCCGGGGGTCCGGCTGGAGTTGACCGGCCCGTGGCCGGCGTACTCCTTCGTGGCCGAACGGCCGGATCTCGACCGCGCCGTCGGGGAGTCGCGGTGACCGCCGCCCTCGCGCCGAACAGCGCGGACGATCCGCTGGCCTACCGGCCGGTTGCCCTCGTCGATCTGCTCGACCGGGTGCTCGCCACCGGGGTGGTGATCAGCGGTGACATCACGCTGTCCATCGCCGAGGTCGACCTGGTCCGGATCTCGCTGCGCGCGTTGGTCGCCTCGGTCGGCGCGTTGGCCTCGCCGGAGAACACCGGATGACCGGGCGGGACGAGGCTGGGGAGCTGGTCGCTGCGTTGGGCGGCCAGTCGTGGCGGCCGCCGCGAGTCACCCCGCTGGACCGTCGGATCGAGGTGGACCGGGACTCGGTCGAGCGAGGCCTGGCCAGCCTGGTGCTCACCGTCGTCGAGCTGCTGCGGCAACTGATGGAGCGGCAGGCCCTCCGCCGGGTCGATCTTGGTGACCTCTCCGAGGAGCAGGTCGAGCGCATCGGGGTGACGCTGATGGCACTGGAGGAGCAGATGACGGGGCTGCGCGAGCACTTCGGCCTGGCCCCGGAGGACCTGAACCTGGACCTCGGCCCACTTGGCCCGCTGCTCCCCACCGACTGACCCGTGCCCGCACCGGACAGCCGGCGGCGACCCCGGTGCGGGCCGCCGCCGACCGCCTTGGTCAGGCCGGCAGCCGGACGATGTCGTAGTCGGTGCTCGGCGTCGACTCCACGTCGAACCGACCGTTGACCACGTACAACGCCGAGCCGAGCAGGTCGCCGGTGGCCGGCGAACGCAGCTGCGGGCCGGTGATCTCGCGCTGCACCACGCCGGCGGTGTACCCGGCGTTCATCCGGACCACCGCGACGACGTTGGTCAGGTTCCGGATCACGTAGAGGGTGCGTCCGCGCAGCACCAGCCCGTCGGCCCGCTCCACCGAGTAGCCGCCGAGGTCGACGAGGCGGCTGCCGCCGGTACGCGGGTCGACGCGCACCAACTGGCCGGACAGCATCTGCGCGACCAGCAGATCGCCGTCCGGTAGTGCCACGATCCCGTTGTGGTAGACGTCCGGAGTGGCGGCCGGGCCGCTGAGCTGCAGCACCCGGAAGGCGGTGGGGGCCGGAAGGCGGCCACCCGGGCCCAGGGGCACCACGTACAGCACCTGCCGCGCGGAGTCGGTGAAGTAGACCGCTCGCTCGGTGATCACGAGGTCGTTGACGTAGCTGCCCGGCACATCGGTGAACTGGTAGTGGGCCAGCTTGGTGCCGGTGTCCGCGTCGTACACGCTCGCGCCGCCACCGGAGAAGTCGGCGGTCCAGAGCCGGCCCTGCGGGTCGAGCTTGAGGCCCGCCTTGTCGGTGCCGGGTGTGCCGGGAATCAGCACCGAGCCACGGCCGGTGCGTAAGTCACCCCGCCACACGGCACCGTCCAAAATGGACCCCACGAACACGGTGGTGCCCCGGCCGATCGTCAACCCTTCCGGGGTGAACCCGTTCGGCAGAGCGATCCGGGTGGGGAACGGTTTCGCCGGGTGAGCCGTCGCCGGCCCGCCGATCGAGACCAGGGTCGCC
The DNA here is from genome assembly GCF_044456765.1 of Micromonospora sp. NPDC050784. Taxonomy (NCBI): domain Bacteria; kingdom Bacillati; phylum Actinomycetota; class Actinomycetes; order Micromonosporales; family Micromonosporaceae; genus Micromonospora; species Micromonospora sp. NPDC050784. The sequence goes on along the minus strand of NZ_JBITGG010000001.1, from coordinate 265,331 downwards.
GCCGCCACCAGGGGGACGAGGAGGAGAGAGAGCCGCTTGCGCAAGGAACACCACCTGACGTCGCAGTGGACTATTCCACTGAGGAATGTGACGTCTTAGGAACGTCCTGGGCGCGACAAAAGGTTGTGCGCTTGTGATCACTGGCGGTTCGCGGCGTACGCCGCCAGGCCGGCGACCTGGGCCGGGTCCAGCGACGGGCGTACCCGGGCCCGTGCCGTCGACACGTGCTCGGCGGTGACCGTGGCGGCGGCGAGCGACTCCCGCATCGCGGCCAGGGCCGCCTCGCGGACCAGCGCCGCGCAGTCCGCGGCGGAGAAGCCGGTCAGCTCCTCGCCGAGGGCGGACAGGTCGACGTCCGGTGCCAGCGGCACCTGCCGGGACGCGGCCCGCAGGATCTCCGCGCGGGCGGGTCCGTCCGGCGGCGGCACGTAGACCAGCCGCTCCAGCCGGCCCGGCCGCAGCAGCGCCGGGTCGACCAGGTCCGGCCGGTTCGTCGCGCCGACCACCACCACGTTGCGCAGGGTCTCGATCCCGTCCAGTTCGGTGAGCAGGGCGGCGACCACCCGGTCCGTGGTGCCCCCGTCGGTGGCCTGGCCGCGGACCGGTGCCAGCGCGTCCACCTCGTCCAGGAAGATCAGGGTGGGGGCCGCCTCCCGGGCCCGACGGAACAACTCGCGGACCGCGCGTTCGCTCTCACCGACCCACTTGGAGAGCAGTTCGGCGCCCTTGACCGACAGCACGTTGGCCCGCCCCGACCCGGCCAGCGCGGTGACCAGGTAGGTCTTGCCGCAGCCCGGCGGCCCGTAGAGCAGCACGCCGCGCGGCGGCTGCACGCCGAGCCGGGCGAAGGTGTCCGGGTAGGTCAGCGGCCACAGCACCGACTCGGTCAGCGTCTGCTTGACCTCGTCCAGCCCGCCCACGTCGTCCAGGGTCACCGAGGCCAGGTCCAACGTGGACGCGGCCATCGTGGTCGGCCGGACCACCTCCCGGGCGGCAGTGAAGTCGGCCATCGACACCGTCGGCGTCTCGGCGGACTTCTGTCGCAGCGCGGCGCGTACCCCGGCCTCCCGGACCAGCGCGGCCAGGTCCGCCGCGACGAACCCGGGGGTACGCGCGGCCACGTCGTCCAGCCGGACGTCGTCGGCCAACGGCACCTGTCGGGTCAGCACGGTGAGCTGTTCGCGGCGCAGCGCCTGATCCGGGAGCGGGACGCTGATCCGCAGCGACAGCAGGTCGGGCGCGCGCAGGGCGGGGTCGACCGCCTCCGGTCGGCCGGTGGTGCAGACCACTGCGACGCCGGCGCGGATGCTCTCCGCCAGCACCTGACGGAACACCGTCGCGACCGGGCCGGGATCGTCCGCGGGTGCGAGCGCCTCGACGTCGGTGACCAGCAGTACCGCCGGCCCGCCGGCTCGGGCCGCCGCCGCCGCGCCGCGCAACCGCTCGGCGGCGGCCTGACTCGCCAGCGCGGCCACCTCGGGTGCCCAGAGCGGGTGAACGCGGGCACCGACCCGAGCGGCCACGGCCCGGACCAGCGCCGACTTCCCGGAGCCCGCCGGACCGACGAGCAGCACCCCCAACGAGATGGTGGTGCCGAGCCGGCCCAACACCTCCCGGTGGTGGAAGCCGAGGTCCAGCAGCTCGGTCAGCTCCTCGGCCTGGGCCCGCAGCCCGGGCAGCTCGTCCACGTCAGGTGCGTCCTCACCCGGAACCGCGTCGGCGCTCGTACCCGGCCGGGTCGGCGCGGTGGCGACCGGGACGGGCCCACCATGGGTGGTCGCGCCGTGCTCCCAGGCGACCGATGTGCCCATGGTGACCAGTGCGCCGGCCGACGGCTCGACCGTGACCACGCTGAGCAGAGAGCTGGTCCAGGCGAAGCCGACGGTGTTGGCGAGGCTGCGTCGCGCCGCCTCGACCAGGCTGCGGACCGAGGCGTCCGGCAGCACGTCCTGCGGCAGCAGCGACACGTCATCCCCGGCGGTGAGCACCTTGCCCAGCAGGGCGAGCCGGAGCATCTCCGGGCTGACCGCCGCGACGACCCCCACCGGCCCGGCCAGGACGACCCGGCTCGCCGGCACCAGCGGCACCGGGCTCACCCGCACCTGGCCGCCGTCGCGCAGACCCAGGTTGCCCAAGGTCAGGTCGTCGGCGTACAGCAGGGCGCTGCTCGCGCCCGGCCCGGCCGCCGCGGCGATCCCGGCCGTCTCCCGGCGGCCGGTAAGGCGGACCGGGTCACCGGGGCGCAGCCCCAGCGCGGTCAGCGCCTCCGGGTGCAGGCGCACGATGCCCCGTCGGGCGTCCAGCGCCGCCGGCCGCAGGCTCGCCGTCAGGGTCAGGTCGGGTTGCGCCACTGCCCGACCGTAGCCGCCAGCAGCCGGCCCCGCCGGTCAGCGCCGCGGATCCAGCTCGTCCAACAACGTCGGGTCGCGTCGGATCAGCTCGGCCAACCGGGCCGCCGGGTCCGGGGTCAACCCGTCCGGGCCGGGCGCCCAGGCCGGCACCGTCCGGCCGGAGAGCGGCCAGGTCGGCGGGGGTTCCACCGGGGTCGGCGGGGGCACCGGTCCGACCGTGACGGTCGGCCCGTCCCAGGAGACCCGCATCGGGTACGTCCGCCCGGCGTGCTCCACCCGTACGGTCACCGCCAGCCCGGGGTAGGCCCCGACCACTTGGCGGACCGCCTCGGCCACCTCCTCGACCGGCCCCCATCCGGCCACCTCGCTCGGGGATTCCACCCCCGCGTGCCGGCCCGACCGGGCGTTGCGGGTGTCGCCACCGGGGCCAGGCGGCCTCGACGGTGCGGTGGTGTCGTCACGGTCGGTGGCCCGACGGCGCGACGCCTCCTCACGTCGGGCCAGCCGGGCCAGCGTCTCGTCCAGGTCGCCCCTCATCAGGTCACCTCTTCCCGCCACGGCCCGAGCTGGTCCGCTCAGGCCCTCCTGTCCCGGGTAGCGCGGTCCAGCGCGCGGTCCAGGACGACCAGTAGGGCGTCCCGCACCGAGAGCCGGTCGCGGGCATCGAACTGCACCAGGGGTACATGATCGCCGATGGCCAACGCCCAGCGGATCTCGCCGAGTTCCAGGGCCAGTCGCCCGTCGAAGGCGTTGACCCCGACGACGAACGGCAGCCCGGCCCGCTCGAAGAAGTCGACGGCCGGGAAGCAGTCGTCCAGCCGTGCGCTGTCCACCACCACCAACGCGCCGAGCGCTCCCCGGGCCAGGTCGTCCCACATGAAGCCGAACCGGGTCTGCCCCGGCGTGCCGAACAGGTAGAGCTTCAGGCTGCGGTCGATCGTCACGCAGCCGAAATCCATCGCCACCGTGGTGGTGGTCTTGGTGGACCGGGCACCCGGGTCGTCCACGCCGATCCCCGCGGTGGTCATCTCGGCCTCGGTGGTCAGGGGCGCGATCTCGGAGATCGCACCCACTGTGGTGGTCTTGCCCACCCCGAACCCGCCGGCCACCAGGATCTTGACCGGGATCGGCGGTGCGGCCGGCTTACCGGCCGGAGGTGGCACCGAACCCGTCTCGGACGAGGGCCGGTACGGCGGCGGCGCGGACACCGGTGGGCCGGCCCGCCCGACTATCGGCCCGGTGCCCGGGGACATGCCGTAACGGGCGGCGGCGCTGTTCGCGGCGACCCCGCCGAGCGGGGCGACCGGCCATTCAGGAGATCGCACGGAGTCCATCAATCACTCGCAGGATGAGATCGGGGTCGACAGCGTCGTCGGTGTCGGTGACGTGCACGTCCAGGTGCCCGGCGGCGCGTAGGTCGCCGACCAGGACCCGGGTCACGCCGAAGTGCAGTCGGGCGCGGGCCGAGATCTCGGCCACCGAGATCGGCTCCGCGCAGAGCGCGATGATCGTCTGAAGTTCCGGTGCCAGCAGGGCACCGGGCGGGCCGGCCCACCAGCCGCTGTCCATGCGGGCGGTCACCTGGGTCTCCAGCCCGATCGCCGGGTCGACGCCCGCCACCCGCCCGGAGGTGAGTACGAACGGACGGGGACCGGCCGGCTGGCCCCCGTCCGGCTCCGGCAGGGCCGGTGTCGCCGCCGCGCCGTCCCCGGTCGGGGGTTGCGTACGCAGGTACGGGCGGATCCGGACCCTCGGTTCCGGATCCGGATCCTCGCCGGCGACGTCGGGGGTCACTGCTGAACGGCGTTCTTCAACTCGACGATCAGTCGCGGGGTCAGGGCGCCACCGGCCCGCCCGGCGAAGAGCGTCATCTCGTACGCGACGGTGCCCAGGTTCGCCGAACGGTCGGCGACCACTCCGAGCACGGAACCGCTGCTGATGGCGCTGATCAGCAGGTAGCCGTCGGCCATGTCGACGATCACCCGGTTCAGGCCGCCGAGGGCGTACCAACTGGCGGCCCCACCGGCGAGGCTGGTCATCCCGGACACGACGGCGGCCAACCGCTCCGCGTTGGACCGATCCTTGATCGCCGACATGGCCATCAGCAGACCGTCCGAGGAGACCGCGATCGCCTCCAGGACCCCGGCGGTGCTGGAGGTGAAGGAGTCCAACAGCCAGTTGAACGTACGGGCCTCCGGGCTGAGGTCCCCATTGGCGCTGGGCTGGCTCTGGTCGACATTGTCGTGCAGGAAGGGGCTGGTCACCGTGATGATCCTTCTTCGTTCCGGTGGGCGGGGCTGACTTCGCGGAGAGCGCGGGCGACGCCCTCTTCGAACTCGTTGATGAGGTCGCGGACCTCGGCCGGGTCACCGAGGTGGGTGCTGGGCGGTTGGCAGGCCGGGATGGCGGTGAGGTTCGCTCCCGGCACCCGTCGGCTCAACCGGGGCCGGTCCGCTGCGGCATCGGTCGAGTCGCCGCCACGCGGAACCGTGGGGCCGGCGCCGCCCGGGGTGCTGGGCAGGTCGACGGTCGCGTCCCGGTCCACCACGGCCGCACCGGCGCTGGCCGACGGGTGGCCGGCCGTCCGCGCCGACGCGGCGTCGAGACTCGGTGTCACGTGCAGCTCGGCGCGGCGTACCCCGGCCTGGAAGGCCTCGACCAGCGCGCGGGCGGCGGCGGGGTCCGCGCCGGTGGCGTCCACCGGCCGGGTCGTCGCGGCGGTGGCGTGCAGAGTGGCCCCGGGCACCCGCTGCCGCACCCGTGGCCCGGTCGGCTTGCCCGCCGGTTCCGGGCTCGGGGGTTCGGGAACGGTCTGCTCCGGCTGGCCCCGACCGAACGCGTTCCACGATGGGCCGGTGTCCAGGCTGCGGGTGGCCCGGCTCAGCAGGTCCGAGTCGAAGCGGGTCGGTACGGCGACGGCCACCGCGCTGGGCCGCGTGTCGTGCTCGGGGTCGAGCATCGCCGTCGTACGCCGGTCCCGGTCCGGCACCGTGGCGCGGGCCACGGCGGCCCCGGCCCGGTCGGCGCGGCGCAGCACCAGCGACGCCGACGGGATCTCCAGCTGTGCGGTCACCCCACCGCCGCCGGTGGCGGCCAGGGCAACCTGCCAGCCGTGCCGACGGGCCAGCCGGCCCACCACGAAGAGACCGAGCACCTCGGTCGGGGCCAGGTCGAGCCGTTCCCGGCGGGTGAACCGGGCGTTCTCCTCAGCCAGCCGTTGCTCGCTCATGCCGATGCCGTGGTCCACCACGGTGAGCCGCGCGCCCAGGCCGGACGTCTCGGCGGCCACCAGCACCCGGGTGTGCGGTGGGGAGAAGACGGTGGCGTTCTCCATCAGCTCGGCCAACGCCAGGACGAGATCACCGACCACCGCCGGCGCGGCCGAGACGCCCCCCGGCACCTGCACCTCCACCCGGGTGTAGTCCTCGATCTCACCGAGCGCCAACCGGACCACGTCGGCCAGCGGCACCGGCGCGGTGTGCGCGTCGGCCCCGGCCGAGCCGGAGAGCACCACGAGGCTGCCGGCGTTGCGTCGCAACCGGCTGGAGATGTGGTCGAGTCGGTACAGGTGCTCCAGGCGGCCGGGGTCGGCCTCCTGCTGCTCCAGCCGGTCGATCAGCGCGATCTGCCGACCCACCAGGTTCTGGGTACGCCGCCCGACGTGGCCGAACATCTGCGCCACGTTGCGTCGGCCGGCGACCTGCCGCTCGACCAGCTGCGCCGCGGTGTTCTGCACCCGGTCGAAGGCCCGCGCCAGGTCGCCGATCTCGTCCTTGGCGCGGATGTCCACCGGCTCCAGCCGGACCGCTTGAGGTCTTTCCGCCTCGTCGTCGGTGACCCGGACCAGCTCCGCCTCGGCGACCCGGGCGACCCGGTCGGCCGAGCGGGTGAGTCGGGTCAGGGGTCGGGCCACCGTCCGCGCCACCGCCACGCTGAGCAGCACCACCAGCGTCAGGATCAACGCCGTCACGGCACCGACCAGGTACGCGGCGGTCAGCGCTCGCCGCTGCTCGGCCGTCACCTCGGCGAGCACGTCGGCGACCAGCTTCTTCTCGACGAACTGACCGAGCCGGATCATCGTGCGGACGGCCGGGAAGAGCGCCTCGATCGTCACGTCGCGGACCGCGGCGGCCGGATCGCGGGCGCTTCTGATCAGGAAGTCGGGCTTGGTACGAGCGGCCACGGCGGCGTCGTTGAGCTGGGCCACCGTGAGTTGCTCGGGTGTGATCAGGCTGCGGAAGCGCGAGTTGTCGACCATGAGCGCGGCGATGCACCCCACGTACCCGGCGGTGGTGTCCGGGGTGCCGATCGCCTTGACCAGGAGGCTCAGGGTGGCGCAGGCGCCCAGGCCCTCGTCGGCGCGGAGCAGCCCGTCGAGGGCGAGCACCTGCCGGCCCGCCAACGTGTCGGTGTCCACCCCGACCACCAGCCGCAGCGACTCGATGATCCCCTTGTTGACCGGGCCGAACGCGTCCATCACCTGACCCGGGTTGGCGGCCCTGGCCAGGACGGCCGTGCGCAGGTCGATGAGGCTGGACACGCCGTCGAGGGCGTGGTCGACCTGGTCGGTCAGCGCGTCGCTCCGCGCCGCCCGGAGGTCGGCCACCCGATCGTCCACGTCGGCGGACTTGCGAACCAGTTCACTGCGTTCGACCTGGCCGAGCAGGAAGCCGACGGAGAGGACCCGTTCCTGCTGGAGGTCCTGGACCAGGCTGCCGACCCGGCTGGCGAGCCGGACCCGTTCGGCGGTGTCGCCGGCCCGCTGTGCCGCGGCGACCCGGTCGAGCAGCACCGGCACGGCCAGGCCGACCATGCTGAGCAGCGGGATCACCACGAGCAGCGCGAGCTTGCCGCGGATCCGGAGCCTACCGAGCAGCATCGAATGCCCCCCACTGCGCGATCTCGGGGTCACGGGCCGCACCGGCCGGTTGCAGCGCGCGCGGCTCGTCGGTCGGCGGTTGCCAGGGGTCGCGGTGCGGTGGGGTGTCGGGGCTGTCCGCGTGGGTCGCGGCGAGGGCGGCCCGACGTCGGGCCCGGCGACCGGCGGCGACCAGCAACGCGGCGAGCCAGCTCAGCAACAGAACGGCGGTGACCCCCGCTCCGGCGGTCAGCCAGCGGTCCCGGTTGAGCCGGTCGATGCGCTCGACCAGCAGCGCGTCCAACTCGGCGAGGATGACCGGCTGAAGTTGGCGGGCCGAGCGGTGCGAGTTGAGCGCGGCGGCACTCAACTGGCTCGGGTTGACCACGCCGGTGTCCTTGCCCGGCACCGAGAACGCGGCAAGCGCCTCCACCGACCGCTGGTAGGTGTCCAGTGGGGTCAGCACGTTGGCACCGAGGTCGGTGCTCTCCGAACCGTCCACGGCCGAGCGCAGGTTGTCGACGAGGTCGGCGGCGGGCGCCAGGGCGGTCACCCGCAGCCCGGTCAGCTCCATCAGGCCGCGCGGTTGCTCGGCGGCCGGCCGGCGGGAGACCAGCGTGCCCAGGTCGGCGAGCCGGCCGGCGGCCACCACCGCCTCGGGCAGTTCCTGGCCGGCGCTGTCCTGGAGGAAGAACGAGTCGGCCTCGGGGTCGCGGACCAGCCCGGAACTCTCCCGGACCTTCCGGTGCAGGGCCAACAGCAGGTCGGAGACCTCGCCGTACGCGGTGTAGGCGGCCTCCGGGTCGGCCGCCCCCCGGCCGCGCAGCGCCTCCAACTTGGCCCGAACGCCGGCCCAACGTTCCTGGCTGAGCAGCTCTCCGCCGATGCGGGCATCCACCGCGGCGGCCTGCTCGACCGCCCCGTTCAATGCCTCCCGTGCGACGGGGCGACCGTTGATCGCGTTGGACTGGGCCTCCACGAGGGCGTCGGTGACCGCCGCCAGAGCGGTGAGGTACTGCACGCCGAGCCGTTCCCGGACGGCAAGGTCCCGGTCGTCGGTGGTCTGCCGCCAACTCGACGTGACGAGCAGGCCCAACGGCGCCAGCAGTGCTCCGATGAGCAGCAGGGGCAGCAGTCGGCCCAGCGTGGACGGCCGTCGACGGGCCCGCGGCGCGGGGACTGTCATGTGTGTCTCCTCCGGCGTGGGGCGCTGATCGGCGCGGCGTCGGGCTAGCCGACAGGTCCCGTCCACCGGACCGGAAAACTAATCGAACCCCCGACTGGTCAGACCTCACTGAGCGAGTCAGGTTCGCGTCACTTCGAGCCATGTCACCATTTGTCCGCGTTACCGGCACGCTCTGTGTCAGCTGTGGGTGTGACATGGAGGGATCGAGGTGGATATCCGCGGAAGATCGGAATTCACGGGATCCGAACTCAACTCGCTGTGCCGCGTCGGACGTTGCGCGCTCGCACCCCCACCGCGCACCGATCGGGGCAACCGGACGGACGTACGGCGGATCTCAGCCAACGCTCAGGCTGCGGGCCGTACCGTGTGCCGCATGACATCGCCGTCGCCGGCCGCGTGGTTCCGGCGTGCCCTGCCCACCCGCCGCCGCGCGACCGCCGCAGCGGTGGTCGTCGTGCTGTTGGCCGCCGCCGTGACCTGGGCGGTGTGGCCACAGGGGCCGGGCGTACGCACCGAGAGCGCGATGCTCACCGTCCGCTCCGGACCGTCCGGCGACCAGCCGGTGAACCTGGACACCACTCTCTACCTGCCGGACGACGCCTCGTCCGGTCGGAAGGTGCCGGCGGTGCTGTTGGCGCACGGGTTCGGCGGCACGAAGGAGTCGGTGCGCTCCGACGCGGAGGAGTTCGCCGGTCGCGGCTACGCGGTGCTCACCTGGACCGCGCGGGGTTTCGGCCGCAGCGGCGGGGAGATCCACCTGGACAACCCGGACTACGAGGTACGCGACGCTGAGCGGCTGCTGGACTGGCTGGCCGCTCGGCCGGAGGTGCGCACCGACGCTGCCGGCGACCCGAAGGTCGGTGTGGTCGGGGGCTCGTACGGCGGTGGATTGGCGTTGCTGCTGGCCGCCCAGGACCGCCGGGTCGACGCGATCGTGCCCATGATCACTTGGAATGACCTGTCCCGCGCGTTCCTGCCGGAGAGCACCGGCGGAGCGCCGACCGAGGGCGTGTTCAAGAAGGGCTGGGCCGGCCTCTTCTTCGGCGGCGGCGGCAACGTGGGCTCCGGCCCGGCCGGGCTCTCCGGCGGGACCGCCGCACAGCCGCAGGGCGCACCGGCGTCGGCCGGACCGCCCAGCCCCGGGCCGGGCGCCGGCCCCGGCAGCGGTCCCGGTGGCGCCCCGGCCGGTGCCGCCGACCCGTCCTGCGGTCGGTTCGCCGCCGACGTGTGCGCCGCGTACCTGCGGATCGCCACCACCGGCCGCGCCGACCAGGCCGCCGTGGACCTGCTGCGCCGCTCCAGCCCGGCGGGTGCGCTGGACCGGATCAAGGCCCCCACCCTGCTGGTGCAGGGCGAGGCGGACACGCTCTTCCCGCTCGGTGAGGCGGACGCGAACGCGCGCGGCATCGCCGCCACCGGCACCCCGGTACGGGTCGCCTGGTTCACCGGCGGGCACGACGGTGGCAGTGGACCCCGCTCCGACGAGGACCGGGTGAAGTTCCTGACCGTCCAGTGGCTCGACCACTACGTCAAGGGCGAGGGCGACGCGCCCGGCGACGACTTCACCTGGTCCCGGATCGCCGGCTTCGACGCGCTCGACCGGGGTCTCGTCGCCACCGGTTTCCGCCGCGCCGACTACCCAGGTCTGGCCGGCAACGCCCGCCGGGAGGTGACGGTCACCGGTCCGGCGCAGCCGATCGCGAACCCGCCGAACGGCAACCCGGCCGCCATCTCCTCGATCCCGTTCGCGGGCGGGCTCACCTCACTGCTGGACGGGGTGGCCGGCGACGTACCCGGCCAGCACGCCCGGTTCGAGTCGACCCCGCTGACCGAGGCGGTCGACGTGGCCGGTGCGCCCACCGTCACCCTGCGGGCCGCCTCGCCGACCGGCGAGGCGGTGCTCTTCGTCAAGCTCTACGACGTCGACCCGGACGGCGCGGCCACCCTGCCGAACGGCCTGGTCGCCCCGATCCGGCTCACCGGCCTACCGCAGCAGGTGCAGGACGCCCGCCCGGTCACCGTGACGCTGCCCGGGATCGTCCGCCGGGTGGAGGCCGGGCACCGGCTGCGACTGGTGGTGGCCACCTCCGACCAGGCGTACACCACGCCCGCCGAGCCGACCGTCTACACGGTGGCCGCGGACGGCGCGGTCAGCCTGCCCACGGTCAGCGGTGAGCCGATCCCCACCGCGGCGACGATCTGGCGCTGGGTGCTCGCCGGCCTGCTCGCCGCCATCGTGATCGGGCTCGTCGTGGTCGTCGCCCTGGTCCGCCGCCGGCACCGCCGCCAGGACCGGTCGGTGCATCCGGAGTACGCGGACACCCCGCTGGCCGTGCGCGCACTGCGCAAGGAGTACGCGGACGGCTTCGTCGCGGTGTCGAACGTGGACTTCGAGGTGCACCCCGGTCAGGTCGTGGGTCTGCTCGGGCCGAACGGCGCCGGCAAGACCACCACCCTGCGGGTGCTGATGGGGTTGACCCAGCCGACCGCCGGGGAGATCTACGTCTTCGGTCGTCGGCTGGTGCCCGGCTCGCCGGTGCTGTCCCGGATCGGGGCGCTGGTGGAGGGGCCGGGCTTCCTGCCGCACCTGTCGGGTCTGGACAACCTGAAGGCGTACTGGCGGGCCACCGGGCGGCCGTGGGAGGACGCCCAGTTCGACGCGGCGCTGGAGATCGCCGGGCTGGGTGACTCCGTGCACCGGAGGATCAAGAACTACAGCCACGGAATGCGCCAGCGTCTCGCCATCGCCCAGGCCATGCTCGGCCTTCCCGAACTGCTGGTGTTGGACGAGCCGACCGACGGGCTCGACCCGCCGCAGATCGCCGAGATGCGCCGGGTGCTCCAGCGGTACGCCACGGACGGCCGGGCGGTGCTGGTCTCCAGTCACCTGCTGGCCGAGGTGGAGCAGACGTGCACGCACGCGGTGGTGGTGAACAAGGGCCGGATCGTGGCGTCCGGGCCGGTGGAGGAGATCGTGGGGGAGTCGCCGAGCGTGCTCTTCGACGTCACCGATCCGGTGGCGGCGCGGGCGGTGCTGGATCGGCTGCACGGGGTCCGCGTGTTGCCGGAGAGCGACGGCCAACTGGTGGTCGACACCAACGGCACGGCCCGCAGCGAGGTGGTGGCGGAGTTGGTGCGCGCCGGCATCGGGGTTGACCGGGTGGTGCCTCGGCGGCGTCTGGAGGACGCGTTCCTCGCCCTGGTGGGCGAGAACTCTCGGGGAAGCGGTGACCGGTGATGGTTGTTTCTGACGCGGGTGAGGCCCGTGGCTACCGGCCGTCGGCCACCATGCCCTTCGTGGCGGAGTTCCGTCGGCAGGCGTCCCGCCGGCGGACCCAGTTGGCGCTCGGGTTCATGGTGCTGCTGCCGCTGATCATCCTGATCGCGTTCCAGTTCAACTCCGGTGGCGACGACGACAACGGCAACAACGAGTTCGCCAGCCTGGTCGACCTGGCCACCTCCGGCGGGCTCAACTTCACCCTGTTCTCGATCTTCGTGTCGGCGTCGTTCCTGCTGGTGGTGGTCGTCGCGCTGTTCTGCGGCGACACGGTGGCCAGCGAGGCGAGCTGGGGCAGCCTGCGCTATCTGCTGGCGATCCCGGTACCCCGGGCGCGGCTGCTGACGGTGAAGCTGGTGGTCGCGCTCGCGTACTCGGGACTGGCCCTGCTGCTGTTGGCCGGCACCGCGTTGCTGGCCGGGACCCTGCGCTACGGCTGGTCGCCGCTGCGCAGCACGGTCGCCGCCGAGCTGGAACCCACCGAAGGGCTGCTCCGGTTGCTGGCCGTGCTGGGCTACCTGGCTGTCGTACTGCTGGTGGTGGCCGGCCTGGCGTTCCTGCTGTCGGTGACCACGGACGCCGCGCTGGGCGCGGTGGGTGGCGCTGTGCTGCTCTGGATCCTGTCCAGCATCCTGGACCAGATCACCGCGCTGGGCGCGCTGCGCGACTTCCTGCCCACCCACTTCAGCACCGCCTGGCTGGGGTTGCTGTCGACTCCGGTGCAGACCGACGACGTGGTGCGCGGCTGCATCTCGGCGATCAGCTACGCGACGCTGTTCTGGGGGTTGGCGTTCTGGCGCTTCACCCGCAAGGACATCACGTCGTAGCGGGTCGGCTCACAGCCGGCTGTCGGGTGGGCTCACCGACGACGGCACCGCGCTCGGCGCCGGCGGCGGGGCCGGCTGGCTCGGCACCGGCGTGGACGGGTCGGCCTTCTTCCAGGCGCTGACGCCGATCCGGCCGGTGTTGCCGAGGTCGATCGGCCCGTCCGGGTCCACCTCTTCGGCCGGCTGCCCGGCGGCGGGCGCCACCGTCAGGAACTCGCCGTTGGTGGCCACCACGGTCGAGTCGGTGACCAGGTTGCGCCAGAGCACCACGGCGGTGGCCCGCTCCCCGGCGGCGAGGGTGACCTGCCGGGGTGGCTGGTCGAAACCCGAGGTGATCTCCTTGGCGCCGTTGACCACCCGCAGCATGATCGGCTCGCGCGCTTCGTCGAACACGTGCAGCACCGGGTACCCGTTGAGCTGGTAGGGGTGCTGGCCGCAGTTGACCAACTCCAGGCCGAGGGCGCGCAGGCCCATTGCGGCGTCCCCGCCGGTCGACCGGATCCGGACGCCGGTCGCCGGGCACTCGGCCAGCGGGTCGACGCTTCCCGACGGACTTGCGGCGGTGGTGGGCGCGGTGAGTGGTCGCGGGCCGTCAGGGCCGCCCTGGCCGCGATGGTCGCCAGGTATACACGCGCCGAGAGTGAGAGCCGCCATGAACGCCGTGACCGTCGCGGACGCCGTGCTGACCCGTCGCCGCGCTGCCGTCCCGCGAGAGATCATCAGTAGATCCTCGCCCACGAAGAACCCACACCGTCACCCCGCCCCCGCCGATCTTGCAGGTTCAGTCGCCGATTCGCGCGGAATGCCCGCTGTCTCACGACGACAAGTGCAAGATCGCCAAGAAGGGGCAGCCCACCTCGTCGATCATGGAGTTGTGGTGCCTGGCCTGGTCCCGGGTGGGCGTTTTGTCACCCACCACAACTCCTTGATCGACGGAGTGGTGTGTGGGCTGGTGGTGGGGGCCGTTCGGGTCGGGCGTTGCTGGGGACTCGACGGGGCGGCTTCGGCGGCGTGCCGGCCGAGGTGCCCATTGGGCGGCGGCTCTTTGCTGATGTCGTAGACGATTCAGCTCCAAAGCGAGCGCCTGGAGCAGGTCGCACCCGCCGCCGTGTGGGCCGTGGCCGGGCGGGCGGGGTCAGGCCGGCGGGCGCTGGGTGAGAACGGCGTCCAGTAGGCCGGGGTAGAGCTTGTCCAGTTCGTCCCGGCGGAGCCGGACCAGTCGGCTGGTGCCGGCGGCCCGGGTGCGGGTCAGGCCCGCCTCGCGCAGCACCCTGAGGTGGTGGCTCCGGGTTGCCTTGGAAACGCCGAAGTCGAAGCTGCCGCAGGCGGCCTCGCCGCCCTCGGCGAGCGCCCGGACGATCTGTAGCCGCACGTCGTCGGCGAGTGCGGCCAACACGTTGGTGACCGGTACGGCGGTCAGGTCGGGTTCGTGCGGCTCCATGTGACCAGTGTAACCCTTGTTCGACAATCATCGAACAACACCCTATGGTCGGTGTCGTTGGTTCGACGATACTCGAACATTGGAGTTGCCGATGCGATCCCGCGCCACCGCGTACCCACTGGTCGCCGTGCTCGGCTGGGGAGTGATGTTCCCGATCCTGGCCAGCGCGCTCGACCGGGTCGACCCGCTCAACCTGACCACCGCGCGCTACCTGCTGGCCGCCGTCGTCCTGGTCGCCATCCTGCTGCTCCGCGAGGGTGCCGGCGCGTTGCGGCACGGTGGGCGGGCGCTGGAGGTGGTGGTGCTCGGAGTGGTCGGCTTCGCGGGCTTCAACCTGCTCACCAACCTGGCGCTCGAACACGCCGCCCCGCAGCAGATCTCACTCTTCGTGGCCACCACTCCGGTGATCACCCAGCTCGTCCGCTGGGCTCGCGACGGCGTACGCCCGAAGCCGCTCCTGCTGGCCCTCTCCCTGGTGGCGCTCCTCGGCGTCGGCCTGGTGATCACGCGCGGGAGCCTGGCCGGGCTCGGCCAGTTCGGCCTCGGCGGGCTGATGATGATCGGCGCGGTGCTGGGCTGGGGCATCTACACCCACGGCGCCAGCCGGTTCGGCGAGTGGTCGCCGCTGCGCTTCACCACCCTGACCGCGCTCGCCGGCACGGCCGCCATGCTCGCCCTGAGCATCGGCGCCGACGCCGTCGGCTGGCAGCACGCGCCGGCCGCCGCCGACCTCGTGGCGGTCGCCCCGCAGTTGGCGTACGCCGTGTTCGTGGGCGCCGTGATCGCGGTGCTGGCCTGGAACACCGGGGTGCAGCGACTCGGTGCCGCCAACGCCGCGCTGTTCATGAACCTGGTCCCGGTGACCACCTTCGCGGTGCAGATCGCCCGCGGCTACCGCCCGGAGCCCGTCGAGTTGGTCGGGGCCGCCATCACGATCGCCGCCCTGATCGCCGCGAACCTCGCCGCCCGCCCCCGACCCCGGGCCACCTCGCTGCCCCGGCCGACCGCGGTCACGGATCCGATCGCGGTGACCGACCCGGTGGCCGTGAGCGCGCGCTGACCCGTCGACCCGAACGACGGCGGCAGGGACAGCCCAGGTGGTGCATCCGTGGCAGGATGAACCGCCAGGACCAGCCGTTTCCATCGATCGCTGGGTGTCTGGTGAGGGGGCCGTCGTGACGTCGCTCGAAACCGAGGCCATGCGCAAGGCCGGCCAGGCGATCAGCGCCGACGCGAAATCGTTCGCCGACACGGTGCTGCCCAGGATCGCCTCGCTGACACTGCCCCGGGATGCCTTTCCGATGTTCGCCTGGAACCTGCCTGACGACTACGAGCGTGTCCGGCAGGGCGTGGACGACGTCGCCGCGGCGCTGCAGAAGACGATGGACTCGATCGGCACCGCACTGACCACCATCGCCACCCACTACGAGGAGCAGGAGCGGGTGCGGGGCGAGAACTTCACATACCAGGATTGAACGGAGCCGCGATGTCCGACTCCTCGCTCTACTCCGACCGACTCGACGGCGACACCACCGAAAACCTGTGGGTGCTGGTCGGCATCCTCGGCACCGCGCTCGCCGCGGCCGTCTGGCCCACCGGCGGCGGCCCGGCGGTGGTGGCCAGCCTCACCGCACTCGTCGAGATCAACATCCGCACGCCGGACCCGTGGGACAAGGGTTCCGAGGCGTGGAACGACATGAGCGACGTGTTCGAGCAGTGCAAGGCGGGGCTGACCCGGGCGCGAGGTGACGTCGACACCTACTGGGCCGATCAGGGCGCCGAGGCGTTCAAGGCGTTCCTGGAAACGCGCATCGAGCCCGCACTCGACGCGATCGCGCAGGCGGCGAGCAACGTACGGAACATGTGCGACGACATGTGGTGGGGGCTGACGACGAACCTGGTCAGCTACGTCAGCGTCACGGGCGCGGCGCTGGTGGCGGCCGGTGTGGCCTACGCTTCCGGCCCCTACACGCCGGCCGTGCAGTGGGCGATCGTCGGAGCGTGGGCGGCGTTCGCCATCACGACGCTCACCGCGGTGCTGACCTTCGTGCAGCAGGTGTGGACGGCCGGGCGTGACGTCGGCGACGCCTTCAGCGTTCTGGAGAACATGTTCACAAGCGACAGTGACCGGATCGACACCACGAGCCTGCAACTGCCCGAGCAGGTCCGGGTTCGCATTGCCGAGCCGAAGGGGTGGGTGAAGGAGTGAGCGACGTACCAGGGTTCGAGCACGCGGCGCGCGAGGCGGAACGCGCGGCCCTGACCGGCGGGTCCCTGCGAGCGATGACCGATCAGCTCAACGGGGTCCTCGCCCGGGTCACCGAGGCGCAGGAGGCCGTCTACGAGGGCACGGACGACTCGGGCACCGTGGTGGTCAGGGCCACCGGGGCCGGCCGGGTCGAAGACGTCTACCTCAGCCCGCAGGCGGTCCGCGACCTCGACGCGCAGGCCCTCGGGGCAGCGTGCGTGACCGCCGTGGGTGACGCGAGGATGCGCGCCGCCCAGGCCCTGACCGCGACGATCGCCGAGGTCTCCGGGCAGCCCGCTCCGGTCGACGTTCCCGCGCCAACGCCACGGCCGTACGACCCGGCGTCGGCCGCCGAGGCACTGCGTACCGCCGCCCGGAGGGCTGGATGAACCCCGATGCCCTGTCGGCGATCCGTCGTGACATCGCCGCCGCGATGGAGTCGGCGGCGGATTTCGTCGAGCGGCCGACGGGCGACCACTATCAGGGTGCGGCCGGCGACGGCGCGGTGATCGCAACCGTCGGGATCGGCGGTCAGCTGCTCGACGTACGGATCACGTCGCAGGCTCGGCGTTCCGTCGACAACCTCACCCTCGGCGAGCACGTACGCGATG
This sequence comes from Micromonospora sp. NPDC050784, assembly GCF_044456765.1. Classification (NCBI taxonomy): domain Bacteria; kingdom Bacillati; phylum Actinomycetota; class Actinomycetes; order Micromonosporales; family Micromonosporaceae; genus Micromonospora; species Micromonospora sp. NPDC050784. The sequence continues at coordinate 248,532 of NZ_JBITGG010000001.1, read as the reverse complement.
CGATTCGAGCCGCCGAGGCCGAAGCCGAGCAGGCCCGCAACGCCCTGCTCGGGTCGCTGACCATCGGCGGCCGCTCGGTCGCCGAGATCCTGGCCGACCCGGGCGCCGCGATGCCCGGCACCGTTCGACCGAGGCGGCAGCTATGACCCCCGCGCAGCGCGCCGTGGTCGTCATGGTGTCCGTGGTGGTCGCGCTTCTCGTCGTGTCGGGTGCGGTCTGGCTGCTCGCCGGCGGTGACCGGCCCACGGGTGGCGCCATCGCGACCGCGGGCTGGGTTCTCGTGGCCCTGCTGGCCGTCTTCGGGGCCGTCGCGGTCTACCTCGGGCGTCGACGCCGGCGCTGACCAGCAGCGCACGCCACCCGCCGGGATACCGGCGGTTCGCTCACACCGTGGGATCTGCGGTAGCAGCGGCCGACAGCGTTGTCCTAGACTCGACGGCACAACTGAATACCTCATCCAGAGGGGCTGAGGGATACGGCCCGACGACGCCCCGGCAACCACCCCGCGCGCTCACCGCTGAGCGACCCGCGGGGCAGGTGCCAATTCCGTCCCCGCCGCACCGTGCGATGCGGGGAAAGATGAGAGGACTCTCGACATGACGTCGACGCTCGTCACCTCCGGCATTGACACCTCTGCCAGCCCCGCCCGCGCCCTGGTCTGCCGTGCCTGTTCGGCCCGCTACCCGCTCGCCGCCCAGCACGCCTGTTACGAGTGTTTCGGCCCGCTGGAAGTCGACTACGACACCGCCGCACTGGCCACCGTCACCCGCGAGCAGATCGAGGCCGGCCCGAACAACATCTGGCGGTACGCCGCACTGCTCCCCGCCGGTCAGGATCCGGCCACCCGGGTCACGCTCGACCCGGGGCTGACCCCACTGGTGGCGGCCCCGCTCCTCGCCGCCGAGTTGGGCATCACCGCGCCGCTCTGGGTCAAGGACGACAGCGCCAACCCCACCCACTCGTTCAAGGACCGGGTCGTCTCGGTGGCGCTCACCGCCGCCAAGGCGCTCGGCTTCACCCGGTTCGCCTGCGCGTCGACCGGCAACCTGGCCAACTCGGTGGCCGCCCACGCCGCTCGCGCCGGGGTGCCCTCGGTGGTCTTCATCCCCAGCGACCTGGAGCAGGGCAAGGTCATCACCACCGCCGTGTACGGCGGCGAGCTGGTCGCCATCGACGGCTCGTACGACGATGTCAACCGGCTCTGCGGCGAACTGGTGGAGACCGACGAATTCGAGGACACCGCGTTCGTCAACGTGAACGTCCGGCCGTACTACGCGGAGGGCTCCAAGACCCTCGGCTACGAGGTGGCCGAGCAGCTCGGCTGGCGGATCCCCGCGCAGGTGGTCATCCCGATGGCCAGCGGCGAGCTGCTCACCAAGATTGACAAGGCGTTCTCCGAGCTGGTGGAGATCGGCCTGGTCGAGGCACCGGCCGGCGGCTGGAAGGTCTTCGGCGCGCAGTCCGCCGGCTGCAACCCGATCGCCGTCGCCCTGCACGCCGAGACCGACACGATCATCCCGGTCAAGCCCACCGGCATCGCCAAGTCACTCAACATCGGCGACCCGGCGGCCGGCCTCTACGCCCTGGAGGCGGTCCGCCGCACCGGCGGCTGGATGGAGTACGTCGACGACGACGAGATCCGTGCGGGCATCCGCGACCTGGCCCGGACCACCGGGGTCTTCGCGGAGACCGCGGGTGGGGTGACCGTGGCCGTGCTGCGCAAGCTGGCCGAGTCCGGTCGGCTCGACCCGACGGTCGAGACCGTCGTTTTCAACACCGGCGAGGGTCTGAAGACGATCGACGCGGTGGCCGGTCAGGTCGGGCCGACCCACCACATCAAGCCTTCGCTGCGCGCCGCCCGCGACGCCGGCCTCCTCGGCTGACCCCGAGGGCCGAGTGGATCAGTCGGTAACTGGGTTTTCGCTGTGAGTGTGGAAAACCCGCCGCTACGGACTTGACGGCAGGAACCGGACGGCGCAAGATGCTCCGTGCGGGAGGGCATTTCGCCGAAGACTTTTGAAGTTCTTGCGACCCAACGCCGGAGGCGTTGTGCGAGTGCCCCTCCCGACCACGTTCGATCGGGCCAGCGATTAATTCGCTGGCCCGATCGCTTTTCCGAGGTGCACGCTCACCGGCATGAGCATCACCATCGCGTCGTTCGACGGCGCCGACCGTACTTCCGTCGACGAGGCGTACCGGATCGGGGTGGCGGTCAACGACGCGGATCTGCCGGACCTACCGCCCTTCTGCCGGCGCCGCTTCGACGCGCTGTTCCACACGCCGTTGCCCGGCACCCGGACGCTCTGGGCGCTGGCCCGACTGGACGGCGTCCCGGCCGGCTTCCTGCAACTGGACCTGCCGCAGCTCGACAACACCGACAACGCCACCGTCGAGCTGAAGGTGCGCCCGGAGCTGCGGCGCCGGGGCGTCGGTCGGGCACTGCACGAGTACGGCGTACGGCTGCTGCGCGAGCACGGACGCAAGCGGGTCGTCGGGCTGACCGTCTCCGCGTTGCCCGACGGGCCGCCCCGGAGCGTGGCGGGCGACGCGTTCGCCGCGTCGACCGGCGCCCAGGCCGTGTTGGTCGAGGTGCGTCGCCGGCTGGAGATCGCCGAGATCGACCGGGTCGCGCTCCGCGCGGCACTCGCCGAGGCCCAGCCCCGGGCCGCGGGGTACCGATCGGTGTGCTGGCAGGGCGCCACCCCGCAGGAGTATCTGACGGACATCGCCTACCTCGACGGCCGGCTGATGATGGACGCGCCCCTTGGTGACATGCAGTGGGAGCCGGAGCAGGTGGACGCCGAGCGCATCCGCGGCACCGATCGGGCCCTGGAGGCCAAGGGCCGCCGGCGGTACCACCTCGGGATGCGGCACGAGGCGTCCGGCCGGCTGGTCGCCTGGACACTGCTGGAGGTGGGCGCCTCCGCCGACTGGCACGCGTTCCAGCAGATCACCATCGTCGACCCCGCACACCGTGGGCACCGGCTCGGCCTCATCGCCAAGGCGGAGAACCTGCACCACCTGCTCACCCACGAGCCGGCGGTGGGGAGCATCGACACCATCAACGCCGCCAGCAACAGCTACATGGTGGCGATCAACGAACAGCTGGGCTTCCGCCCGGTGGACTCCTGGACCGACTGGCAGCTCACCCTCTGAGGCAGCCGTTCACTCGTTCGTTTGTTCCAGGCGCCCGACCAGCTCGCGGATCGCGGCGTGGAAGTCGTCGTCCGGTGTGAACCGGTGGCCCTGCACCGGTGGGGGCACGGTGTCGGTCGGTGGGATGAGCAGTCCCTTCGGATCCCGTACCCGACGGTCGACCCGGGCGGCCGGGTCGTCGGATCCCTGAACGAACGGGACGAACACCGGTCCGCCCACCGCGTCGGTGTACCGCCACAGGTTGATCCACCGCCAGGCCAACCGGCTGCCGACCTCGCGCACCATCTCGTCGCTGACGTACGCCGGGAAGATCCGCCGGTACCGGTTGCCGAGCGGAGAGCCGTAGGTGAGCAGGACCACCCGCCGGCGGCAGTGGTCGGGGAGTTGGAGGACCGTCACGGCCGCGAGCACGCTGCCGTGACTCTGCCCGGACAGCACCACCCCGTTCCCGTCGGCGGTGAGCTGGCCGATCCGGCGGGTCAGCTCCGGTACCGCCCGCTCGACGTAGCAGGGCGGGGCGAGCGGATGCGCGGCACGCGGCCAGAAGGTGGCCAGCTCCCAGAGCACCCCGACCAGCCGGATCGCGCCGGACCGGTAGGCGACAAGTCCCATCACCGCGAGGACCGTGGCGAACAGCCCGATCAGCAGGGCGCCCAGATCGGTCACGAAGATCACCGGACGGGCCAGCGACTCGCCGCCGAGTCGCCGAGCGAGCGCACCCGGGCCGGGACCGATCACCGAGAGCCCGGCCGCCGCCAACGTGAGCAGTGCCAACACCACGTACGCGGTGGCCAGCAGCGGCCCGAGCCGATCCGTCAGCCGGGCTCGCACGATCGCGTCGCGGACGGCCCGGACCCGTTCCGGGGTCGCCCGGGAGGCCTCCGGATAGTCCCGCCGGACTAGTTCCTCGGCTTCCCGGCGGCGGCGATTCCGGCGAATCCGGGGTACGAGCAGGGCCGTCACGACCACCAAGAGCACGGCCACCGTGAAGCCGAGGGTGACCCAGCGGTAGGCGATCGGCGGCGACAGCGGCGGCGCCCCGGGCGGCAGCGGCCGGGCGGGCGTCGGGCTGGAACCACGGTCCAGATACTCGGCCAGGCCGTAGGTCAGCCCGGAGGAGTAGGCGACGCCCAGCCCGATCGCGACGGTTGTCAGCACCGGCGCGCCCAGGCCGGCCAGCAGGAAGAAGGGGCGAGGCAGGGCGCGGCGCTGCACCAACACCACAAGGCCGAGCATCGCGAGCAGCGCCACCTGCCCGGCGAACAACCCGGCGACCGCCATCCCGTACCCCGGCAACATCCCCTCGGCCGTCCACGGCGGCCGCGGCGCCGACGCGTACCCCAGGGTCAGTGCGGTGAGCGCGATGGCCGCCCAGCGGATCGTCCGCGAGCTGCGCTGGTCGGTTTCTCCGCGCCGCTCGATCGCCGGCCGGCAGAGCAGCACCACCGCGCCGGCGAGCAGCGCCACGTCCGCGCCCAGCAGCAGCCAGCCGGGCAGTGTGGCGTCGTGCGGTGCCAACGCCAGCAGCAGTGTGATGTCGAGCGTGCCCAACGCCACCGCGACGTGGACCGAGCGCAGTCGGCGCAGCAGCGAGCGGGTGTCCCAGAAGGCGGGCGCGTCGAGCCGGTCCGCACCCACCCCGGGCGGGTGGTCGCTGTCCTCGGGGAGTTGCCAGGTCCGGGCACCGAGCCGCCAGATCAGGACGATCGCGATGATCGGCGGTACGGCCAGCAGCGCGAGCCGCTGCCCGGGCGGCACGCCACCCAGCCAGGAGAGCTCCCGCCGCCCCTCCAGACACCTCGGGTAGGCCGCGCACTGCCAGGCGATCAGATCGAGGGACACCCCGACGGTGGAGAGCACGTACATCGCGGTCATCGTCGCGGCCAGCAGTCGGCACAGCGCCCGCGCGGCACGGCCGCCGCGACCGGTGACCGGCAGCATCCAGACCGCGATGTTGCTGAGCATGAACGGCAGGAGCAGGACCAGGGAGAACGTCCGGGTCGCCGTACCGCCGGTCAACCGACTCCAGCGGTACGCCTCAAGCGTCACCCCGTCGCGGTCGGCGGGGGCACCGTAGCCGGGCCGCGGCCGGTAGAAGGCGGCGTTGTCGTCTCCGGCGACCCGCGCGACGATCGGCCGGTCGAGGATCGCCTCGGGCCCCTTGTCGGCGACCCCGTGCACCCGGATCTCGGTGATCCTCACCCGCCGCCCTCCCCTGGCCGGCTTCTCCTGGCCGAAGGCCCGCGGTTACCCGCTGCCGTCACGAGCAACCCCGCGGCCCTTGGCGCTTCTGCTGCGGAACTCGACTGCGGCATGAGCCGCTGTCGGGCATTCGCGCTACTGCTCGCGGACCGGACTCAGGCATGAGCCGCTGTCGGGCATTCGCGCTACTGCTCGCGGACCGGACTCAGGCATGATGGCGGGCATGACGGAGACCCCGCATCCCCTGTACGACAGGCACGCCGACACCCTCAACCGTGCGCTGACCGCGATCACGGAGCGGGGGTACTGGTCCGCCTACCCCGAATCCCCCAGCCCCCGGGTGTACGGCGAGACCGCCGCCGCCGACGGCAAGGCCGCCTTCGAGGCGTACCTCGGTGGTGACTTTCCGCTCGACCAGCCCGGCGCGGGCGCCCGGGTCGCCACCGAGACGAGCCCGTTCGGGGTGGAGTTGGCGGTGCGGTACCCGCACGCCGGCCCCGGTGAACTGGTCAACGCCGCCTCCGCCGCGCTGCCGGCCTGGCGCGACGCCGGCCCGCAGGCCCGGGTGGGCGTCTGCCTGGAGATCCTCGACCGGCTGCACAAGCACATCTTCGAGCTGGCAAACGCGGTGCAGTTCACCAGCGGGCAGGCGTTCGTGATGGCCTTCCAGGCCGGCGGCGCACACGCGCTGGACCGGGCGCTGGAAGCGCTGGCGTACGCGTACGCCGAGATGACCCGGCACCCGGGCACGGCGGGCTGGGAGAAGGCCGCCGGCAAGGGTGACCCGCTGCGGATGACCAAGACGTTCCACGTGGTGCCGCGTGGGGTGGCGCTGGTGATCGGCTGCAACACCTTCCCGACCTGGAACTCGTACCCCGGGCTGTTCGCCTCGCTGGTCACCGGCAACCCGGTGATCGTCAAGCCGCACCCGCGCGCGGTGCTGCCGCTGGCCATCACCGTGAAGTACGCCCGGGAGGTGCTCGCCGAGGCCGGGTTCGACCCGAACCTGATCATGCTGGCGGCCGAGGCGCCCGGTGAGAAGCTCGCCAGCGACCTGGCCCTGCACCGCTCCGTCAAGATCGTCGACTTCACCGGCTCCACCGAGTACGGCGACTGGCTGGAGACGCACGCCCGGCAGGCATCGGTCTACACCGAGAAGGCCGGCCTCAACACCGTCGTCATCGACTCCACCGACGACTTCACCGGCATGTGCCGCAACCTCGGCTTTACGCTGACCCTCTACAGCGGTCAGATGTGCACCACCTCGCAGAACATCCTCATCCCGGCCGGGGGCATCGAGACCGACCAGGGGCACAAGAGCTTCGACGAGGTGGCCGGCGGGATCGCCGCCGCGGTCGGCAAGCTCACCGCCGACCCGGCCCGAGGCGTGGAACTGACCGGCGCCATCGTCAACGACGGGGTGCTGGAGCGACTGGCCGAAGTGACCAAGGTCGGCGAGCCGGTGCTGGAGTCGCGCGCCGTAACCCACCCGTCGTACGCCGACGCCGTGGTGCGCACCCCGACGATCGTGAAGCTGACCGCGGACGACGCGGAGACGTACGGCCGGGAATGGTTCGGGCCGATCTCGTTCGCCATCGCCACCGACTCCACCGCGCACAGCCTGGAACTGCTGCGCCGGACGGTCGGCGAGAAGGGCGCGCTCACCGCCGGGGTCTACTCGACCGACGAGGCGGTGCTGGACGCGACCGAGGCGGTAGCGGTCGAGGTCGGGGTGCACCTGTCCTGCAACCTCACCGGCGGCGTCTTCGTCAACCAGTCGGCGGCGTTCTCCGACTTCCACGGCAGTGGGGCCAACGCGGCGGCCAACTCGGCGCTGACGGACGGGGCGTACGTGGCCAACCGATTCCGGATCGTGCAGTCTCGGCGGCACGCCTGAGTTTCGGTAGCTACTCTCGGTGATCAAGAGGTTTGCGTCAGCGCCAACTCCGTTTCTGACGCAAACCTCTTGATCACCGGACCTGGGTCAGGCTGGGCGGCGCATTTGTAGTTCGGTGAGGGCTGGGATGGTGGGGTGGGGGACCCGTACCCCGGTGTCCTTGAAGCCCAGGCGCTGGTAGGCGCGGTAGGCGCGGTCATTGCCGACCACCACTTCCAGCAGCAGCTCCGGTCGGCCACAGGCTCGCGACCAGGCGGCCACCCCGTCGATCAGCTCGCCGAGCAGTCCGCTGCCGCGCCAGGTCGGCGTGACGTACACGGCGTAGATCACGGTCAGCCCGGGTTCGTTCGGGGCGGTCGTGCCACCGGCGTGCCCGACCAGCCGGCCGCCCGGGTCGGCGATGAACTGGGCGTTGCTGAGACCGGCCGAGGTGTACGCCACCCGGGCGGCGAACTCGTTGTGCGGTCGGGCCGCCGCGTCCGCCAGGGTCTCCAGGAAGGCCAACGGCGCGTCGGCCAGCATCTCCAGGCGCAGCGCCCGCATCCGGGCGGCGTCCTCCGGCCGGACCCGGCGGATCTCCGCGAGCCGCGGGGCCGGCGAGCCCATGTCGGTGGTCATGTCCGCATGCCTACCACAGCGGATGGACGCCGTTTCCGTGAGCTGTGCCCGGTTGCCGTCACCGTGAGGGCGGGCGGCAGCCCCTTTGGTCCACTCGTAATGACGCACGCGAATCTTGGTGGATCGGGAACCCGGCCGATCATTGCGTTTGGGAAGCCCCGAAGTGTGTCCGATTTGTGGCCGTGCGCGGCCGTCACTGCTCGTGTAACGTGCGATTTCGGTCACCTGGCTCAATGGCGGTCATCGATTGCTGAGTCGGTGGTCGGGGCGCCCGGCCGCGCCGTGCGCCGGGTCAGGCAAGACCGCGCAAAGTGAGGGAAGTGCACCGTGGCACAGGGCACCGTGAAGTGGTTCAACGCCGAAAAGGGCTACGGCTTCATCGCCGTCGACGGCGGTCAGGACGTGTTCGTCCACTTCTCCGCGATCGAGATGGACGGTTACAAGGCGCTGGACGACGGTCAGCGGGTCGAGTTCGAGGTCGCCCAGGGCCAGAAGGGTCCGCAGGCAGAGCACGTACGCGTCATCGGCTGAGCTTCCTGGCCGATCGGCCCGTGATTCGGGGCTGCGGCAGGGGCGCGTAGCCGGGAAGATCGTGAACCGTTCCAGCCGATGCCGAGGAGCGTTCATGACCGACCAGCCACCCCCGCCCACTCCGTCCCCCGGGTCGGGGGAGCCGGACCCGTCCGACCCGTCCTCACCCGCCGGCGACCCTGGCAGCGCCGGTCCGCCGCCTGGCTGGGGGCCGGGCGCCCATCCGGCTGGTCCGCCCGCCGGCGAGGCTGGCCCGCCGCCTGGTTGGGGGCCGGGCATGCCTCCGGCTGGTCCGCCCGCCGGTCAGGCCGGTCCGCCGCCCGGCTGGGATCCCGCGCAGGGCGCCTGGGGTGCGGCTCCGCCGCCGCAGGGCTGGGCGTTCCCGCCCACCGGGGGTTACCCGCCCGGGTCGGGCCCCTATGGCGGGCAGTCGTGGTACCCGGGGCCGCCGGTTGGCTGGTACCCGCCGGGTTACGGGTTCGACCCGAACGATGCCCTGGTCACCCCGCCCGGCGCAGGCATCGGCGGCTGGTTCGGCCGGTGCGGGGGAGCGCTGCGTCGGGGCTGGCGACAGTTGGTGCCGATCATGCTGCTCACCCAGGTGTTGCCGGCGGCGGTGCTCTCGGTGATCGCCCTCGGGGTGGACCCGTCGGCGAAGTGGGCCGCCCAGGCCGAGTCGAATCCGAGCCCCGTGCTGCCGGACAACTTCGCCGCCGAGCTGGGGAGCCTCCTTCTCGTGCTGGTCGGCGGCAGTCTGTTGGTGGGCGTGGTGCAGGCCGTCGGGTGGGCCTCGGGCAGCTGGGTGATCACCCGGCAGGCCGCCGGCCAGCCGGCCGGCCTGGAGTCGGCGCTGCGTTACGGCCTTCGTCGGGCGCTCGGGCTGTGGGGCTGGACCCTGTTGATCAGCCTGCTCATCGGCGTCGGTGTCTGTTTCTGCGTGCTGCCGGGCATCTATCTGGCGTTCGCGCTGAGCATGGCCGGCCCGGTCTACCTCTTCGAACGCCACAACCCGATCGGTCGCTCGTTCCGGATGTTCCACGACCGGCTGGGCCTGCTGCTCGGTCGGGTGGCCCTGGTGGCGCTGGCGGTGATCGTCGTCAGTGTGGTCTCCAGCTCGCTGGAGGGGGTGGGCACCTCGGCGTTCGGTACGGATCCGTTCGCGTCGCCGGGTACCGCGGCCGGGGCGGTGGTGGTGATCGGGATCACCGCCGTGTTGGCCCTGCCGGCCCACCTCGCCCAGTTGGTCGGTCTGTTGGTGACATACGCCGAGCAGCGCGCCCATGAGGCGCCGGTGAACGCTCCCGGACTGGCCGCGGAACTCGGCTGAGCGGCCCCATCGTGCTTGCACTCGGCAGGGGAGAGTGCTAAACAAGTCATTGGCACTCGCATACCGTGAGTGCCAACGGTCGGGACGGTGGGGCCAGGTTGCACCGGTGTGGAGACACCGGGGCAGCACATGGCCGGTCGTCGCGGGCTATCCGGCCCGGCCGAAGGACGTCGTCGTCGCCAGGTGGCGACGTCCCTAGGTGCGCACACCAGGCGGCCCATCCGGGGCACACATCTCGGGTGGCCCGTGAGTGTCCAGGAGGACAACGCCGTATGGCCAAGATGATCGCTTTCGACGAAGAGGCTCGCCGCGGCCTCGAGCGGGGCATGAACCAGCTCGCCGACGCCGTAAAGGTGACCCTCGGCCCCAAGGGCCGCAACGTCGTGCTCGAGAAGAAGTGGGGTGCCCCCACCATCACCAACGATGGTGTGAGCATCGCCAAGGAGATCGAGCTCGAGGACCCGTACGAGAAGATCGGCGCTGAGCTGGTCAAGGAGGTCGCCAAGAAGACCGACGACGTTGCCGGTGACGGCACGACGACGGCGACCGTCCTGGCCCAGGCCCTGGTTCGCGAGGGCCTGCGCAACGTGGCCGCTGGCGCCAACCCGATGGCCCTGAAGCGGGGCATCGAGGCTGCGGTCGCGAGCGTCTCGGAGGAGCTGTCCAAGCTCGCCAAGGACGTCGAGACCAAGGAGCAGATCGCCTCCACCGCCTCCATCTCCGCTGGCGACAGCACCGTCGGCGAGATCATCGCCGAGGCGATGGACAAGGTCGGCAAGGAAGGCGTCATCACCGTCGAGGAGAGCAACACCTTCGGGCTGGAGCTGGAGCTCACCGAGGGTATGCGCTTCGACAAGGGCTACATCTCGGCCTACTTCATGACCGACCCGGAGCGTATGGAGGCCGTCTTCGACGACCCGTACATCCTGATCGCCAACAGCAAGATCTCGTCGGTGAAGGACCTGCTCCCGATCCTGGAGAAGGTCATGCAGTCGGGCAAGCCGCTGCTGATCATCGCCGAGGACCTGGAGGGCGAGGCCCTCGCCACCCTGGTGGTCAACAAGGTCCGTGGCACCTTCAAGTCGGTCGCCGTCAAGGCGCCGGGCTTCGGTGACCGCCGCAAGGCCATGCTGACCGACATCGCCATCCTCGCCGGTGGTCAGGTCATCAGCGAGGAGGTCGGCCTCAAGCTCGACGCCGCCAGCCTCGACATGCTGGGCCGCGCCCGCAAGGTCGTGGTGACCAAGGACGAGACCACCATCGTCGACGGTGCCGGTGACGCCGAGCAGATCCAGGGCCGGGTCAACCAGATCCGGGCCGAGATCGACAAGAGCGACTCAGACTACGACCGGGAGAAGCTGCAGGAGCGGCTGGCCAAGCTGGCCGGCGGCGTTGCGGTGATCAAGGTCGGCGCGGCCACCGAGGTCGAGCTCAAGGAGCGCAAGCACCGCATCGAGGACGCCGTTCGCAACGCGAAGGCCGCCGTCGAGGAGGGCATCGTCCCGGGTGGTGGCGTCGCGCTGGTGCAGGCCGGCAAGACCGCCTTCGACAAGCTCGACCTGGTCGGCGACGAGGCGACCGGTGCGAACATCGTCAAGGTCGCGCTGGACGCCCCGCTGCGGCAGATCGCCGTCAACGCCGGCCTTGAGGGCGGCGTCGTGGTGGAGAAGGTCCGTAACCTCGAAGCGGGTCACGGTCTGAACGCCGCCAACGGCGAGTACGTCGACCTGCTGGCCGCGGGCATCATCGACCCGGCCAAGGTGACGCGCTCGGCGCTGCAGAACGCCGCTTCCATCGCGGCGCTCTTCCTCACCACCGAGGCCGTTGTCGCGGACAAGCCGGAGAAGACCCCGGCTGCCCCGGCTGGCCCGGGTGGCGGGGACATGGACTTCTGAGTCCAGTTCCGACACCGAACGGGGCGGGCCGCTGACGCGGTCCGCCCCGTTCGTCGTCAGGTCGGTAGTGGGCGCTGGTTGCGCCGTTTCTGTGCCCGGTTGTACGGCGGAAGCAGTTGGATCGGCGCGTCCACCATCTCCTGCGGCTCCTCGGCCACCGACGGCTCACCGTTGGTGGTCATCTCGGCCAGTTGCTCCGCGTCGCCGTAGTCCAGCCGGTCGAACGGCAGTTGGCCGGGGAGTTCACCCACCGGTTTCCAGGTGATCGGCGGGCCGTCCTCGGTCTGGTTGTCATCCGTGGTCATGGCTGCCTCCTCTACCGAAACGGTAGGGGGCGTCGATGGCCGATGCGGGCGAATGGATCTATGTCCTGTTTGCCCCGGTTACGCCATCGGTAGGGTTCGCCGGTACAAAAAGAACACCCGCTCGATCCGCGCACCCGCGCTGCCCGAGTAGAACGGCACCGGTCCCACCCAGCCGATCTGTGCCCGGTCCAGCCCCGCCGCCCGCTGGTCGCGCAGGCAGCGCCGCAACAGCACCCCGCCGATGCCCGACCCCTCCGCGGCCGGTGCGGTGCCCATCGGCCCGAACCAACTCGGCCGGGACGACCCGTACGCGGCGAAGCCCAGCACCTCGCCGTCTCGCTCCGCCAGGTGGCAACCGGCGTCGGCGCGCCCCACCGACCCGGCCAGCTCGCCATCCCACGCGCCCCCGAAGGTGGACCGGGCGAACGCCGTCAGCGCCGGCAGGTCCGCCGGCTCCGCCCGGCGTACGGTTACGCCCTGGTCGGCCAGCCGGCGCTCGGCCGCCTCGGTGGACCGCAGTGCCGGCGACCCGTCGTACGACAGGTCCGCGGTCATGTTCCAGCCGGTCCGGTCCTGCTGGTAGCCGAGCGCGAGGGCGGCGCAGACCGCCGGCGTGTAGCGGACGTCGATGCCCGGCCACGCGTAGTAGGGCGGGTTTCCGGCCAGCAGCACCTCGGTCGCCCCACGTTCGGCGAGCACTCGCTCGGCCCGCTGGAGCAGCGCCCGGCCGACGCCCCGACGCCGCTGATCCGGGAGGACCGCGACCAGGTCCACGTGCCCGATTCCCGGCTCGGTCGACGACACCGAGCAGATCAGCACCCCGATCAGGTCCGCACCCCGGTACGCGCCCAGCCCGACCACGGGCCGGTCGGCGGTGGCCCGGGGCCAGAGCACGTCCACGATGGCGGCCGCCTCGGCGGCGTCCTCGGGCAGGTCGAGGGCCTGCTGGCAGAGCTGTACGACGCTGGGGACCAGGTCGGCGGTCAGCTCGGTGACGGTGATCTCGGCGTCCATGGTCGCCGACCCTAGATCACCAGCTCAAGGGCCGCACACCCGGCTCAACGCCTCAGGAAGGAAACCTTCCTACTGCTGGGCGGCGCGAACGGCGGCGTAGGCGTCGACCTGGCCGGCGCCGGTGACGTTCGACGGAGCGCCGCAGGCGTCGGAGGGGCTGTCGGAGCGGTAGGTGGGCGTCGCCGCCGTCGCGGTTTCCCGGAGGATCTGCCGGGTGCGGGTCACGTCGCCGACCAGCGCCGGGTTCGCCGACCACATCAGCGCGACCACCCCGGCCACCTGCGGGGTCGCCATCGACGTGCCGTCCAGCGCGGCGTACGTGCCGCCCGGCATGGCCGACACCACGCCCACCCCCGGTGCCAGTACGTCCGGCTTACCCGAGCCGCCCGGCACCGGCCCGCGCGAGGAGAACTCGGCGACCCGTCGCTGGGCGTCCACCGCGCCCACGGTCAGCACGTCCGCGTACGGGGCTGGCGGATCGTCGATCGACGCGCACCACGGGCCGGTGTTGCCGGCCGCGGCGACCACGAAGATCCCGGCGGCGTCCAGGGCGGCGGTGGCCGGTCGCAGGACGCGCTGGTCACAACCCTCGATGGGCGGGCAGCCCCACGAGTTGGTCAGTACCTGCGGGGCGCGCTCCGGGCGGCCGTCGGTGAACGGGTCGCCGCCGGCCGGGAAGGGCGCCAACATGAACTGGAGACAGTCCAGGTAGTGCCCGGGGCTGCCGAGGTTGCGATCCAGGTTGACGCAGCCCACCCACTGCGCGTCCGGTGCCACCCCGATGCCGTCCCGCCCGACCGCGCTGCCCACCGTGTGGGTGCCGTGCCCGCCCTGGTCGGTCGGGCTCCGGGTGTCGTCCCACGGGTCGTACCAGGAGTCGTCCCCACCACGGAACCCGGCTCGTAGCGCCGGATGGGTGCCGTCCACCCCCGAGTCGGAGCTGCCGACCACGATGCCCGTGCCGGTGACCCGGAGTTGGGACCACACCCGGTCGGCGCCGATCTGGCGGATGTTCCACTCCGGGCCGGTGGGCTTGGGCGCGCTGCCCCGGCTCTGCCCGGCCGGGGCCGGCAGCGGGCGCAGGCGCTGGCTGACCAGCACCCGGGCCACCTCCGGTCGGCGGGCGAGCCAGGCCCGCACCGCCGGGCCGCCGTCCACCTCGACCGCGTTGACCAGGTAGTACGACACCGGGTCGAGGCGCAGCCGGTTCAACCCCCGCAGCAGGTCATCCTGACTCTGCTCGGCGGTCGTCACCAGCCGCCGGTAGACCTCCGCCGCGCGGGCGTCCCGCCCGGCCTGACCCGGCGCGCCGGCCGGGAGATCACTGAGGTCGGCCTGCGCGCGCAGCACCACGAACAGCCGCTCGCCGTACAGGCCCGGCTGACCGGGGCCGAGGTCGACCACGCCGAACGCCACCAGCAGCACCACGGCCGCCGCCGCGGCGACCCGCCTGTTCGGGGTACGTGCCGTCGGCCGGGCGAGCAGCACCGCGTACCCGATGGCGACCAGGACCGCGACGACGAGCCCGACACCGGCGGCGGCCGCCACCCAGAACGGAACGTCCCGGGTGCCGACCAGTAGCAGGGTGATCTCTTCCGGGTCGGTGAAGGCCAGCGGGCCGAGCGCGGCCAGGCCCACGAGCCAGCCGGTCGCCGTTCGGCCGGCACGCGCGGCCTCGGCCGGGTCGGCGGTGGGCCGCCAGGCCGCCGCCCAGAGCGAGGCCAGCGCGAAACCCACCGGCGGCAGGGTCAGCAGCGCGGGCAACTGCGCGCCGGACTGGCCGGTCCCGGCCGCGAGCAGCAGCAGTGCCACCCCGGCGACCAGGCCGCCGACCAGCACCAGCCGCGCCGGCCGGGGCGGTCGCCCTACCGCGAACGGTGACCAGAAGGGGGCGTCCAGCAGAGTCGCGGCCAGCACCCCGAGCGCGGCGGCCGCCAGCAGCGCGAGCGCGGTCTCCAGGAGGCCGCCGAGCGCACCCAGCCAGGCCCACGGCAGCAGCAGCGCCAACCCGGCGGCGACCGCGAGCAGCGGCACCGGGCCGAGCCGGCGCGGGCGTCGCTGGGGTTCGACCGGCTTCGGGCTCCCGGCAGCCTCGGGCCGTGTGGTGTCGCCGTCTCCGGCGGGTGCCGGGCCGCCGACCGAGCCAACCAGCCCGGGGTACGCCCACCGGCGCGCCGACCAGCGCACGGCGAGCGCGCTGAGCAACGCGGCGCCGGCCAGCGCGGCGAGGTACGCCTCGTGGTGCACCGGCGGGACGACCCGCAGCAGTGTGAGCACGCCGAGCGCGAGTGCCCCGATCAGCCAGGCCCGCCCAGTGGCCCGGACCGCGGTCGACCGGGGCAGCAGGGCCAGCAATAGGGCGGGCGTGCCGGCCAGCACGGCGCCGGCCAGGCCCAGCACCGGCCAGAGCCAGCCGAGCCGGTCGCGTCCGAAGCCCAGCAGCACCTGGTCGGTGAGCCAACCACCGGTCTGGGTGCCCACGGTGACCGCTACCGTCCAGCAGCCGACCAGCACGGCCGCGACCACCGGCCACGGGCTGGCCCTGCCTGCCGGCGGCGTTGGGGGAGGCGGCATGTGACCCGCGGGTGGCGGAGGCCCGACCTGCATGACTCGCACAGTACGGGGCGGGCGGCGAATGTCGACCCGGTGGCACGGCGGTTACGGTGGACGGGTGCGCGACCCCAATGTCTCCCGATCCGTCGCCGGTCAACTCTCACCGGTCCGCCGTGTGTCCGACCTGCGTCGACTGCGTGCCGAGCGCTTCGACGTGCTGGTCATCGGGGGCGGGGTGACCGGTGCCGGTGCCGCCCTGGACGCGGCGTCCCGGGGCCTGAAGGTGGCGCTGGTCGAGGCGCGTGACCTTGCCGCGGGCACCTCCAGTCGGTCCAGCAAACTCATCCACGGCGGCCTGCGCTACCTGGAGCAGTTGGAGTTCCACCTGGTCCACGAGGCGCTCACCGAGCGCGGCCTGCTCGCCACCCGGCTCGCGCCGCACCTGGTACGCCCGGTGCCGATCATGGTGCCGCTGCCGGCCGGGCGGGGCCTGCGGGACCTGCCGGCCCGGATCTTCCGCCGCTCGTACTACGGCGCCGGGGTGGCCGCGTACGACGTCTTCGCCGGGGTCTTCGGCGGTGGCCGGGGCATGCCCCTGCACCGGCACCTGACCCGGGAGGGTGCTCGGCGGATCTTCCCGAGTCTGCGGGCCGACGCGCTGGCCGGGGCGATCCGCTACTACGACGGTCAGGTCGACGACGCCCGGCTGGTGGTCACCCTGGCCCGCACCGCGGCCAGCCTCGGCGCCACGGTGGTGAGCAGTGCCCGCGCCGTCGGGCTGATCCGGCAGGCGCGCGAGGTGACCGGCGTCCGCGTCCGGGACCTGGAGGCCCCGCCGGGCTCGCCGGACGCGGAGTTCGAGGTGCAGGCCCGTACCGTCATCGCCGCCACCGGCGTGTGGAGCGACGACATGTCCCGGATGCTGAACGACGTGGGGCTGCGGCCCGGCGTCCGGGTGCGCGCCTCCAAGGGGGTGCACCTGGTGGTGCCCCGCTCGGCGATCACCGGCGAGACGGGCCTCATCCTGCGTACGGCGAGTTCGGTGCTCTTCGTCATTCCGTGGGGCGGACACTGGATCATCGGCACCACGGACACCGACTGGCGGCTGGACCGCTCCCACCCGGCCGCCTCGGCCCGCGACATCGACTACCTCCTCCAGCAGGTCAACACCGTGCTGGACCGGCCGCTGACCACCGCCGACATCGAGGGGGTGTACGCCGGGCTGCGGCCGCTGCTGGCCGGCGAGGCCGACTCGACCTCGAAGCTCTCCCGGGAGCACGCGGTCTTCGAGCCGATGCTCGGGCTGCTGCTGGTCGCCGGCGGCAAGTACACGACGTACCGGGTGATGGCGTCCGACGTGGTCGACCGGGCCGCTCGCCGGCTCGGTGGCGCCCGCTCGTCGCGCACCGCCGACCTGCCGCTGCTCGGCGCCGACGGCTACCCGGCGATGTGGCGGGACCGGGCCGACCTGGCTCGCCGGCACGGCGTGCCGGTGGGCGTGGTGGAGCACCTGCTGGAGCGGTACGGCACCCTCACCCTGGACCTGCTGGCGCTTGTCGACGCCGATCCTCTGCTCGCGTCCCCGCTGGCCGGTGCACCGGAGTACCTGGCGGCGGAGGTCGCCTACGCGGCGCGGGCCGAGGGCGCGCTGCACCTGGAGGACGTGCTGACCCGGCGGACCCGGATCTCGTTCGAGACCAGCCACCGGGGGCTGGAGTCGGCGGAGCACACCGCCGAGTTGATGGGCGCGGTGCTCGGTTGGGACGCGGCCACCCGGGCACGGGAGGTCGAGCACTACCGCGCCCGGGTGGAGGCGGAGCGGCAGTCCCAGTTGATGCCGGACGACGCGGCGGCGGACGCGGCCCGGCTCGGCGCCCCGGACGTCCGGGGTTACGCGGCCGACCGGGGTGGCGACGATCAGGCGGAGCTGCGCTCGTCCGCTCGGTGACGAATTGCGACGTTACCGATGGGTAACCATCGATACCGGCCCGGATGGTGGTTTCGAACGCTACCTACGGTGGGGTAGGTTTCCGCGCGTGCTACCCCGCGCGCGCCCTCGTCTGCTCGTATCCCTCGTCGCCGTCGCGCTCGTCGGTGCCCTGACCGGGTGCTCGCTCTTCGACCGGGACAAGCCGGACGGGCCGGTGGCGCAACCGACCGCAGGCACCGCGGGTGGCGGATCGCAACTGGAGATCCCCACCACGGTCGCCGCCGGTCAGGTCAGCCTGCTCCAGCGGCTCGGCGAGGACGGGCCGATGCGCACCCTGAGCGTCGAGCGGAACGGCGCGTGGCAGTGCATCGACTGCGCCGGCGACGGCGTGACCTCCCGGGGCACCCTCGCCCCGGAATTGACCGAACGGCTCCAGGTGCTGCTCGCCAACCCGAGGCTTGCCGACGAGACCGACCAGGCCCGGCGGTACCGGACCACCTGCATCGACGCGCTGACGTCGAGCCTCATCACCTCGACCGGCCTGATCACCTCGCAGGACTGCCCGGGTGAGGAGCTCACGCCGGTCGCCGGGGAGATCCTGCTGCTGCTCACCCAGGCGACCCCGGCCGAGGTCAAGGGCTGACCGCAGCCGGTCAAAGCACCTTGCCCGGGTTGAGCAGGCCGGCCGGGTCGAGCGCCGACTTGATCGCCTGATGCACCCGGACCCCGACCGGCCCGATCTCCCGGGCCAGCCAGTCCCGCTTGAGCAGCCCCACCCCGTGCTCGCCGGTGCACGTGCCGCCCAGGTCCAGGCCGAGCCGCATGATCTGGTCGAACGCCCGCCGGCCCCGCTCCACGCTCGCCGGGTCGGCCCGGTCGACCACGATGTTCGGGTGCATGTTGCCGTCCCCGGCGTGCCCCACCACGCCGATCGGCACCTCGCACTCGGCCGCGATCCGGGCCACCCCGTCCAGGAGCGCGGCGAGGGCGCCGCGCGGCACCGCCACATCGTCGATCACCAGACCGCCGTTGCCGCCGGGATAGGCGTCCGCCGCGAACTTCTCCATGGCCGGGTGGGCCAGCCGGCGAGCCTGGAGCAGCGCCGCCGCCTCCACCGCGTCGGTGGCCGCGTAGACCTCGTCGGCGCCGACGGCCTCGCACACCTCGGCCAGCATGGCCAGGTCGTCCGCCGCCCGGGTGCCGGTGTCGGCGGCGGCCAGCAACAGGGCCTGCGCGTCGGTCCGCAACCCCATCGGCTGGTACGCCTCGATCGCCCGCAGGTGGGTCTGGTCCAGCAGTTCCAACAGGCTCGGGGTGAGCCCACGGGCCGCGATCTCGGCCACCGCCGCGCCGGCCGCCGCGGTCGATCCGAAGACCGCCACCAGGGTCAGCGACTCGGCCGGGGCGGGCCGCAGCGCCACGGTCACCTCGGTGATCACGCCGAGAGTGCCCTCCGAACCGACGAACAGTCGGGTCAGGTCGTAGCCGGCCACCCCCTTGGCCGTACGCCGCCCGGTGCGCAGCACCTCGCCGGATGCGAGCACCACCTCCAGGCCGAGCACGTACTCGGTGGTCACGCCGTACTTCACGCAGCACATGCCGCCGGCGTTGGTGGCCACGTTGCCGCCGATGGTGGACGACTCCCACGAGCCGGGGTCCGGCGGGTACCAGAGGCCCTGTTTGGCCACCGCCCCGGCCAGCGCCGCGTTGACCACCCCCGGCTGGACCACCGCGATGCGGCTCACCGGGTCGATCTCCCGGATCTCGGTCATCGCGACGGTGCTGAGCACCACCGCGCCGTCCACCGCGTTCGCCGCGCCGGCCAGCCCGGTCCGCGCGCCCTGCGGCACCACCGGTACGCCGTGCCGCGCCGCGGCCCGGACCACGGCGACCACCTGCTCGGTGGTGCGCGGACGGGTCACCACCAGCGGGATGCCCGCGGCGCACAGGTCGGCCTCGTCCCGCTGGTGCATACGCAGCAGGTCCGGGTCGGTGAGCACGGCGTCGTCACCGAGCGCGGCGCGCAGGTCGTCGAGGAGCGCGGTGGGGGCCATGCAGCCGAGGCTAGGTCGCCGACCGGCGATCATCAACATGATCGACTGGGCGGGATAACTTGGACACCATGCTCTACCTGGACCGGCCGGCCTGGCCGTGGCGCGGTCGGCTCTGGTCGCACCTGATCAGTGATGTCTCGTACGCCGAGCTGCACGCCTTCGCCGAGGCACTCGGCGCGCCCCGGCGCGGCTTCGACCGGGACCACTACGACATTCCGGCCGACCGGTTCGCGGCGGCGGTGTGGCTCGGTGCCCAGGTGGTGCCGAGCCGGGAGCTGGTCCGGTTGCTCCGCGCCGCCGGTCTGCGGCGGCCGAAGCACCTGGTCAGCCCGCGTTCTCCGGCTCCCCGGTGAGGGTGGCCAGCTCGCGGCGCACGTTGTCCCGGGCGGGCTCCTCCCAACGGCTCGCCAGCGGTGGCAGTCGGAACAGCGCCGGCAGCGCCAGCAGACCGGTCAACACGGCGGCCCGCCCGGCCCGGAAGGCCGGCTCCGGCACGTGGGCGTACTCCCGGCGGATCGCCGCCGCGTACCGCTCGTAGCGGGCCGGCGGCGCGGCCAGCACGGCCAGGTCCGCGTCGCAGAGCAGCGCGCCGTCCCGGTCACCCGGCGTCACCGTGTGCCCGGCGGTGAGCAGCACCAACCGACGCACCTCGGCCACCGTGGGCGTCGGCACCCCGAGCCCGGCGAGCACGCTCTCGGCCAGTGCGGCGCTGTCCCGTTCGTTGGCGTCGCCAGCGGCCCGGGGGTCGTAGACCGCGTCGTGGAACCAGGCCGCCAGCCGGACCACGTCGGCCCGAGCGGCCAGGTCGGCGTGCTGGTCCACCACATCGAGCACCGCCGTCAGGTGGGCCAGCGTGTGATAGTGCCGGTGCGGCTCCCGCCACCGGTCGAGCAGCTTCTCACCGGCCCGGGTGGTATCCGGATCAGACTTCGCGCCGACGGCCCGGGCCGCCGCCCGCCACCGGTCCAGCAGTTCACCCACCGCCCGAGTCTGCCGCATCCGTCCGCGACGCGCCGGAAGGGAGGATTCAGCGGGCCCACCACGGGTAGTCGCGCCCATGGCCGTGGCCCGGGACAAGCGAGCTCCGATGGTGCGACGTACCGCGCTGCGCGACGGGCTGGTGGACATCGACGGCGCGCGGATCGCCGAGGCCACCGAACAGCTGCGCCATCGTGGCCGGGCCACCCTGCACGACCGGCTGCACCGGGTACGGATGGCCGGCGGACTCGCCGTGCAGGCCGGGTTGGCCGCCGGGCTCGCGTACCTGATCTCGCACAAGGTGCTCGGCAACCCGCAACCGGTCTTCGCGCCGATCTCCGCGGTCGGCACCCTGGCCGCGTCGGTCGGCCAGCGGTTCCGCCGGACCATCGAGTTGATCGTCGGGGTGGGGGTCGGGGTGTTCGTCGGCGACCTCCTGATCTACCTGCTCGGCACCGGGGCGTGGCAGCTCGGCCTGGTGGTCACGGTGGCGATCCTGCTCACCATCTTCGCCGGGGCGAGCGTGGCCATCGTCATCCAGGCGGCGGCGACGGCGGTGCTGATCGTGACGCTGAGCCCGTCGACCCAGAACCTGGAGATCCCCCGCTTCGTCGACGCGTTCCTCGGCGGTGGGATCGCGCTGCTGGTCACGGCCGTGCTGCTGCCGCTGAACCCACTCCGAGTGATCAACCGGGCGGCCCGACCCGCCCTGGACCTGCTCGCCGACCAACTCGACGCCACCGCCGACGGGCTACGCAACCGGGACCGCGCCGCCATCCAGCGCGCACTGGAGAGGCTGCGCAACAACAAGGATGAACTGGCCACGTTGGGCGAGGCGATCGAGGGAGCCAAGGAAACCGCGACCCTCTCCCCGGCCCGCTGGCACCGCCGCGACGAACTCACCCACTACGCGGAGGCGGCCGAACCGATCGACCGGGCGATGCGCAACAGCGGCACGCTGATCCGCCGGTCCGTCACGCTGGTCGAGGACGAGGAACCGGTGCCCGATCCGATGCCGGACGCGATCGGCCACCTCGCCGAGTCGGTCCGGCTGCTCAAGCACGAGTTCGCCGCCGGCGAGGAGCCACAGAAGGCCCGGGAACGGTCGCTGCGGGCGGTCAGCGAGGCCGGCCGGGCGTACGGCGCTGGGGTCGGCTTCTCCGGCAGCGTGGTGGTCGCCCAGATCCGCACCACCGCGAGCGACCTGCTGGTGGCCTCCGGGATCGAGCAGGAGGAGGCAAACCGGTGGATCCGCACCGCCTTCGGGGAGCAGGAGCGCCCGGTCGGTGAACCCGCCGAGGCCGGCGAGGCGCCCAAGCCACCCACCGCCCCGCCGGTCGGCTGAGCGCCGGCCGGGGTCAGCCCAGCTCGGCCAGCGCCGTGAGCAGCCGGTCCACCTCGGCTGCCGTACTGCCCAGCCCGATGCTGGCGCGGAGCGCGGTGGGCGGCAGGTCCCGCCGGCCGGTACGCCCCGCCGCCTCGCTGAGCAGACGCCGGGCCAGCGGGTGGGCGCAGAACAACCCGTCCCGTACGCCGATGTGGTGCTCGGCGGCCAGCCGGGCGGCCACCTCGGTGGAGTCCCAACCGGCGACCACGAACGAGATGATGCCGACGCGGGGCGCGTTCGGGCCGAAGGTGCGCAGCTCGACGACGTGCGGCAGGGAGGCGAGCCCGGTCCGCAGCCGGGCCAGCAGGGTCTGCTCGTGGGCGGCCAGCGCGGCCTGGTCCGCGTCGTCGAGCGCCGCGCACACCGCCGCCAGGGCAACCGCGCCGAGCAGGTTCGGGGTGCCGCCCTCGTGTCGGGCCGGGCCGGTCGCCCAGGTCACGTCGTGGGTGGCCGGCCCGACGTGGCTGGTGGCCCCACCACCGGCCAGGTACGGCGGGGCGGCGTCCAGCCAGTCCGCCCGGCCGATCAGCACGCCCGCGCCGAACGGCGCGTACAGCTTGTGGCCGGACACGGCCAGGTAGTCCACGTCGAGCGTGAGCAGGTCGATCGGGGCGTGCGGGGCGAGTTGCGCGGCGTCGAGCACGATCCGGGCACCGTGCCGGTGGGCCACCCGCGCCAGTTCGGCGACCGGCCACCGCTCACCTGTCACGTTGCTCGCACCGGTCACCGCGACCAGCACCGGCAGGGCCGGGCTGCTGCCCCGGCGCAGCTCGGTGAGGGCGGCGGCGAGGTCGCGTACCGCCCCGTCGGGGTCGGCGGGCACCGGCAGCCGTACCGACCCGCGCGGCCAGGGCAGCAGGTTGGCGTGGTGCTCGCCGGCGAACGTGACCACCGTGGTGCCGGCCGGCACGGCCCGCGCCAGCAGGTTGAGCGCGTCCGTCGTGTTGCGGGTGAAGATCACATGATCGTCGGCGCGAGCGCCGAAGAAGTCACCGATCGTCTGCCGCGCCTGCTCGTACGCGAGGGTGCAGCGGCGCGACAGCGCTCCCGCTCCGCGATGCACGCTGGCGTACCAGGGCAGCAGCTCGGCCACGGCGTCGGCGGCGGCCCGCGCGCACGGCGCACTGGCCGCGTAGTCCAGGTTGATCTCGCCGGGCACGCCGAGGACGTCGAGCGGCGCGGGCGGCGCCGACGGCACGGTGGGCAGGCTGGGCAGCGAGGGAACGAGAGTGACGGACACGCCGGAACCTCCGGGGTCAGGGACCCCGGGTGCGACATCGGGACGGGGTCCGCGCTTGCCCAGCACACCGATCGGGCTGGGCCCGGTCATCACCCGGGGCACCCCACCGCGAACTCGACGAGGGTTGCCGGCCAGCAAGCCGGGGCTTGACGCTGGCGCTCGTGACCTGTCGGCAGCATAGCGGCTACCGATGCGACCGAACCAGCCGGCGGGGGATGGCTACGCTGACCGCATGGCCGACACCCCGCCCGGTTCACCGCTGCCGCCGTCGCCCGCCGCCCCGCCCGCGCCCGCCGCCCCACCTGTGGGCGAGACGCCCCGGATGCCGCTGCGCCGACTGGGCTGGCGGCGGTTCCTGGTGCTGGCCGGGGTGGTGCTGTTCATCGCGGCGTGCGCGGTGTTCATGGTCTTCACCCTCGGCCAGTCGCTCGGTGCGCAGGCTCTGCTGATCGGGGTGGTCGCCGCCATCCTGCCGGTGCCGGTGCTGGTCGCCTGCTTCCTCTGGCTGGACCGGTACGAACCCGAGCCGCTGAAGTACCTGATCTTCTGCTTCGCCTGGGGAGCGTTCGTCTCCACCGCCGCCTCGCTCACCGTGAACGACTTCGCCGCCAACCGTTTCGCCGACTGGGGCCTGCCGTCCGCGCTCACCGGGGTGCTGGTGGCGCCGTTCATCGAGGAGCTGACCAAGGCGCTGGGCCCGATCCTGCTGCTGGTGTTCCGCCGCCGCGAGTGGTCCGGGATCACCGACGGCCTGGTCTACTGCGGGCTCGCCGCGGTCGGCTTCGCCATGGTGGAGAACATCCTCTACCTGGGCGGGTTGGGCTACGCGTCCGGCGCCGACCGCTACGGCCCGGCCACCGGCATCCAGCAGGTCATCGCGATCTTCATCCTGCGGATCCTGCTGTTCGGGTTCGCCCATCCCCTTTTCACCTCGATGACCGGTGTGGGGCTGGGCATCGCCTCCCGGACGGCCGACCGGCGCATCCGGGTGCTCGCCCCGATCGGCGGCCTGCTGCTGGCGATGATGCTGCACGGCACGTGGAACCTGCTGCCCACGCTGACCCAGGCCACCGGCGAGGCCATGATCATGCTGTACGGCTTCCTGGGCCTCATGGTGCCGGTCTTCTTCGGCACCGTGGGGCTGGCGCTGTGGCTGCGCGCCTGGGAGGGGCGGCTCACCGAGCGGGCCCTGCCGGACTACGTACGCGCCGGCTGGCTCAGCCCGCCCGAGGTGGCCGCCCTGAGCAGTCTCGGCCGGCGGCACGCCGCCCGCAGTTGGGCGCGGCGGGTGGCCGGCGACGCCGGGGTGCGGGCGATGAGGGGCTACCAGTCCGCCGCCACCCGGCTGGCCCTACTGCGCGACGGGACGCTGCGCGGCCTGGACCGCAAGCCCGCCGACCAGGAGCGGACCGCGCGCGAGGAGCGGGAGTTGCTGGACGCGATCACCGCGTACCGGTCGTTCTTCGTCGGTCGGGACCCGCAGGCCCCGGCGGGCGTCTGGGACGGCAGCCGCTACCACCTGCGCTTCCCGGACGGCACCGAGCGCCCGGTGGACGCGCCGGACGAGCCGGTGGTGCCGATCCCGGTGGTGCTGACTCCCGCCCCGGCTCCGGTGGGGTACGCCCCGCCCGGCTGGCCCGGCCTGCGCCCGGCGTCGCCCTGGCCGCCGACGCACCACTGACGGCTGCCGCCTGCCGGCCGGTGGTCGCCGGCCGGCGGCACAGGTCAGCAGAGCGGTTCAGGCCAGCAGCGAGGTGAGGAAATCACCGAGGCCCTGGAACATCGCGATGAGCGCCGCCCCGATCCCTCGGAACATCTGCGCGGCGCCGTCCGGCCGAAAGGCCATGAAGTAGATCAGGAACGCGACACTGCCCCAGGTCAACAGCTTCTTCACGAATACCGGCATCGTCCCTCCCCAGGGCCACGGTCGCCGGATGGCTTCCCGTCGTGCGGCTGGGCAAACGGCGCGCGGTGGGGCCTGGTGGCCGGGGGAGCTGCGTCAGAGGTAGAGGCCGGTCGAGTCGTTCTCGATCCGCTCGGCGGCCACGGCGTGCACGTCCCGCTCCCGCAGCAGCACGTAACCGCGGCCGTGCAGCTCGACCTCGGAGCGGTCGTCCGGGTCGAAGAGCACCCGGTCGCCGGAGACGATGGCGCGGACGTTCGGGCCCACCCCGACCGCGGTGGCCCAGGCGAGGCGCTTGCCGACCGCGGCGGTCGCCGGAATGACGATGCCGGCGGTGGAGCGGCGTTCGCCCTCGCTGCCCTCCATCCGCACCAGCACACGGTCGTGCAGCAGGCGGATCGGCAGGCCGGCGTCGAGATCGTTGTCGGCGGTCACGCCGCAGACGCTACCGTGTCGCCGACGGTGGCCTGCCGGTGGTTACGCCGGAGGTGGTCGGGGCATTGTGTGGCGGAACCGCCCTACGGTGTCGGGAACGGACGTATGCTGTCCGACCTGTCGCCGTTGGCGGGCCGGGTTTTCTGCCAGGAGGTGCGCTTGAGCCGCTTCGAGCGGGTACGCGGGCGGCTTCGCCGCGCCTACCAGTCACGACAGGAGTCGGCGCGCGCCGACGAGGGCGCGTCGAGTGAAGCCCTGAACGACGGGTCGGACTCGGCCCGGGTGGCGTCGCCGGCCGTGCCGGGGCCGACCGCGCCGCCGAGCGCCACGGTCTACGGCGCGGAAGCTCCGGTGGACCTGCACAGCTCCACCACCAGCCGGGACGACGCCGACGTTCCGCACGGGCTGCGGATCGCCGCCGCGTGGTGTTGGCGGCTGATCGTGATCGGCGTGGTGGCCTGGGCGCTGCTGCGGATCGTCGGCACGATCAAGATCGTGATCATTCCGCTGGCCATCGCGCTGCTGCTCTCCGCGCTGCTCGCACCGGCGGTGGGCTGGCTGCTGCGGGTCCGGTTCCCCCGGTCGCTGGCGACGGCGGTGGTGCTGGTCGGCGGCCTGGCCGCGGTGATCGGCACGCTGACGCTGGTGGTCAACGAGTTCATTCGTGGCGTACCGGAGCTGAGCGAGAAGTCGTCGGAGGGCGTCCGGCAGATCCAGAACTGGCTGAAGACCGGGCCGCTGCACCTCTCCGACACCCAACTCGACCGCTACATCGACGAGGCGCAGGCCTGGATCAACGACAACACCTCGAAGTTCACCAGCGGCGCGCTGAGCACCGCCGCGACACTGGCCGAGGTGCTGACCGGCACGCTGCTGGTGCTTTTCGCGACGTTCTTCTTCCTGCGCGACGGCAACCGGATCTGGCGCTTCCTGGTCCGGCTGCTGCCGGTGGCCGCCCGGTGGAAGGTCGACGACGCCGGCCGCGCCTCCTGGCACACGCTCGGCGCCTACGTCCGGGCGACCGTGCTGGTCGCCTTCATCGACGCGGTCGGCATCGGCATCTTCCTCGTCGTCTTCGACATCCCGTTCGCCTTCCCGCTGGCCGCGCTGGTCTTCCTCGGCGCGTTCATCCCGATCGTCGGTGCGGCGCTCTCCGGTGGCGTGGCGGTGCTGGTGGCCCTCGTCGACAGCGGCCCGGTCACCGCGTTGATCATCCTCGGAGCGGTGATCGGCGTGCAGCAGATCGAGGGGCACGTGCTCCAACCGCTGATCATGGGTCGGGCGGTCGCCCTCCACCCGCTCGCGGTGATCATCGGCATCGCCGCCGGTGTCGTACTCGCCGGCATCACCGGCGCCCTGGTCTCCGTGCCGCTGATCGCGGTGCTGAACACCGCCGTCCGCCGGCTCGCCGCCCGAAGGGTCCCGGACACCCCACCCGACGCCGTCGTCGTCGCCTCCCAGGCCCCCTAGACCAGCCCGGCCCGCGGCACCCCGGCCCGGGGCTCTCGCCCCCCGCGCGTCCCGCCGCCTTCAAGATCACGCACGATCCTGGAAAGAGTGGCCTCCCGCCAGCGGGAGACCACTCTTTCCATGTTGTAGCGCGATCTTGGGCTTGCCCATTCGGCGGCTCGCCTGCGGCGCGGGGGTCAGGACTTGGCCAGGCGTTCCAGGGCGCCCCGGGCCACCTCGGGGCGGGTCGTATACCAGAACGGGGGCAGCGAACGGCGCAGGAACGGCCCGTAGCCGCGGGCCGTCTCCAACCGGGAGTCGAGCACCGCGACCACGCCCCGGTCGCCGGTCGCCCGGATCAGCCGGCCCACGCCCTGAGCCAGCCGGACCGCCGCGATCGGCACGCTGACCGCCGCGAAGCCGGAGCCGCCGCCCGCGTCCACGGCCGCCGCGCGGGCAGCCGCCAACGGTTCGTCCGGCCGGGGGAAGGGCAGCCGGTCGATGACGACGAGCTGGCAGGCGTCACCCGGCACATCCACCCCCTGCCAGAGCGACATCACCCCGAACAGGCAACTGGCGCGCTCCTCGCGGAAGCGACGCACCAGCAGCGGCAGCGCCTCCTCGCCCTGGAGCAACACCGGCAGGTCGGTCCGCGCGCGCAACAGCTCCGCCGCCTGCTGCGCGGCCCGCCGGGAGGAGAACAGCCCGAGAGTACGACCACCGAGTGCCTCGACCAGCCCGAGCAGCTCCTCTCCGGCAGCCTCGGGCAGCCCGGAGACGCTGGGGCGGGGAAGGTGCGCGGCGACGTACAGGATGCCCTGCCGGGCGTAGTCGAACGGCGAACCGACGTCGAGTGACCGCCACCCGGGGCCCTCGGTGGCCGGTACGACGGCGTTCGGGGTGACCTCGCCGGCGAGGCGACGGCCCGGCGTCTCGGCGGCCGGCCGACCGGGGCCGGTGCGGGCAGCCAGCGCGGCCGCGGCGGGGGTCGGCGGGGCGGGCGGTGGCGCGTCCAGCCCGAGGGCGCGGGCGACCGTGTCGAACCGGCCGCCCAGCGCCAGGGTCGCCGAGGTGGCGACGACGGTGCGTTCGTCGTACAGGTGGGTGGCGAGGGTGCCGGCCACCGACAGCGGGGCGACGACCAGTGCCCGGCGGCTGCCGCTGTCGTTCTTCTCCACCCAGGCCACGTCGTGGTCGGCCTCTTCCAGCAGCCGCTGCGCGGTGGTGGAGAGCTCGTCCAGGGCGGCCTTGGCCTGCTGCTTGCGGACCGGGTCGGGGTCGTCGGCCTTGATGTCGCCGATCGCGTCCAGGGCGGAGCGGGTCGCCGCGTCGAGCAGCGTGCATGCCTCCCGCAGCGGCGTCGGCAACCCCGCGGTTATCCGCCCGGCCGGCGCCTCGGCCAGCCCGACCGCGAGGGCGTCGCCGGCGGCGGTGAGCGCCTCGGCGGTCTCCGGGCGCAGCAGCGTACGGGCGCGCCGGGTGGTCCGGTCGATCAGCTCCGGCACCAGCTCCGCCTGGGCCGCGGAGGAGACCCGATCGGCCAACTCGTGCGCCTCGTCGACGATGAGCAGCTTGTGTGGCGGCACGATGTGCCGGTCGGCGAGCATGTCGACCGCGAGCAGACTGTGGTTGGTCACCACGATGTCGGCCTCCCGGGCGCGGGCCCGCGACGCCTCGGCGAAGCACTCCTGCCCGAACGGGCAACGGGTCGCGCCGACGCACTCGCGGGCCGGCATCGACACCAGCCGCCAGGCCTGGTCGTCGACGCCCGGATCCAGTTCGTCGCGGTCGCCGGTGGCGGTCTTCTCGGCCCAGTCCCGCAGCCGCTCGACCTGCTTACCCAACCGGCCCGCCTCACCGAGCCACTTCGTCCCGCCGCCGGGACGCGCCGCGGGAGCGTCGAAGAGGGTGTCCTCCGGCTCCTCCTCGGTGGAGTTGTCCAGTCGGGCGAGGCAGAGGTAGTGGTGGCGGCCCTTGAGCACGGCGAAGGTGGGCCGACGGCCGAGCACCGGCTCGACCGCGTCGGCGAGCCGGGGCAGGTCGTGGTCGACAAGCTGGGACTGCAACGCCAGGGTGGCGGTGGAGACCACCACCGGGCCGTCCACGGTGAGCGCCGGCGCCAGGTAGGCAAGCGACTTGCCGGTGCCGGTGCCCGCCTGCACGAGCAGATGCTCGCCGCCGGCCACGCACTCCTCGATCGCCGTGGTCATCTGCAACTGGCCGGGGCGTTCCGCGCCGCCGGGCACCGCGCCCACCGCCGCCGCCAGCAGCTCCGTGCCACTGGGCCGGGCACCCCGCCGCCGGCCCTTGGCACGGGCCGACGGGGTGGCGGAACCGGTGGCGGTGCGGGGCGGAGTCACCGTGCGACGGTACCCGGCGCCGCCGACACCGACCGCGCCCATCCGCCGCGTGGCGCGATGCCGACCAAGCCGGGGTCGCGGCCGACCCCGTCCGGTTACGGCCGCGCTACGACGCGTTGGGCTGTATCGGTTAGGGTGCGAATCATGCCGAGCGACATGGTCCGCGTGATCTACCGCAAGTACGACGGCAGCGCCCACCGCGACTACCCGGCCCGCCGGCTCACCGAGGACGATCTCGGCATCTGGCTCGGCGTGCCCGAGGGCACCGAGTCGGTCTACCACGGCCGGCCCTCGGTGGAGAAAATCCCGTTCGTGCTGCTGGTGCCACATCGTGCCTGGTGGACGGCCATGTTCAACCCCCCGCCCCGCACCAGCGAGGTCTACTGCGACATCACCACCCCGGCCCGCTGGGAGTCCGACGACACGGTCCACCTGATCGACCTGGACCTGGACGTCGTCCGGCGTCGGGCCACCGGCCTGGTAGAGCTGCTCGACGAGGACGAGTTCGCCGAGCACCGGGCCCGGTTCGGCTACCCGGACGACGTGGTGGCCGAAGCCGAGGCCGCGGCACAACGGCTGTTCGGGGCCCTGGGCGACGGCACCGAGCCGTTCGCCACCGCGTACCGCAAGTGGTTGGCCCTGGTGGTCTGACGCCGCCCGCCCGGTCGGGCCGGCTCACCAGCGCGGTGGCCAGCCGTCGTCGGCGTCGAGCGGCGGCAGGTCGGTCAGTTTCTCCGGGTTGAGTTGGTTGTAGATGGCGGTGATCCGGCCCCGGTCCACCGCGAACGCGGTGACCAGGCGGACCGGCCGCCCGTCGCTGTGCGCCGTCTCCAACTGGAGACCGAGCGCGCCGTCGACGAGCACGAGCCGCGCCAGGACCCGGTCGGCGTACCGGCCGGTCCGGCCGAACAGGCCGAGCGTGAGGCGACCCACGGCGTCCGCGCCGAGCACCGGCCGACGGGCCGCGGGGAAGTGCCCGCCCGAGTCGCCGACGAAGACCACGTCCGGAGCGAGCACCTGGAGGAGCTGGTCCAGGTCGCCGGACTCGGTGGCGGCGACGAACGCCTTGAGCACCCGGCGCTGCTCGGCCGGGCCGGCGGTGTGTCGGGGTACGTCCGGCGCGGTGACCGCCCGTCGCGCCCGGGAGGCGAGCTGCCGGGCGGCCACCTCGGTGGTGCCGAGCACCCCCGCGACCCGGGCGAACGGCAGCGCGAACACGTCGTGCAGCACGAGTGCGACCCGTTGCTCGGGCGCGAGCCGCTCCAGCACCACCAGCAGTGCCATGCCGACCTCATCGGTGCGGACCGCCCGTTCCGCCGGGTCGGGCGCGTAGCCGTCGGCCGGCGGCCGACCCCCCAACGGGCTCACCACCGGCTCCGGCAGCCACTGCCCGGGGTACGCCTCCCGGCGGACCCGAGCCGAGCGGAGCACGTCCAGGCAGATCCGGGCGCAGGCCGTGGTGAGCCACGCGGACAGGTCACGGATCTCGGCGCGGGCCGCCGGGTCGGCCAGCGCCCCGGCGTAGCGCAGCCAGGTCTCCTGCACCGCGTCCTCCGCCTCACTGCGGCTGCCCAGCATCCGGAGGGCCACCGCGAGCAGTCGGCCCCGCTCGGCCTCGAACTCCGTCGCCAGTTCCCGCACGACCCACCACCCCTTCCGGTCGGCGTCCCGGCCTACATCCTCCCGCCGAGCGGGGGCGCCGGCTGCCCCGCAACGGCCCGACGGGCCGACGCTTTCGGCGGGCGGAGGTCGGCGGGCGCCGGTCGGCGGGCCCTGGCCCCGGCGGCGGCTCTCGGCGGGCGGAAAGGCGGTGGGTGGGCGATGATCCGTGCATGAGCGCACCCCAGCAAGGGCGGATCGTGGCACCGGACGGCGGCTCCGTGCGGGACCTGCTGCGGGTCACCGCGCCGGTGGATCTCGGCGCGATCGACCCGAGGTCCATGCCCGGCCTGCCGGAGGCGGCGGGCCGCAGCGAGCACCGTAAGACCTGGGCGCGGGAGCAGGTGGAGCTGGTCGGCGAGGAGCTGGGCCGGCAGCAGGAGATGCTCTTCGCGATGGCCAAAACCGGGTCGGAGCGGCCGGCGCACCGGGTGCTGCTGGTGCTCCAGGCCATGGACTGCGGCGGCAAGGACGGCACGATCAAGCGGGTGGCCGGCGCCATGAACCCGCTGGGCCTGCACATCCGCTCGTTCGGGCCGCCGACCAGCGAGGAACTGCGACACGACTTCCTCTGGCGGATCCGCCGTGAGCTGCCGCCGCCGGGGTACGTGGGGATGTTCAACCGTTCGCACTACGAGGACGTGTTGATCGCCCGGGTCGGCTCCCTGGTGCCGGAGACGACCTGGCGAGCCCGCTACGACGAGATCAACTCGTTCGAGCGGGAGCTGACCGAGGACGGCGTCACCCTGATCAAGGTCATGCTGCACATCTCGTACGCCGAGCAGGGCGAGCGCCTGCTGGACCGGCTCACCGACCCCCGCAAGCACTGGAAGTACAACCCCTCGGACATCGACTCGCGCGGGCACTGGGACGACTACCAGGCCGCGTACGCCGAGGCTCTGAGCCGGTGCGGCACGGACGCCGCGCCCTGGTTCGTGGTGCCGGCGGACCGCAAGTGGTACCGCGACTGGACGGTGGCCCACCTGTTGCGTGAGACGTTCGACACGCTCGATCTGGGGTATCCGGCTGCCGATTTCGACGTGGAGCGGGAGCGGAAGCGCCTGTTGGCTGGGGGCGCGGGTGCGGGTGGGGCAGCCGAGATGAACGGCAGGTGAACGAGCGGTGAATGGTGCTTGGCCAGGGGTGGGCCGGCGAATTCCCCGTTCAGCCGTTTCCTAGCATTCACCGAGCGGGCGCTCTCGGGCGCCGCCACCCTTCCACCGACGCGACGAGGTCTGTGCTGTGAAGTTTTCCTTCCGCCCCACCGAGGGCGCCTTCTACGAGCTCTTCACCAGGGCCGCGCAGAACCTGGTCCGGGGCACCGCGCTGCTCAACGAGCTGGCCCTGCCCGGCGTGGACGTGCAGTCCGTCAGCGAGCGGCTGACCGAGGTCGAGCACGACAGCGACCAGATCACCCACGACCTGTACAAGAAGATCAACTCGACCTTCATCACCCCGTTCGACCGGGAGGACATCTACCGGCTCGGCTCGCTGCTGGACGACGTGATGGACCACCTGGAAGCGGTCGGCGACCTGCTGTACCTCTACGGGCTGACCGAGCTTCCGGCGCTTCCCCGCGAGCTGCACGAGATGGTCAACGTGCTCGACCAGCAGGCCAAGCTGACCGCCGACGCGATGCCCCGGCTCAAGTCGATGAAGGATCTCGAGGACTACTGGATCGAGTGCAACCGGCTGGAGAACGAGGGCGACCGGATCAACCGGCAGCTGCTCGTCCGGCTCTTCTCCGGTGAGTACGACGCGTTGACGGTGCTGAAGATGAAGGAGGTCGCCGACGAGTTGGAGGCCGCCTGCGACGCCTTCGAGCACGTGGCCAACACCGTCGAGACCATCGCCGTCAAGGAGTCCTGAGCCGGTGTCCCCTGAACTCATCGCCGTGCTGGCGGTGATCGCGGTGGCCTTGGCGTTCGACTACACCAACGGCTTCCACGACGCCGCCAACGCGATCGCCACAAGCGTCTCCACCCGGGCGCTGACACCCCGGATCGCCCTCGGGCTCGCCGCGGTCGGCAACTTCGTCGGCGCCCACTTCGGCGCGGGCGTGGCCAAGACCGTCGGCGACGGTCTGGTCACCCTCCCGACCGGGGTGAACAGCCTCGGGGTGGTCTTCGCCGGGGTGCTCGGGGCGATCGCCTGGAACCTGATCACCTGGTACTTCGGTCTGCCCTCGTCGTCCTCGCACGCGCTCTTCGGCGGCCTGGTCGGCGCGACCCTGCTCTCCACCGGCGGCATCGTGCAGTGGGGCAACATCGGCGAGAAGGTGCTGCTGCCGATGGTGCTGTCGCCGATCGTCGGCCTCACCCTCGGTTACCTGCTGATGTTGGCCATCCTGTGGCTGTTCCGGAAGGGGCAGCCGGGCAAGCTCAACCGGGGCTTCCGCTGGGCGCAGACCGCCTCGGCCGCCGCCATGTCGGTCGGCCACGGCATGCAGGACGCCGCCAAGACCATGGGCATCGTGGTGCTGGCGCTCTACACCGGTGGTTTCCAGGAGAGCAAGACGCACATCCCGGGGTGGGTGTTCTGGACCTCGGCGACGATGCTGGCCCTCGGCACGTACGCCGGCGGTTGGCGGATCATCCGGACCCTCGGTCGCAAGATCATTGACCTGGGGCCGCCGGAGGGCTTCGCCGCCGAGACCGTCGCCAGCGCGGTGCTCTACTTCAACGCCCTGGTGCTGAAGGCACCGATCTCCACCACCCACACCATCACCTCGGCGATCATGGGTGTGGGCGCGACCAAGCGACTCTCCGCGGTTCGCTGGAACGTGGCCGGCAACATCGTGCTCGCCTGGATCATCACGTTCCCGGCCGCCGCGCTGATCGCCTGCGTCACGTACCTGCTGGTCCGGCCGCTCTTCGGCTGAGTTTCTGGAAGGGCCCCCGGTCACGGTCTCGCCGTGGCAGGGGGCCCTTCCCGTGTTCAGACGTACCGCACGCCGATCTGCTCGCGGACCGTGTCCAGCAGGGTCATCACCTCGAGGGTCGTGGCGTGCGGCACCGCCGGGCTCTCGGTCAGGCCAGCGGCCAGGCAGCGCTGCACCTCGATCGCCTCGTACTGGTAGCCGTTGCCGGCCCCGTCGGCGACGATCGTCTCCGGCTCCGCGCCGGCCCGGTGCAGGGTCACCGAACCCGGCCGGAAGAACGGCTCCGGCAGGTCGATCCGGCCGGTGGTGCCCGTTATCGAGGCGGTCTGCCCGCTCAACCCGACCATGCCGCAGCTCAGCGTCGCCAGCGCGCCGCTGTCGTAGCCGAACAGCATGCCGGTGTTCTCGTCCGTACCCTCGGGGCCGAGCTGTGCCCAGGACCGGACGTGCTGCGGCACCCCGAGCAGCAAATGGGCCAGACTGATCGGGTAGATCCCCAGGTCGAGCAGGGCACCCCCGCCCAGCGCCGCGTTGCGCATCCGATGCTCCGGCGGGAACGGCCCGGCCACCCCGAAGTCGGCCCGGACGCCGGTCACCGTGCCGATCGCCCCGTCCGCGATCAGCTCGACCACCCGCAGGATCAGCGGATTCAGCCGCATCCACATGGCCTCCATCAGGAAGACTCCGGCGGCGCGGGCAGTCTCCACCAACTCGGTGCTGGTGGCCAGGTCGAGGGTGAACGGCTTCTCCAACAGCACCGCCCGCCCGGCGGTGAGGCAGGTCATCGCCGCCTCGTAGTGCGCGGAATGCGGGGTCGCCACGTAGATCGCGTCCACCTCCGGGTCGGCGGCCAACTCCACCCAGGAGCCGTAGGCGCGCTTCGCGCCGTACGTGTCGGCGAAGCGCTGCGCGCTCTCCGCGGCGCGGGAACCGACCGCGACCAACTCGGCGTCCGGCACCAGCCGGAGGTCTTCGGCGAAACGGCTGGCGATGTGGCCGGTGGCCAGGATGCCCCAACGAGTCATGCCGGAACGCTAGCCGAGCCAGGTGAACCGCCCGCTGCTGCCCGCCGTGCGTTGCCCGGCTCGCGCGTTGCCCGGCCATGTTTTCCGCCCCGACGCCACCCGACCGAGTCGACCGCTTCGTGGCTTGGCGCGCGGATGGCGAGCGCGCCGCCGGGAACTAGGCTCGCGGCATGACGATCGACAGTGACGGCTTCGCCGCCCCGGCCGCCCTGGTCGAGCACGCCCGCCGGTTCCAGGCCGAGGGTGGCACCCCGGCGACGCCGCGGGTCGCGGCCACCGTGTTGCTGCTGCGTCCGACCGACACCGACTTCGAGGTGTACGTCATCCGCCGGGTCGCCGCGATGACCTTCGGCGGGATGTACGCCTTCCCCGGAGGTGGGGTGGACCGCTCCGACTCCGAGGCGCACCTGGACTGGGCCGGCCCGACGCCTGGCGAGTGGGCGGACCGGCTCGGCGTGGCCCCGCAGGCCGCGCAGGCGGTGGTCTGCGCCGCCGCGCGGGAGGTCTTCGAGGAGGCCGGCGTGCTGCTGGCCGGCCCGAACCGGGAGACCGTGGTGGGCGACGTCAGCGGTGACGACTGGGAGGCGGCCCGGCAGGACCTGGAGGGGCGCCGGCTGGGCTTCGCGGCGCTGCTCGCCGACCGTCAGCTCACCCTTCGATCGGACCTGCTGCTGCCGTGGAGCCGGTGGATCACGCCCGAGTTCGAGCCGCGCCGCTTCGACACGTACTTCTTCATCGCTCTTCTGCCGGCGGGCCAGCGGACCCGCGACGTCTCCGGCGAGGCCGACCACACCCTGTGGATCCGGCCGGCGGACGCGCTGGCCCGCGCGCGGGCCGGCGAGCTGACCATGCTGCCACCGACCCTGGTCACGCTGGCCCAGGTGGCGGCGGCCGGCGACCTGGCCGGGGTGGCTCGGGCGGCGACCGACCGGGACGCCGCCACCCCGGTCACCCCGCGCCTGGACCTGCCCCCGGACGGCGAACCCCGCTTCGTCCTGGGCTGACCGCTGCCCGCGCCAACGCCCGAACCCGCCGAGGTCGCGCCGCCACTGGCCGCCCTCGCCGCAAGATCGTGCTCGATCCAGGAAATAGTGGTGTGGTCGCGCGGAGGAGGCCACTACTTCCATGTTTCAGCGCGATCTTGGGGATGGGCCGGGCCGCGAATCGCTCCGGGTACGCAGAAGGGGCGCCGGTCAGGTTGACCGACGCCCCTCGCGGACCGGGAGCCAGCGGCTCAGCCGAAGCGGCCGGTGATGTAGTCCTCGGTCTTCTTCACGCTCGGGTTGCTGAAGATCTTCTGGGTGTTGTCGTACTCGATCAGCCGGCCCGGGTCGCCGGTCTTCTCGATCGAGAAGAAGGCGGTCCGGTCCGACACCCGCGCGGCCTGCTGCATGTTGTGCGTCACGATGATGATCGTGAACTTGTCCTTGAGCTGGAACATCAGGTCCTCGATCGCCAGGGTGGAGATCGGGTCCAGGGCCGAGCACGGCTCGTCCATCAGGACGACCTGCGGCTCGACCGCGATGGTCCGGGCGATACAGAGCCGCTGCTGCTGACCGCCGGAGAGGCCCGCGCCGGGCTTGCCCAGCCGGTCCTTGACCTCGCCCCACAGGTTCGCGGCGCGCAGGGCCTTCTCGGCCGCGTCCTCCAGGATCGACTTCTTGCGGACCCCGTTGAGCTTCAGCCCGGCCACCACGTTCTCGAAGATGCTCATGGTGGGGAACGGGTTCGGCCGCTGGAAGACCATGCCGATGGTGCGCCGGACCGCGGTGACGTCCACGTCCCGGTCGTAGATGTCCTGGTCGTCGATGGTCAGGCTGCCCTCGACCCGGGCACCCGGCAGCACCTCGTGCATCCGGTTGATCGACCGCAGGAATGTCGACTTGCCGCAGCCCGACGGCCCGATGAGGGCGGTGACCGTCTTCGGCTCGACCGTCAGGTTGATGTTCTCGATCGCCTTGAAGCCGCCGTAGTACGCGGTGACGTTCGAGGCGGAGACGCGCTTGGCCATGGTGGTACCTCCGGGGTTCATCGGCTGAGCCTGTTGCGACGGGCCAGCAGCTTCGCCGCGATCGTCAGGATGAGCACGAGGGCGACCAGGGTGAGTGCCGCGGTCCACGCCCGTGCCGGGGCGTACTTCGACGCGTCACCGGCCTGCTGGTAGACGAAGAGGGACAGCGACGACTGGTTGTTCTCGAACGGGTTGGTGTTGATCGCGGCGCCACCGCCGGCGACCAGCAGCACCGGCGCGGTCTCGCCGGCCGCGCGGGCGATGGCGAGCATGACGCCGGTGACGATGCCGGGCAGCGCCGTCGGCAGCACGACCCGCAGGATGGTCTTCCACTTGGGTACGCCGAGCGCGTACGCGCCCTCGCGCAGTGGCGCCGGTACGAGGCGGAGCATCTCCTCGGTGGACCGGACGATGGTGGGCAGCATGAGCACGCTCAGCGCGAGCGCGGCGGCGAAGCCGGAGAAGCTGGGCCGACCGTCGTTGAACCACGGCGACACGATCAGCACCCAGAACGCCAGCACGAAGAGGCCGGAGACGATCGACGGGATGCCGGTCATCACGTCCACGAAGAACCGGATCGCGAAGGCGAACTTGCCCCGCCCGTACTCGACGATGTAGATCGCGCAGAGGACGCCGAGCGGGACGGTGATCAGGGTGGCGATGCCGACCTGCTCCAGCGTGCCGACGATCGCGTGGTACGCGCCGCCGTTGGCGTCCCGGGCCCCGATGTTGTTCATCGAGGTCTGGAAGAAGTTGACGTCCAGCCGGTCGGTGCCCTTGCTGACAAGCGTCCAGACCACCGACACGAGCGGCAGAACCGCCAGCACGAAGGCGGAGTGGATCAGTGCGCTCCAGGTGCGGTTGCGGGCCGATCGGCGCCCCTCGACCGCGTTGGCGGCGGCGAAGAGCCCGACCAGGTAGAGGATCGCGCCGAGGACGACCACGAGGACCGGGCCGCCGATGCCGGTGCCGTAGACGACCACGGCGGAGAGCGCCAGGGCCGCCACGGCGATGGCCGGGGCGGCGTACCAGGGCAGCCGCTTGGCCCGCAGTGAGTCGGGCTGGGCCGGCGGCCGGGTGCGGTGGGAGGTGACGGTTGTGGTCATGCGGCCGACTCCGTGAACTCCCGGCGGCGGTAGATGATCGCCCGCGCCGTGATGTTGACGATCAGCGTGATGGTGAACAGCACCAGACCGGAGGCGATGAGCGCGCCCCGGCCGGTCTCGTTCGCCTCGCCGAACGCGTTGGCGATGTTGGCGGCGATGGTGTTGCCGCCGTTCTGGATCAGGTTGAACGAGATGCCGAAGGTGATGCCGAGGGTCAGCGCCAGGGCGATGGTCTCGCCGAGCGCCCGGCCGAGGCCGAGCATCATCGCGGCGATGATGCCGGGACGGCCGTAGGGGAGTACCGCGGTGCGGAGCATCTCCCAGCGGGTGGCGCCCAGGGCGAGGGCGGCCTCCTCGTTCGCGGTGGGAGTCTGGAGGAACACCTCGCGGGAGAGCGAGGTGATGATCGGCAGCACCATGATCGCGAGCACCAGGGCGCCCAGCATGACGGAGGCGCCGAAGGGGCCGTCGCCGCCGAAGAGCGGGATCCAGCCGAAGTGCTGGTTCAGCCAGACGGAGAAGTCCCGCACCGGGCTGCTGAAGACGTCCCGCCCCCAGAGGCCGAAGACCACGCTCGGTACGGCGGCCAGCAGGTCGACCAGGAAGCCGAGCGCGGTGCCCAGCCGGCGCGGCGCGTAGTGCGACAGGTAGAGCGCGATGCCGAGCGCCACCGGCACCGCGATGAGCAGCGCGAGCGCCGAGCTGAGCACGGTGCCGAAGGCGAGCGCGCCGATGCCGAACTTCGGCTGGGTGTCGTTGGGGGACCAGCCCTCGTAGGACCAGAAGTTCTCGGTGTTGGCGCGTAGGGCCGGCACCGCCTTGGCGACCAGGAAGATCGCGATGGCGGCGATGATGACCAGAACGGCGGTGCCGGCGGCCAGTGTGAGACCGCGGAAGGCCCGCTCGGCGCCGAACCTACGGCTGCGCGGCAGCGCGCCGCCGCCGCCCAGCCCGGTGCCGCCCGGGGAACGGGTGCTGACTGGTGCCTCGGCCACACGCGCCGAGGCACCGGCGGGCCACTCGTGACTCTGGGTCACGCGCGTCCCGCCGGTGCCGGCGTCGGCCGAGCGGTGAGGGGTTTCACCCATCTGCTCGCTCGATTCGGTTGCGGAGGTGTGGAATCGGGTCAGGAGAGGTTCTTGACCGCGGTCTCGACCTTGGTGCGGACCGTCTCCGGCAGCGGGGCGTAGCCCAGCTCGGTGAGAGAGGCCTGGCCCTCGGCGCTGGCGGCGTGGCCCAGCAGGCCCTTGACCAGCTTCAGCTTGTCGGCGGCGAGGCCCTTGCTGCAGACGATCTCGTACGTCGCCAGGACGATCGGGTAGGCCCCGGCCTCCTTGGTGTTGTAGTCGATCTTCAGCTTGAGGTCGTCGCCCTGACCCTCGACGGCAGCACCGGCGATGGTCTTGCCGGCCGCCTCGGCGGTCAGCGCGGCGAACTCGCCGTTACCGTTGCCGATCTTCGACATCTTCAGACCGGCGTTCTCGGCGAACGACCACTCCATGTAGCCGATGGAGCCGTCCGCGCCCTTGACCCGGCTGGCCACGCCGTCCGAGCCCTTGGCACCGGTGCCGCCCGGGGCCTTCCAGGCCTTGGCGTTGCCCAGGGTCCAGTCGGTCTCGGCGGTCTTCGAGAGGTACTTGGTGAAGTTGTCGGTGGTGCCCGACTCGTCCGAACGGTGGACGGTCTGGATCGTGGTCGCCGGGAGCTTGGCGTCCGGGTTGTCGGCCTTGATCGTGGCGTCGTCCCACTTGGTGACCTTGCCGGCGAAGATCTTCGCCAGGGTGGCCGGCTTGAGCTGGAGGTTGTCCACGCCGCTGACGTTGTAGGCGACGGCCACCGGGCCGATCACCATCGGCAGGTGGATGGCCTTGCCGCCGACGCACTTGGCGTCCGCCTGCGGCTGCTCCTCCGGCTTGAGCGCGGAGTCGGAACCGGCGAAGTCGGCGGTCCCGGCGATGAACGCCTGGATGCCGGCGCCCGAGCCGGAAGCCTCGTAGTTGATCGTGGTGCCCTGGCACTGCTGCTGGTACGCCTTGATCCACTCGGCCATGGCGTTCTTCTGTGCCGACGAGCCCTGGGCGTTCAGCGTGCCGGTAGCGCAGTCGACCGCGGCGGCCGAGCCCGAAGCACTCGCGCCGGAGGCGGGCTCGTTGTTGTCCGAGCCGCATGCACTGAGGCCGAGCGTCGCGGCAAGAGCGAGGCAGGCAATAGTGCCGTACCGCTGGAGCTTCACCTGAGGGGTTTCCCTTCGCGTCTGACTTGGCGCCCCGATCCCGGGGCCCGAGGACCGGCACTGACCGGCTGACACGAAAGTTAGAAGTGCCAGGTAGCCGGTTCGCCGGTCGCAAGTGAACGCAAGGTGAACACGTACGGCCCCCGAGGTGACCGCTTGCTGAGGGTGAGTTGTCCGTTAAGTGAACCCGGGTACACCTGTCGGAAGTATGCGTATATTTCCGGTTCGTCGTTATCCCGCCGACGCCCGGCCGTTACCCACCGGTGACCCGGCCGGGGCGACGGCCGACGGTCAGCCCAGGTGGTAGTTGATGTGCGCGGACCAGCGGGCGAAGCCCAACCGCTCGTAGAGCGCGACAGCCCCCGTGTTCGAGTCGTCCACGTAGAGCATCACCCGGTCCAGGCCGCGCTTGTCTCGCAGGTGGGCCAGCCCGGCGGTGGTCAGGGCCCGGCCGAGCCCGCCGCCGTGCGCGGTCGGCTCCACCCCCAGGACGTACACCTCGCCGATCCGGGCCGACCCCGGCCGCTCGTGCACCTTTGTCCA
This sequence comes from Micromonospora sp. NPDC050784, assembly GCF_044456765.1. Classification (NCBI taxonomy): domain Bacteria; kingdom Bacillati; phylum Actinomycetota; class Actinomycetes; order Micromonosporales; family Micromonosporaceae; genus Micromonospora; species Micromonospora sp. NPDC050784. Next base: position 207,840 of record NZ_JBITGG010000001.1, on the reverse strand, counting down.
GTGGAAACCGAGCAGCCGACCGGTCGCGGTCTCCTCGGCGAGCAGGAAGCCCTCGGGGTCGAACCACGGCTCGGCGAGGCGGACCCGCAGGTCGTCCGACGTCCACCGGCCCTGCTCGGGGTGCTCGGCAAAGGCCCGCGCGTTGAGGGCCAGCCAGGCCGTGTCGTCCGCCCCGGGGCGGAACGCGCGCAGCGCCACCCCGTCGGGCAGGCGCGGCTCGCCCAGCGGCGCGGCCAACGGCCGGCGCAACTGCCAGAGCACCCGGGCGCGGGTGAAGCCGAGGTCGACGGCGAGCGCGGCGGCCGACGGGTGGTCGCCGTGCGCCCAGGCCCGCAGTGGCCCGGTGGCCGAGGCGAGTACGCCCCGGGCGAGCGCCCGCCCGGTGCCCCGTCGCCGGTAGACGGGGTGCACCACCAGTTCGACCCCGATCCCGCCGACCGGGTCGGTGGTGTCCAGGTGCGCGTACCCGGTGAGGGTGCCGTCGTCGGCGCGGGCGATCAGGTGCACGGCGGGGGCGTCGGGGTCGCGCAGCCGAAGCAGGACGTGTTCGTCGAGCGGGTCCGCTCCGTCCGTGTCACCCGCGGTGCTGGCGAGGGCCAGCACCTCGGCGATCTCCGCCGGCGCCAGTCGGTCGCTCCGGGTCACCTGGTCGCTGGTCGGCTCCGCGCTGCTCATTCCGCCACCGTATCCGTTGCGTGTCGTGACGCCCGGACCGTCGCCGTAAAGCCGAGGCTCACGTCGGTTCGGCGGGGAGTGCCTCCAGCTCGAACCGGGCGGTCAGGTCGGGCAGGATCCGGCGCAGCGCCTCCACCGTGCCCTCTCGGTCCCCACCGGCGTCGTGCAGCAGCACCACCGAGCCCGGTTGGGCCTGGCTCAGCACCGTCGCGGTGATCTTGCTGGCACCGGGCAGCTCCCAGTCCGACGGATCCACCGACCAGTGCAGCGGGGTCATGCCGAGTTGCCGCGCCACCGACACCACCGGGTACGTCCAGGCCCCGCCGGGCTGTCGGTACCAGACGATCGGGGCGTTCGGCACCGCCGCCCGGATCGCCGCGTTGGTGCGCAGGAGGTCGGCGCGGATGGCGTCGGCCGACCGGGCGCCCAGGCCGACGTCGTGGTGCCAGGAGTGGTTGCACAGGGTGTGCCCGGCGTCCACGATCGACTGGACCAGTTCGGGATGGTTCTGCGCGTTCTCGCCGACCACGCAGAACGTGGCGCGTACGTCGTATTCGTGCAGGAGGGCGAGGACCTGCGGGGTGTAGCGCGGGTCCGGCCCGTCGTCGAAGGTCAACGCAAGCCGCGGGGTGCCGGTGGTGGAGTGCGCGCCGAACAGGTTGTCGCCGCCGGCGTCCTGACCGGACCCGTCCTGGCCGGCTTCGGCCGGGCCGGTCCCGGTCGGGCTGGCGCTGGCGCTGGCGTTCGGGGCTCCGCCCGGCTCACCAACGCTGGGTTGGTCGGCGTAGTGCGGCCCGTCGGCGCTCGTGGTGACACCTGTGGAGTGCCGAGGCGTCTGGTCGGGGACGAGGCTGCGGCCCAGCACGTACGCGGAGCCGAGCAGCCCCGCCACCACCAGCGTCACGATCCCCGCGGCCCGCGCGGTGGAGCTGCCCCGCGTCACGACTTCCGCCCGGCTCGCCGGTCACGCCGGCCCGTCGCCCCCGTGGTCAGTGCACGCACCGTCGCCCCTTTCTCCGACAAACCCGGCAGTCAGAATAGAACCGCCAAGCTGCGCAAAAAGGGCATATGGGAAATCGTCCGGACCGGGTCCGTAGGTCAGACCGGCAGGGGCGCGTGCTCCGCCTCGGGAAGCGACCGCGACGGCGGGACGACGAACTTGTAGCCGACCTGGCGGACGGTGCCGATCATCGACTCGTACTCCGAGCCGAGCTTGGCGCGCAGTCGCCGGACGTGCACGTCCACGGTGCGGGTGCCGCCGAAGTAGTCGTAGCCCCAGACCTCGCGCAGGAGCTGGTCCCGGGTGAACACCCGGCCCGGGTGTTGGGCCAGGAACTTCAACAGCTCGAACTCCTTGTAGGTGAGGTCGAGCGGGCGGCCCTTGAGCTTGGCCGCGTAAGTGTCCGGGTCGATGGTCAGCTCGCCGGCCCGGATCGAGCCACCCGCGCCAGCGGTCGCGTTGCTGAGCCGGCCGACCGCAAGCCGTAGCCGTGCCTCGACCTCGGCGGGGCCGGCCGAGGCGAGGATGACGTCGTCGACGCCCCAGTCGGCGTTGAGCGCGATCAGGCCGGCCTCGGTCACCACCGCGACCAGCGGCACGCCGAGCCCGGTGGCGTGCAACATTCGACAGGTCGCCCGGGCCTCGCTCAACTCCGATCGGGCGTCCACCATGACGGCGTCCGGGCTGGGGCCCGCGACCAGGGTGCGAACGTCACGCGGCGCGGTGCGGACCGAGTGCGGCAGCAGGTCGAGTGCCGGCAGCACAGCCGACGGTTCCCCTGCGCGTGCGGTCACCAGCAGCAGGATCTCCACGATCACCTCCGTCCCGGCGGCGCGAGGCCGCACGCGACCAGTCGCACCCATCAAGGAGTGCGCTGAGAAATTGCGTGGTCCCGGCGTCGCTGACGGGCGGGTAACGCGTTGAGCGTAACCGATCGCCTCGGCCGCGCCGTCAGGCCATTTCCCGTTTGTCTATCTTGCCCCTGATCGTGGCACGGATTTTAACGTCGCTGAAACCCGTGACCACCGCGTCGGCCGGTCGGTCTGGCACGATCGGGTCGTGTTTCCCTCCACCTCGCCCGAGGCCGGCCGCGAATCGTGGCCCGCTGGGCCCCAACCGGGCCCGGCCGCCGCACCGACGCGCGGCCAGCCGCCCGCACCGCGTACCGGTCCGGCCACCACCGATGGCGATCACCGCGAACGGGGTGGGCCGCGCCGTGCCCGCCGCGCCGGCGAGCCGGCCCGCCGATCCGAGGACGAGATCGACGAGCCGGAAGAGGAGGTCATACCCCCGGTCGAGGTGCACCGCCAGCTGGCGCTGACCATCGCCGGCTTCGCCGCGCTGCTCGGTGTCGGCCTGGTGCTCGGCGCGCAGACGTCGGGCCCCGGTCACCGGCTGCCGTTCGCCTTCATCATCTTCGGCGTCCAACTGCTGTTCGTGCTCGCCTGGACGATGGCCATGCGCCCGCCCGCGCTGCTGGTGGTCGCCGGGATCAGCGCCGTGGTCGCGGCGCTTGCCGACATCGCCGCGGTGCAGACCGACGTCGCCGGCCTGGCGCCGCTGGGCTACCTGGCCGCTGGCGGTCTCCTCGCCGCGGTGCTCGGCCAGCTGGTTCGTCGGGTCGACCGGGTCCGGGTCACCGACTCCCTCGGGGCCACGCTGCTCATCGTGGTCGGGGTGGTGGCCTTCGCCACCCTGATCGTGCTCAGCCGGATCCCGGCCGGCACGCAGGCGATCACCGTCTGCCTGACCGCGAGCGGTGTGGCGCTCACCGTCGCCCGGCTCACCGACGCCGTGCTGCCCTGGCCCCGGCTCGCCCCGCAGGTGCCCCGGGGTGCCGCTGGCGTGGTGGCCGGCGCGATGGTCGGCACGTTGACCAGCGCCCTCCTCGGCAGCTACCTGGTGGCTCCCTTCACGCCGACCCGGGCCGCCGTGATCGGTCTGGTCGCGGCGGTCACCGCCGTCCTCTCCGACCTCGCCGTGGGGTACGCGGAGGCGGGCCGGCTGATGGCCGGTGAACCGCCCACGATGTGGGTGGCCCGGCACATGCAGGGTCCGCTCGGCGGCTTCGCCCTGGCTGCGCCAGCCGCGTACGCCATGTGCATGCTCTTCCTCTGAGTCACGGTTGAGCGCGGAGCCGGTCGGGTACCTACGGGTGCGCCGCCCTGCGGCGTTGGTACGAACGACCCGTCGCGGCGCGACGGGCGGAGACAGGAGGCGGCGTGGCGCAGGACTATCCGGTGGACGAGGCGCGACCCCGACGCCGTGGCCGCAAGCTGCTCATCGGGCTGTTCGTGCTGCTCCTGCTGCTGGCCGGGTTGCTGGTGGTCGCCGACCGGGTGGCGGTCGGGGTCGCCGAGCGGATGATCGCCGACCGCGTGCGTCAGGAGATCACCAAGCAGGGCGCCCAGTCCGCCGCGCCTGAGGTGGAGGTGGGCGGAACTCCGTTCCTCACCCAGGTGCTGGACGGCCGTTACCAGCGCATCACCATCAACCTGCGGGACGTGCAGGCCCCGGTCGAGGGCGACACCGTGCGGTTGCCGGTGCTCGACGTGGACGCCCGCAACGTGCGGGCCTCGCTGGACACCCTGCGCACCGGCCAGGGTGACGTCGTGGCGGACACCGTCAACGGCGCCGGCACGATCAGCTACGAGAGTCTGGCCGCGCTGCTGAACCGCCCGGGCCTCACCCTCGGTGAGCAGAACGGCAAGCTCACCGTCAAGGCTCCGGCCGACATCCTCGGTCAGAAGCTCACCATCAGCGGCACCGCCGACGTCACCGTCGCCGACAACGGCGCGGTCGCCCTGCGCTTCAACGACCTGGACGCCGCGGGTCTGCCGAACCTGCCGCTGGCCCGTGCCTTCCTGAGCAACTACGCCAAGAGCATCTCCATCGATGTGCCCCTTCCGGACCTGCCGTTCCAGTTGGCGGTCCGAGAGGTCCGTCCACTGCCGGAAGGGCTGGCGGTCACCGCCGACGCCAAGAACGTGCCGATCAACTCCGCTGGCTGACGCCGGAGGCGCGGTGGGACGCCGAAATCCTCGGCGGCCCCGGCGATTCCCGGATGGTGGTCGGCTGAGTGGCAGCACGGTCACTGGCTGGTATGGTTCCTGGCCATGGGGACCCACCTCACCAAACGGCGCGCGGTCGACCTGTGCCGCGTGGCCACCTGCCTGTGTCGCCCCGTCATCTGACGGCGGGGCTGTCTCCGGCCGCCTGACGGCGGCCACCGGCACAGGGTTCTCGCACCCTCCGGTTATCCCACCGAACGCCCGGCAGCGGCGCCGTCGCACGAACCCGTGATCCCGTCCTTCCGCTGGGTCCCGCGCGTGGTGCGACTGATACAACCATCGATTCGCGCGCGTTGGCTCACCATCCATCCTCACCAGGGAGTGATTCGATGAGTCGCGACACCGCACTCGTTTCGGCCGAGTGGGCCGAGAAGAACCTCGACGCCCCGGGCGTCGTCTTCGTCGAGGTCGACGAGGACACCTCGGCCTACGACACCGGCCACATCGCCGGCGCCATCAAGATTGACTGGAAGACCGACCTCCAGGACCAGGTCCGCCGGGACTTCGTCAACAAGACGCAGTTCGAGGCGTTGCTCTCCGAGCGGGGCATCAGCAACGACGACACCGTCATCCTGTACGGCGGCAACAACAACTGGTTCGCCGCCTACGCCTACTGGTACTTCAAGCTCTACGGCCACCGTGACGTGAAGTTGCTCGACGGCGGCCGCAAGAAGTGGGAGCTGGACGCCCGCCCGCTCGTCACCGACGCGGTGTCCCGCCCGGCGACCCAGTACGTCGCGCAGGAGCCGGACACCTCCATCCGGGCCTTCCGCGACGAGGTCGTCGCCGCGATCGGCACGAAGAACCTGGTCGACGTGCGCAGCCCCGACGAGTTCGCCGGTCGCCTGCTCGCCCCCGCCCACCTGCCGCAGGAGCAGGCGCAGCGGGCCGGGCACATCCCCACCGCGATCAGCGTGCCGTGGTCCAAGGCGGCCAACGAGGACGGCACCTTCCGGTCCGACGACGAGCTGCGCAAGATCTACGGTGACGCGGGGCTCGACGACGGCAAGGAGACCATCGCGTACTGCCGGATCGGTGAGCGCTCGTCGCACACCTGGTTCGTGCTCCAGGAGCTGCTGGGTCACCGCAACGTCAAGAACTACGACGGCTCCTGGACCGAGTACGGCTCGCTGGTCGGTGTGCCGGTCGCGCTCGGCGACGAACCCGGGGAGGCCTGATCATGACTCTCCCCACCGCCGCAAGTTGCGCCGCACCGGACCAGGCCGCGCCGCTGCCGGCCAGCCTGGACCTGGAGAAGGAAACCGTCATCACCGGCATCGTCCGTTCCTCCGAGGCCGAGCCGGTGCCGGGCGCGTACGTCCGGCTGCTCGACTCGACTGGTGAGTTCACCGCCGAGGTGGTCACCTCGGCCGCCGGGCAGTTCCGGTTCTTCGCCGCGCCGGGTTCCTGGACGCTGCGGGCGTTGTCCCGGCACGGCAACGGCGACACCGCGGTCACTGCCGGCCGAGGTGTCAACGAGGTTGCCGTCACCGTCGCCTGACCCACTGCTCTGATCGACCGGGGCCGGTCACCCTCCCGGGGTGGCTGGCCCCGGTCGTTCCCCCGCAGCCGCACGCCGGGGCGGGTGCCGAAATCCATCGGCATACGTCAGTATCTACGGGTGGAATTCAGGGATGAAGGTGGCGGGTCCGACGAAGCGGTTCCCATCGTCCTTTGTGTGGGCACCGACGTGTCGATGCGGGAGCGGGTGCTGGGCCAACTCGGCGGGCTCGCCCCGGTGCTCAGCTGCGCCGACCTGACCGAGCTGCGTGAGCTGCTGTCGTCGCCGACGGCCCCGGCGTCGGTCAATCCCACAGCCCTTCCGCCCACCGAGGCGCAGGGCCTGGTGGAGTGGGGTGAGCTGGCCGTCGACCGGGCCGGCCACCGGATCACCTGGCGCGGCGACCCGCTCCCGCTGACCCCCACCGAACGGGAACTGCTCGCCCTGCTCATGGGCCCGCCGCTGGTGGTGTGGAGCTACGAACAGCTCTGCGCCTCCGCGCTGGATGGCGCGGACACCCCCGCTCTGCAGTCCACGATCAAACGGCTGCGCCGCAGGTTGCGGGGGCTGCCGGGCGGACCGCAGCTGCACACCGTGCGAGGGGTCGGCTACCGACTCGACCCGCCGGCCCGGCTGAACGACCACTGACCCGCCGTCGTCCCGTCCCGCCGACCGCCTCCGCCGCCGGACCTGCGGCGGGCGCGTGACACCATGGCCGGGTGAGCGGTGCTGTGCAGACGGGTTGGGGCTCCTCGGCCGGCCCCGCCGCGCCGGCACCGGCCCGGCCGCGGCGACGTTGGCTGCTGGCCGTGACCGTGGCGTGGGCCGTGTTGCTGGCCGGGCTCACCTGGATGTCGGTGCGGGACGACCCGCCGACGGTGCGGGAACAACGTTCCCTCGATCAGGCCGGCCCGGTGGTCGACCGGGCGATCGGCGAGTTGGCCCACGCGGCCGGTGTGGCCGGTCTGCTGGAGCTGGGTCCGGCGCGGATCGCGTCCGGCTGCCGGGTCACCCCGTTCGAGGACGGGGCGAGGCTGCGGCGCGAGGTCGGGGTGCTCGCGGCCACCGGTGACGAGCGGGCCGTGCTGGCCGGCATCGCCGAGCGGCTGCCGGCGACCTGGCGGGCCGGGGTCGGGCCCGGGGTGGACGGCCCCGAGCTGCGCGCCGACGCCGGAGAGTTCGTGGCCGTCGAGGGACGGCCGACCGTCGACGGCCGGGTGCGACTGGTCGTCGACACCGGTTGCCGGCCGATCGGCGCCGGCTACACGCCGGCCCCGGCCACCGCTGCCGGCCCGGAGACCGCCGCGCTGAGCGCCGCGCTGCGGGCGCTCGACCGGCCGGGTGACGCCACGCCGGAGCTGGTCACCGCGCCCTGCCCGGGCGGCGCGCTCGCCCGCACCGCCTGGTCCGCGAACGGTCCCGGCCCGGCGGCCTCGACGGCCGCACTCGCCCCGCTGGCCGGCAACGCCCCACTGCTGGACCAACCCCCTGTGTACGCGTACCGCAGCGGTGCCGTCACGGTGCTGGCCGAGATCAGCCCGGACGCCACCCGACTGGCCGCCACCGTCGGCTGCCCGGGCTGAGCCGGGCCATTCGCTCGGGTCAGCCGTCGCCCGGCTCATCGTCCGGGCCACGGCTGCGGCCCAACGCGTCGACCATGCCCCACCGGCCGGGGATGTCCAGCAGCTCGACCCGGCCCATCCCGGGTGGCACGGCCGGGTCGATGATCAGGTGCTCGCCCTGCGGCTCCAACCCGAGCATCACCCGCAGCAGCAGCAGTGGGGTGCCGGTCGACCAGGCCTGCGGGCTGCACGCGGTCGGGTACTCCACCGGGTAGTCGGTGAGGTCCCGGGCGTAGCCGGCGAACGCCTCCGGCAGCCGCCCCTGGAAGTACCGGGACGCCGCCAGCATCGTGTCGCAGAGCAACCCGGCCTCCTTCCGGAAGCCGTACCGCCACAACCCCCAGGCGATGATCGAGTTGTCGAATGGCCAGACCGTGCCCACGTGGTAGCCGATCGGGTTGTACCGTCCCTCGTCCACGGCGAGCGTCCGCACCCCCCAGCCGGAGAACAGGCGTGGACCGAGCAGGTGCTCGACCACCTTGCCGGCGCGTGACTCGTCCACGATGCCGCTCCACAGGAGGTGCCCGATGTTCGAGGTCAGCGCGTCCACCTGCCGGCCGTCGGCGTCCAGCGCGAGCGCGTAGTACTCGCGGTCGGGGATCCAGAAGTCGCGGTCGAACCGCCGTTTGAGGTCGGCGGCCTGTCGCTCCAGTTCGTCGGCGAAATCCGGGTCGTTCCAGAACGTCCGGGCCATTCGGGCGGCTCGGAGCTTCGCGTCGTACGCGTAGCCCTGCAACTCGCAGGTGGCCCGGGGGAAGCCGGGCAGTTTGCCGTCGGCGTACGAGATGGCGTCCCAGGAGTCCTTCCAACACTGGTTCTGCAGACCGGTCTCCGGATTGCGGGTCTGGTACCAGAGGTAACCGGTGCCGAGCAGGTCACCGTAGGTGTCGATCCACTCCAACGCCGCGCGGACCTGCGGCTCCAGCCGGCGGACGAGTGCGGCGTCACCGGTCCACCGCTCGTACTCGTCGATCAGGATGATGAACAGGGGCGTCGAGTCGGCCGACCCGTAGTACGGCGAGTGCGGCTGCTCCTCGAAGCCGGCGGTCTCGCCGTACCGCAGCTCGTGAAGGATCTTGCCCGGTTCCTCGTCCCGGAAGTCGTCCACCCGCTGCCCCTGTAGTCCGGCCAGCATCAGGATCGTCGGCGGGACCAGCTCCGGCAGGAACGGCAACACCTGCAACGAGGTGATGATGCTGTCCCGGCCGAACAGGGTCATGAACCAGGGAAGCCCCGCGGCGATCAGCCGCACGCCCAGGGCGATCGACTCGTAGCGCAGTGCGGCCAGGTCGTTGAGGCTGCGCCGGTACGCCCCGGCCAGCGGCTCGCAGTCGCAGCCGAGCTTCGGCGCCCGGTCGATCAGCTCCTGCTGCTCGGCGCGGATGGCGTCCGCGCTGCGGCTGCCGCCGTACGGCAGGGTGGCCCTGATGTCCTCGCCACGGGCTCCGTAGACGACGCTGGACACGTGCAGCCGGGTAGCCCACCAGCCGTTGCTGGCTATCCGGACCTGGAAGGTCATCCCGGTGTCGTCGACCTGCGCCGGCGCGGTGGTGCTGACCACCATCTCCCGGTGGAACGCCTCCCGCCGGTAGGTCAGCCGCAGCTCGTTCTCGGCGACCGTGACGGTGGTCCGCCCCCGCTTCTGCCGAGAATTCTTGATCTCGAACAGATCGGCGAAGTCGGCCCCGATCTCGATCCGAACGGTGCACTCGACCTCCGCGCCGAGGTGGTTCAGCACGGTCAGCTCCTCCTCGAAGCTGCCCACGATCGCCCGGCTGCGGATCACCGACGCCTTGGCGTCCAGGTAGTGCGTGGGTTCGCCGGGGGCGAGGAAGAACTTGGTGCGGTACGACTCGGCGTCGTCGACGGAGAGGGCGTGCAGCCGTTTCCCGTCCAGGGTGAGCACCCAGGTGGACAGGAAGCGGGTGTCGAAGGAGAAGAGCCCGGTGGGGAAGTCGTAGGACGGTTCGATGTCCCCACGCCGGTCGCTGACCAGGAAGGTGTTGCCGTCCAGAATGCTGACGAGGTCCTTCACCTGAGTCGCCCGGCTGCTCGACGGGCCGTTTCCCGGGGGTCGCGGGTGCCGGGCGGGTTCGGGAAGAACCGGCGGAAGGCCAGGAAGAGCACCACGTTCCCGCTGAACGTGCTCTCGTTGCGCAGCACCGCCGCGACCCCCTGGGCCTCGCCGGTGATCAGTCGGTCGAAGAGGGCGGCGCTGCTGTACCAGATGGCGTCGGCCGGGCCCCGCCCACGACTGACCTCAACGCACCCGGGTCGCATCCGGACCAGCCAGTGTTCGGTCCGGTGGTCCTCGCCGAGGTCGATCTGGAGGGTGCCGTCGGCCAGGCCGCCCAGGACGTCGGGGGCGCGCGACGGCAGTGCTTCGAAGAACCTCTCCGCCGCCTCGGTCACATCCGAATCGTAGGCAGCCGTCCGAGATGTCGGGTCGGTATCGGCACTCCGCCCGGATCGACCCACCGCCTCGTGCGGTCAGTAGACGAGTGCCTGCGCGCCCTCGGCCAACGCCTCCTCGACGAAGACCGCGGCACCGGCGATCCGGACGCCGGGGAGTACGTCGTCCGGGCCGATCTCCCGTCGAGCCGCGCACTGCGTGCAGGCGGTCACCCGGCCGCTGGTGAGGATGACGTGCAACAACTCGGCGAGGGGTGCGGAGTGCGGCAGGTCGAACTGCTGGGCGCGACCGGGCAGCGCGAACCAGGTCGACTCACCGGTCAGCCAGAGCGAGACGTCCACCCCGGCCGCGACCGCCGTCGCGGCGACGGTGAATGCCTGCGCGCACCGCTCCGGGGCGTCCGCCCCCGCGGTGACCTTGACGACGAGAGAGCGGGCCATGGGCCCAGCATAGGATGGCCGGGATGGTTACCGAGATCGGGTTTGTCAGCCTGCTGGTCGCTGGCCTGGGCGGGCTCGCCGGTGGCCTGGTCTACCTTGCCGTACGCATTTCGAGAGGACGCTGGTGAGCGCGAGGAGTGAGCCGGGCCTGCGAGCCCCGCAGTCGCGAACGAAAGAGGCGGGGTGACGCTGGTGAGCGAGAACCCGCTGCAGCCGCCGTGGCTGAACGCGCCGCCGGTCGAGGAGTACCCGTTCGAGGAGAGTCACGACCTGCGGGTCGGGCCGAAGCTGCACCCCGCGTTGGACGCCCTGCTGCCGTACATCGGTCTGTGGCGTGGTCGGGGCAAGGGCGGCTTCCCCACCATCGAGGATTTCGACTACGCGCAGGAAATCCGGATCAGCCACGACGGCCGACCGTTCCTGCACTACGAGTCGCGTGCCTGGATCCTCGACGAGCAGAGCAAGCCGGTCCGTCCGGCCGGTCGCGAGGTCGGCTGGTGGCGGCCGGTGCTGGTGGACGGGCGGGCGACCGACGAGTTGGAGGCGCTGCTGACAACCCCGACCGGGGTGATGGAGCTGCACCTGGGCAAGCGCACCGGCACGCAGATCGAGTTCGCCACCGACGCGGTGATCCGGACTCCGACCGCCAAGGAGGTCACCGGCGGGCACCGGCTCTTCGGCATCGTCGAGGGTGCGCTGCTCTACGCCCAGGAGATGGCCGCCATGGGGCACGGGCTCAGCCCGCACCTGTCGGCCCGACTCGTCCGGGTCGGCGGCTGACCTCGACCGTCGGCGGCCGGCTAGACGGGGAAACCCAGCAGGGCCTGTAGGGCGGGGGTACGCGGGCAGCTAGCCCGACGTACCCCGTCCAGGGTGTGGACCTCGGCGGCTCCGCGTAGCGACGACGTGAACCACACGCCGTCCGCCGCGTGCAGCTCGGCGGTGGTGACCATCCGCTCGGCGGCGCTCAGGCCCAGCTCGGTCGCGTGGGCGAGCAGCCAGGCCGCGGTGGTGCCGGCGAGGATGCCGGTGGTGGCGGCCGGCACCGTGCAGAGCGTGTCGTCGGTGAGCCACACCACATTTGCGGTGGGGCCCTCCAGCGCGTACCCGTCGGAGGAGATCCAGAGCACGTCGTCCACGCCGGCCCGGCGGGCCCAGCGGCGGGCGGCGCTGTTGACCGCGTACGACGTGGACTTGATGCCGGCCGGCAACCAGCTCAGCCCGCTCCGGGCGGCGGCGGGCAGCCCCAGCGGCAGGGTCGCCACCGTGATTCCGTCCCGTCGGGCGGCCCGGGCCGGCGCCGGCACCTCGGCCAGCGTGGCGTAGACCGTGGGCGGGCCGCCGACCTCCGGGCCTCGGGTGCAGACCAACCGAAGAGCGCCTTCCACCGGCGCTGGCCAGCCTCTACGCACCTCGTCCAGCAGGTCGATCAGCGCGGCGGAGGGGGGCAGGGCCAGCTCGACGGCGGCGGCCGCCGTGGTCAGGCGGGCCAGGTGTTCGTCGCGCAGCCACGGCTGGCCGTCGCGCAGGTGCATGGTCTCGAAGAGGCCGTCACCTTGCAGCACCCCGAGGTCGTCACCGCGGAGCACCGGGGCGCCGGGCGGCACCCGGCCGCGGCCCAGGACGGCGATCCGCGCGGTCGGGTCGGCCGCGACCTTCCCGACGGACGACTCCACCATGACCGTCGAGCGTAGTGGTGATCGATCGCGGTGCGGAGAACAGCCTGGTGGCCGAACTATGATCGGACGGTGTCCGAATCCTCCCTCGCGGAAATGCTGCGGGCCCGTGGGCTCCGGCTGACGCCCCAGCGGCAGCTCGTCCTCCAGGCGGTGCTCGATCTGGGCCACGCCACCCCGGAGCAGGTGCACACCGCGGTCCGGGAGGTAGCCGCCGGCGTCAACATCACCACCATCTACCGCACGCTTGAGCTGCTGGAACGGCTCGGCCTGGTCACCCACACGCACCTGTCGCACGGCTCACCGACCTATCACGCCGCCGGTGAACACCAACACGTCCATCTGGTCTGCCGGGAATGCGGCGCGATCGACGAGATCGATCCGGAGCTGCTCCGCCCCCTCGCCGACCAGTTGGCCGCGCAGCGCGGGTTCCGGGTGGACATCGGGCACGTGTCACTCTTCGGCGTCTGCGTACGATGCGAGAACGGGGACGAAAAATGATCGACATCGCGGGTGCGGTGGCCGTCGAGAGCATCGACGAGGCCAGCCGTGACCAGCCCGATCCGGCGCACGTCGCCGCCGGCGTGCGGGGGGTGGCCGCGCACTACGGCGACCCGCTGCGCGAGCAGCGCACCCTCGACACCGCTGTCGGTCTGGTCGACCGGTCGCATCGAGGGGTCATCGCGGTGTCCGGCGAGGAACGGGCCGGCTGGCTGCACACTGTCACCTCGCAGCACCTGACCACGCTCTCCGCGGGCGAGGGCACCGAGTTGCTGGTGCTGTCGCCGCACGGCCACATCGAGCAGCACGCCATGGTCGCCGAGGACGGCGAGACCGCCTGGCTGGACACCGAGCCCGGCGCCACCCAGGGCCTGCTGACCTACCTGGAGAAGATGCGGTTCTTCAGCAAGGTCGAACCACGCGACGCGACGGCCGAGCGCGCACTGTTGTCGCTGGTCGGGCCGGCAGCCATGGAGGCGCTCGGCACGCTCGGCGTGACCGGGCTCGCCGCACCGGACGTGGTCGCGGTGCCGGGTCCGAAGTTCCCGCACGGTGCCGTGCCACTCCGGGCGAGCGCGCGGTACGACGTACGACCGCTGCCGATCGGCGGCTGGGCCCGACGTGGTCCGCTCGGGGTGGACCTGCTGGTGCCCCGGTCGGCGATGGACCAGGTGGTGGCCGAGTTGCGCGGCGCCGGCGTGCCGGTCGCGGGGCTGTGGGCGTACGAGGCGATCCGGGTGGCCGCCCGGCAGCCCCGGGTCGGCGTGGACACCGACCACCGGACCATTCCGGCCGAGGTCGACCTGATCGCCCCGGCGGTGCATCTGGACAAGGGTTGCTACCGGGGGCAGGAGACGGTGGCGCGGGTGCACAACATGGGCCGGCCGCCGCGTCGCCTCGTACTGCTGCACCTGGACGGGGTGACCACCGATCAGCCGCCGGTGGCCGGTACGCCGGTGACCCTCGACGGCCGGGCGGTCGGCTTCGTCGGCACCGCCGTGCTGCACCACGAGCTGGGCCAGGTCGCTCTCGCGGTGCTGAAGCGGAACGTCCCGGACGACGCCACGTTGCTGATCGGCGAGACCGCGGCGGCGATCGACCCGTCCTGAGCGGGCCGTCTAGGATCGCCGGCATGACGACAGGGACGTTGATCACGGTGGCCCCGACCGGCGCTGAGTCGGCCAAGGCGGAGGTGCCGGCACTGCCGGTGACCCTCGACGAGTTGCTGCTCACCGCCAAGGAGTGCGAGGCGCTCGGCGCCGCCGTGATCCACGTCCACATCCGCGACGACGAGGCCCGGCCGACGCTCGACCCGGTGCGTCTGGCCGACACGGTGGCGGCGCTGCGGGACAGCACCGACCTGATCGTGCAGCTCTCCTCCGGCGGCGCGGTGACCGACCCGGAGGCCGCCCGACTCGCCGTGCTCGACGCCCGTCCCGACATGGCCTCCTGCACCATGGGCAGTGTCAACTTCGGCGACGACGTCTTCCTCAACCGCTGGGAGTTCATCGTCGACCTGCACACCCGGATGCAGGAACGCGGGATCGTGCCGGAGTACGAGATCTTCGACCTCGGCCACCTGTCCGCGTTGCAGCGGTTGCTCGGCAAGTACGGGCTGCCGGCCGGCGGGCACGTGCACGTCGACTTCGTGATGGGCGTGCCGGGCGGCATGCCGGGCACCACCGAGACCCTGGTCGCGGCCCACCGGATGCTGCGGGACCTGCCCGAGGGCACCACCTTCTCGGCCACCGGCGTCGGCCGGAGCACCATCGCGGTGCTGCTGGCCTCGCTGTCGGCCGGCGGGCACCTGCGGGTCGGCATGGAGGACACCGTGACGTACGCGAAGGGCCGCCCGGTGGAGTCCAACATGCAGTTGGTCGCCCGCGCGGTGGGTTTCGCCCAGCTCGCCCAGCGCCCGCCGCTGACCACCACCGAGGCCCGCGAACTGCTCGGGCTGTAAGGCCGGGTCTGTCCCGCGCTCCTGTCACCCGGGCGGTGGACCTCCTGGTCACCCCGCCGCCGGGCACCCCCGGACCGTCGGTACCGTCCAGCGCGTGACGAAGACGTACGAGGGCGGCGCGCCGCTCGCCGAGGTGGTCCGGTCCGGGTTCGTGGAGGGTGCGCACCGCGGCTCGGTGGTGGTGCTGGACGCCGCCGGTGTCGCGGTGGCGTCCGCCGGTGACGTGACCTCGCCGATCTTCCCCCGCTCGGCCAGCAAGCCGATGCAGGCGATCGGCATGCTCCGGGCCGGCCTGGCCCTGACCGACCCGGCCGACGTGGCGCTGGTCTCGGCGAGTCACGCGGGCGAGGAATTCCACCTGGCCCGGGTCGGTGCGCTGCTGGAGCGTGCCGGGCTGGACAAGTCGGCGCTGCACTGCCCGCCCGACCTGCCGGTGGGTGCCGCGGCCCGGGAGGCGGTGCTCCGCGCCGGTGGTGGCCCGAGCCGGGTGCAGATGAACTGCTCCGGCAAGCACAGCGGGATGCTGCTGACCTGCGAGGCCGCCGGTTGGTCGCGGGAGGGCTACTGGCGGCCGGAGCACCCGCTGCAGCAGCGGTTGCGGGCCGCCATCGAGGAGTTCACCGGCGAGCAGGCGGCGGCGGTGGGGGTCGACGGCTGCGGTGCCCCGGTGCTCGCGGTGTCGCTGACCGGCCTGGCCGGGGCGTACCTGCGGCTGGTCGACGCCGAACCCGGCTCGGTGCCGCGCACGGTGGCCGACGCGATGCGGGCGTACCCGGAGATCGTCGGCGGCACCCAGGCCGACGACACCCGGCTGATGCGTGGTGTGCCGGGGCTGCTGGCCAAGGTCGGCGCCGAGGGTGTGATCGCCGTGGCGCTGCCGGGCGTCGGCGCCGTGGCCCTGAAGATCGACGACGGCGCGGACCGGGCCCGGATGCCGGTACTGGTCTCCGCGCTGCGCCGGCTCGGCGTGGACGCCCCGGTGCTGACCGAGTACGCCGAGGTGCCGCTCTTCGGCGGCGGGGTCCCGGTCGGGGCGGTCCGCCCGCTCTGGTGACACCGCCGGCCCGCCGGCCTGCTGCTCGACGCGGCCCGGCTGCTTGGCTTGGCGCGGCCCGGCTGCTCGTCGCGACGGCCAACTCCGGATCGAGCGCTATACCTCACGGGTATGAACATGACCCTGAGGTATAGCGCTCGTCGCGGCAGGTCCGCCGGCGGCGGTGGTGGCTAGCTCAGGAAGTCGAGCAGCGCGGCGTTGACCGGCTCCGGTCGCTCCAGCGGCAGCAGGTGCGCGGCGTCCGGCACGTCGGGCAGTCGTACCGCGTTGGGAACATCGGCGGCGATCCGGTCCGCGAGCCGACTGATGTCCGGCACGTCCGCGGCACCGGCGGTGACCAGGACGGGGATCTTCAGCTCGCCGAGACGGCCGATCGCCGGTGGCGTCAGCTCTCCCACCTCGACGGCGCCGAGCGCCAGCTCGGCGGCGAGGGCGCGCTGGTCCATCTCCTGCGCGAACGCGAGCAGCTCCGGGTCGACGTCCTCCGGCTGGCGTCCCGGGCCGACCACCCAGAACCGCACCTCACCGGCCGCGCCAGCGACGAAGTCGTCCGGGTCTACCTCACCGACCAGGTCGTCCCAGAGGTCGTTCGCCTCGTCGGACCACTCGTTGCCGGAGACCGCCGTGTCGAACAGCGCGAGCGCGCTCACCCGATCGGGGTGGGCCAGCGCGGTGTCGATGGCGACCGCCCCTCCGAAGGAGCAGCCGACCAGGGCGGCCCGGGGCAGGTCGAGCGCGTCCAGCAGTCCGGCCACGTCGTCGTGGTGCGTGAACGGGGCCGGGGGGAGTTCCGAGTCGCCGTAGCCGCGCAGGTCCGGAACGATCACCCGATGCCGGGAGGCGAGCGCGGACACCTGTCCCCGCCACATCCGCCGGTCGGCGATTCCGGCGTGCAGCAGGACGACGGGCGAACCGGTGCCGGCCTCGTCGTACGCGATGCTTGCTCCATTGACTGTGATCTTGTGCACGGAGGGACCGTACGTATCGACCGGGGCGGCGCGCAAACGGGATGCTGAGACCTTGCTAACTATGGTTAGCGTTTTGCTTGCAAGAGCTAGCGCGGGCGGTTAGCGTCGCTGCCATGGCCACACCCAAGGACCTTCCCGACGTCGGCGGGTTCATCCGCGATCTGCGGCGCAACGCCAAGATCTCGCTACGGCAGCTCGCCGAGCAGGCGGGGGTCAGCAACCCGTACCTCAGCCAGATCGAGCGCGGCCTGCGCAAACCCAGCGCCGAGGTGCTCCAGCAACTGGCGAGCGCGCTGCGGGTCTCCACTCCGGCGATGTACCTGCGCGCCGGTCTGCTCGACGACAAGGAAGGCCACGGGGTGCTCGCCGCCATCGCTGTGGACGCCGACCTGACGATGGCGCAGAAGCAGTCGCTCAGTCAGATCTACGAGACGTTCCGCCGGGAGAACACCCGGCTGGCCGAGGCCCAGGCCGAAGCCGAGGCGGCTCAGGCCGACCAGCCCGCCGGTCCGGCCGCTGGCCCGGCCGTCAGCCAGCCGGCCAGCCAGGCCGCCGACCTGGCCAATGTGGCCGCCACCGGCCCCACCACCGTGGGCGGCACTCCGACCGAGGCCGTGCTCGAGTCGGTCGCCGTCACCGAGGCGGGCACCGCCCCCGCCCCGGGCAGCACCAACATCCCCCAGAAGAAGAAGGCCGCCCAGGCGGCCGAAGAGGAGACGTCATGAGCGAGCCGAAGACCAACCGCATCCCCGCCCCGATCTACGCCGCAGCCGGCGCCGGTGAGCTGGCCATCGAGCAGCTGCGCAAGCTGCCGGCCGTGGTCGGCGTCCTCAGCACCCGGGTCGTCGCCGACCTGGGTGGTCGGGCCGTGCTGACCGGCTTCGAACTGAAGCAGAAGGCCACCGAGACGCTGCGCACCGCCAACGAAACCGCCGACCTGGCGAAGCTGCGCGAGGTGGCCGACATCGACAAGCTGCGCGCCGCCGCGACCCGCAACGCCGCCCTGGTGGTCGCTAGCGCCCAGGTCGCCCAGGAACGCGCGTTCGCCGCGTACGGCGCGCTGGTTGCCCGGGGCGAGCGGGTCGTCGGTGCCGGCGTGCTGGAGGCCGCCGAGACGGTCAACGCCGACATCGAGGCCACCGAGGCCGTGACGCCGGCCACCACCGCGACTGCCACCACCACTCCGGCCGCCCCGGCCCCCGTCGACGTGCCGACCCCGGCCGACGTGGCCGAGATCGCCGAGGCCAAGCCGGCTGCGGTCAAGAAGGTCGCCCGCGCGCCGAAGGCTGCCAAGCAGCCCGAGACGCCGTCGGCGAAGCTTCCCCGGGCCACCAAGCGGACCCGCCCGGCCGCCGAATAGCCTGTCCTGTCCACGACCCCGGCGGCGTCCTTGTCGGACGTAGCCGGGGTCGTGGACATAAACTTGCCGGCATGGCCAACGCCGCGCCGATCTTCGCGTTCGAAGTCCGCTACGTGATCGAGCTGATTCTGCTCGTCTTCGCGCTGATCATCCAGGGTGTCGCGCTGGTGCACGCCGTCACGCAGCGCTCCGACGCCTTCCCCGCCATCGGGACGCTGCCCAAGGGCGGCTGGATCGCCATCCTGGCGGTCTGCCTCGTGCTCACCCTGCTCGGCTTCGGTCCGATCAGCCTCTTCGGGCTGATCGGCATCGCCGCCGCGCTCATCTACCTGCTCGACGTCCGGGTCGGCCTGCGCGACCTGAGCGACGGCAAAGGGTTCTGGTGAGAGGTTTTCGCTGGCCGCCCCCACCCGACAGCGGGCCCCGCACCTGGGGGCCCGGGCCGGGCGGGCCGCGTACCGGCCGGCCGGCGCTGCCGGAACCGGAGACCGAGCTGGTCACCACCCCACACGGCGTACGGCTGGAGCGGCTGGTCACCGGCATCGGTGATCCGGTCACCGTGTTCGCGCACGGGCTGGGCCACGGGATCGCCACCACCCGCCCGTTCGGCAGTGGGGTGAACGGCCGCAAGGTGTTCTTCCAGTTTCGCGGGCACGGCCGTTCCGATGCTCCGGACGGGCCGTGGGACTACCTGGACCTGGCCCGGGATCTGCGGGCGATCGCCGACCTCGGGGGCGCCAGCCGGGCGTTCGGCGCGAGCCTCGGCGCGGGTGCGCTCTGCCGACTCCTCGCGGAGAGCCCGGAGCGTTTCGACAGGCTGGTCTTCTTCCTGCCGGCGGTCCTCGACGAGCCACGCGGGCCGAACGCCCGGGAGCGCGTCACCGACCTGCTGGAGGCGGTGGAGAGCGGGGACGCCTCGGCGGTCGCCGACATCGTCACGCTGGAGTTGCCACCGGCGGTGCGCAACACCCCGGCCGGTTGGGCGTACCTGCGGCAACGGCTCGACCAACTGCTCCGCGACGGTCTGGCCGACGGTCTGGCCACGCTCACCGAGCAGACACCGCTGCGCGAGATCGGTGACCTGACGGCGGTCACCGCCCCGGCGCTGGTGATCGGTTGCGCGGGCGACGACCTGCACCCGGTCGAGGTCGCCGAGCGGCTCGCCGTCGCGCTGCCCCAGGCCACCCTGCACGTGTACGAGCGGCCCGGCGTGCTGTGGTCGGAACGCGCCGACCTGCGGGACCGCATCTCGGGCTTCCTGAACGAGTAACCTGCCCTGTCATGGGCGTCACACAGCATGGCCGGACGCACCGGCTGGACCTTGCCGACCCGACCCTGCGCGAGTGGACGTGCACGGTCCTGCACGCCGACGCGGAGCAGGGCATCGTGCTGGACCGTTCGGCGTTCTACCCGGGCGGTGGTGGTCAGCCACCCGACCACGGGGTGCTGCTCTGGCAGGGCGTGCAGACCCGGATCGTCGGCACCCGCAAGGGCGACGACCCCTACCTGATCCCCGCCGAGGGTGACCCGCTGCCGCCGGTCGGCACCGAGGTCGTCGGCGCGGTGGAGGACGAGCGCCGCACCCGACTGATGCGTACCCACTCCGGGCTGCACGTGCTCTGCGGTGTGGTGTTCCGCGACTTCGGCGCGCTCGTCACCGGCGGAAACATGGAGCCGGGCGAGGCCCGGATGGACTTCAACCTTCCCGAGGTGCCCCCGGACTTCAAGAGCCGCATCGAGGAGCTGGTCAACGCCGAGGTGGCCGCCGACCGATCGGTCGCCACGCGGGTGCTGCCGCGCACCGAGGCGTTGGCCCTGCCCGACATCATCCGCACCCAGTCCAACCTCATCCCGCCGGACGAGCAGGAGGTCCGGATCGTCGACATCGTGGGGTTGGACGTGCAGGCCGACGGCGGCACCCACGTCGCCTCCACCGCCCAGATCGGCAAGGTGCAGGTGGTCAAGGTGGAGAGCAAGGGCCGGGCCAACCGCCGGGTCCGGGTCCGGCTGGTCGACTAGGTCGAGTACCGAATTCGGACGTCGGTTGTCAGGTATTCCTGACACCGTCGCAGGCATGACACAAGCGCTCACTGGAAAGATCGCGCTAGTCGCCGGTGCCACCCGTGGTGCCGGGCGCCAGATCGCCGTTCAGCTCGGCGCGGCCGGTGCCACGGTCTACGCCACCGGTCGCAGCACCCGGGCCGGCCGCTCCGAGATGGGCCGACCGGAGACCATCGAGGAGACCGCCGAGCTGGTCACCGCGGCCGGCGGCACCGGCATCGCCGTCCAGGTCGACCACCTGGTGCCCGAGCAGGTCCGCGACCTGGTCGCCCGGATCGACGCCGAGCAGGGCCAACTCGACGTGCTGGTGAACGACATCTGGGGCGGCGATCCGCTGGTCACCTGGGACAAGCCGGTCTGGGAGCAGCCGCTCGACGCCGGCTTCCGCACCCTGCGACTGGCCGTCGACACGCACATCATCACCAGCCACTTCGCCCTGCCGCTGTTGATCCGCAAGCCCGGCGGGCTGCTGGTGGAGATGGGCGACGGCACCAAGGCGTACAACGACGAGAACTACCGGCTGTCGGTCTTCTACGACCTGGCCAAGGTCTCGGTCAACCGGCTCGCCTTCAGTCAGGCGCACGAGCTGAAGCCGCACGGCTGCACGGCCGTGGCGCTCACCCCCGGGTGGATCCGTTCCGAGGCGATGCTGGAGCACTTCGGCGTGACCGAGGAGAACTGGCGCGACGGCGCCGCCACCGACCCGAACTTCCTCATCTCGGAGACCCCGGCCTTCGTCGGCCGGGCGGTGGCCGCGCTCGCCGCCGACGAGGAGAAGGACCGCTGGAGCGGCAAGTCCGTCGATGCCGGCACCCTGTCCAAGGTGTACGGATTCACCGACCTGGACGGCAGCCAACCCGAGGGCTTCCGCTACATCACCGAGGTGGTCGACGCGGGCAGACCGGCGGACGTGACCGGCTACCGGTAGAGCAGAACGGGCTAGCGGTAGAGCGCAGCGAGCCGGTCGGCGCTCTCCGTGAACAACCGCCGCAGCTCGGGTGGACCGAGGACCTCCACCTCAGGGCCGAGCCCCAGCAGTTGGTGGTACGCCACCTGGACCGACTCGACGGGCAGCCGGGCCACCACCCAGCCCTGCCCGTCGGGCGGGCTGGCGGCGGCGAGCATCTCGTCGTACACGAAGGGGGCATCGACAAGGTGCCGGAGCTGGCGCAGGCCGGCGGGGCTCAGCCGGACGGCGACCTCGGCCCGCAGCATGGTCCGCAGGAACGACCCGGCCTGCTCGCGCCAGTGCCCGGCCAGGTCGAAGCCCTCGTCGCGGTCGAAGTGCTCGTCGCCCACCTCGACCCCGGTGACCCGGTCCACCCGGTAGGTACGCACATCGCCGCCGACCCGGCCGACCAGATACCAGACCCCGCTCTTGAGCACCAGGCCGTACGGCTCGACCCGGCGGCTCACCTCCCGGTCGCCGCGCCGGTAGCTCAGTTCCACCACCCGGTCTGCCCAGACCGCCCGCGCCAGCTCCGGCAACCGGAGCGGTGGCCCGGTCTCCCGGAACCAGCCCGGCACGTCCAGGTGGAACCGCTGCCCGGCACGGGCCGGCGCGTCGCGCAGGGCGGGTGGCAGCGCGGCGAGCACCTTCAGCTCGGCGGACGCGACCGCGTCGGCGAGCCCCATCTCGCCGGCCGGCCCGGGCAGCCCGGCGAGGAAGAGCGCCTCCGCCTCGTCCCGGGTCAGCCCGGTCAGCCGGGTGCGGTACCCGCCGAGCAGGCGGTAACCGCCGGCCCGCCCCCGGTCGGCGTAGACCGGCACGCCCGCCGCGGAGAGCGCCAGGACGTCCCGGTAGACGGTCCGCTCGGAGACCTCCAGCTCCCGTGCCAGCTCGCTCGCGGTCATCGACCCGCGCGCCTGCAACAACAACAGCAACGAGATCAGTCGGGACGCACGCACCCGCCCATCCTGCCCGGTGCCGCTCACCGTCCGCCGGGCGTGAGCAACCCCCGGTCGTACGCGGTGGCCACCGCGGCAGCCCGGTCGTTGACCCCGAGCTTGGCGTACACGTGCAGCAGGTGCGTCTTGACGGTGGCCTCGCTGATGAACAGGCGGGTCGCCGCCTCCCGGTTGGAGGCGCCACGGGCCACCAGGGTGAGCACCTCCAGCTCCCGTTGACTGAGTGGCTCCTCGGCGGGAGCGCGCAGCCGACCCATCAGCCGGCCGGCGACGCTCGGCGCGAGCACCGACTCACCCCGCGCCGCCGCCCGGACCGCGCGAACCAGATCTTCCCGGGGAGTGTCCTTGAGCAGGTAACCGGTCGCACCGGCCTCGATCGCCGGCAGCACGTCCGCGTCCGTGTCGTAGGTGGTGAGCACCAGCACCCGGGCGGCGCTGCCGGCGCGGGCCAGCCTGCCGATGGCGGTCACCCCGTCCATCCCGGGCATCCGCAGGTCCATCAGCACCACGTCCGGTCGTAGCGTCGCGACCAGGACCAACGCCTCCGAGCCGTCCGCCGCCTCGCCCACCACCTCGAAATCGGGGTCGCCGGTGAACATGCCCCGCAGGCCGTCCCGCACGACCGGGTGGTCGTCGACGATCAGGAGTCGTACCGGGGCGGTCAACCGGCACCTCCGGGTAGCGCGGGGACGGACGCCGAGATGGCGGTGCCGCTGCCCGGCTCGGACTCGACGGCCAACTCGCCTCCGACCCGCGCCACCCGCTGCCGCATGGCGGTCAGCCCGTACCCGCCGCCCGGCTCACGGGGCACCGGCTGGTCGGTGAGGTCGAAGCCCGTCCCGTCGTCACGAACGTCGAGGGTGACCACGTCCGCCATGTACGACAGGGTCAGCCCGACCCGCGACGCGGCGGCGTGCCGGGCCACGTTGGACAGCGCCTCCTGGGCGGCCCGGAGTAGGGTCACCTCGACCTCCGGGTGCAGCGGGCGGGGTGTGCCGGTGGTGGCCACGTCGGCCCGTACGCCGTTCAGCGCCGACCAGCGGCCGCCCAGCTCGACGAGGGCGTCCGGTAGCCGGGCCGTCTCCAACGGTTCCGGACGGACCGCCTGGACCGAGCGGCGGGCCTCGGTGAGACTCTCCCGGGCCAGTGCGAGCGCGTTGTCGACGTGCCGGCGCCAGTCGGCGGACCGGTCGCGGGTCTGCTCGGCCGCCTCCAGTTGGGTGATGATGCCGGTCAACCCCTGCGCCAGGGTGTCGTGGATCTCCCGCGCCATTCGCTGCCGTTCGTCCAGCACGCCGGCCTCCCGGGCCTGGGTGAGCAGTTGGGCGTGCAGCCCGGCGTTCTCACTGACCGTCTCGGTGAGTTGGCGGTTGGTCTCGCCGAGTTCCGCCACCAACCGCTTGCGTTTGGCGTCCTCCTGTTCGGCGACCATCGCGAACCAGCTCACCGAGCCGGCCACCACCAGGTTGAACAGCACCAGCACCAGCCAGAGCGGCCAGTGCGACACCACCACCGACAGGCCACCGCCCTGAGAGGTGGCGACGAGGGCGGCCGTGGTGACCACGCCGGCGACCCGCCAGCGCCCGGGCAGCACCGGAAAGGCGTGGATGTAGCCGATCCAGGCGAAGAAGCCGTACCACGGGCTGGCGGCCACCAGGGCGGCGGCGAACGTGAGCAGCCCGGCGTAGTAGACCGCCATCAGCGTGCGCCGGTTCTGCCAGCCGGGGTGCACTGTGACGAACCAGGCGACCCAGCATCCGGCCGCCACGGCGACCGCGAGGGTGGGCAGCGCCGCCAGATGGTGGGGGGCCGGTGCGACGAGGGCCAGCAGGGTGCCCAGGGCCAGCCCGCCGAAGGGGAAGACGCGATAGAGGGTCGCCTCGCGCTCTCGCCAACTGGTCAGACGGTCGTGCCCACCGTTGCAGGTCATCGCCTCTCCGCTCACTCCCAGCGGAACAGTTTCGCCGCGCCGGCACCGGCCACCACGGCGATCACCGCCATTATCCCCAGGTGCAGCGGCCGCGGCGGGGTGCCGGTCCAGGCGTCGAGGAGCGCCTGCACCCCGGGCGGCGTGTAGTCGCCGATCCGCGCCACGACGTCCGGAAGCAGGAAGCGGGGGAGGTAGACCCCGCCGAAGAACATGGTGACCAGGAACAAGGGCACAGCCAGGGCCTGGGCCGCCTTCGTCGTCCGGGCCACGGCGGCGACCAGTAGGCCGAGCGCCAGCAGGGCGGCCGTGCCGAGGATGAACGCCAGCGTGAAGCCGAGCGGGTGCCGAGGGAACGGCACCCCGAACGCGAGCCGGGCGACCAGGATGAGCAGCAGCGCGCTGGCCAGGATCCCGGCCAGGGCCAACACCAGTTGGGCGGCGAGCAGAGCCGCCGGGTGCGCCGGGGTGGTCGCCAGCCGGCGCAGCACGCCGCGTTCCCGGTAGGTGGCCAGCACGGCGGGCAGGGTGTTCACCCCGACCATGGCGAGGGTGACCACCAGCAGCGACGGGGCGAAGTAGCTGACGAAGGTCTGCCCGTCGAAGGTCGGGTCCGGCTTGCGCAGCGAGGGGACCATCCCCAGCACCACCAGGATCAGGGTGGGCAGCCCGACGGTGACGAGCAGCGTCGGCAGGTCCCGCAGATAGAGCCGCGCCTCGATTCTCAGGATGTTGCGGAAGGCGTGCACGGTGGCTCCCTCTCAGTTGGCGGGCCGGTGCCCGGTCAGCTCGACGAAGGCGTCGTCGAGGGTGGACTGCTCCAGCCGCAGGTCCGCGGCGACGATCTGGTGGCGGGCGAGCACCGAGGTGACGGCGTGCAGCAACTCGCCGGTGCCGGTCACCACCACCTGGCTGCCGCTCCGCTGTACGGCGGACACCTCGGGCAGGTCGGTGAGGAGCTGGTCGTCGACCGGGGCCGACGGCCGGAACCGGATCCGCTGCTGCGGAGCTACCGTCGACACCAGGCCCGCCGGGCTGTCCAGGGCGACCACCCGGCCCCGGTCGATCACCGCGACCCGGTCGCAGAGCCGCTCGGCCTCCTCCATGAAGTGCGTGACCAGCACGATCGTCACCCCGCTGTCGCGGACCTGTTCGATGAGGCCCCAGGTGTCCCGGCGGGCCTGCGGGTCCAGCCCGGTGGTCAACTCGTCGAGGATCGCGATCTCCGGGTTGCCGACCAGGGCCAGCGCGATGGAGAGCCGCTGCTTCTGACCGCCGGAAAGCTTCTTGTACGCGGTGTCCCGCTTGTCGCCGAGGCCCAGCTTGTCGATCAGCTCGGCCGGGTCGGCCGGGTTGCGGTAGAACGAGGCGTACAACTCCAGTGCCTCCGCCACCCGCAGCCGGTCCGGCAGTTGACTCTCCTGGAGTTGCACGCCGACCCGCTGGCGCAGTTGGGCAGAGTCCCGGCGGGGGTCGAGCCCGAGGACCGACACCCCGCCCCCGTCAGGGACACGCAGCCCGGCGACACACTCCACGGTGGTGGTCTTGCCGGCGCCGTTCGGACCGAGGACGCCAAATATTTCCCCGGCCTCCACGGCGAGCGACACGTCGTCCACCGCCACCAGATCGCCGTACAACTTCTTCAGGTGGGTCACCTCGATGACCGGCATCGTGCCGCCTTCCGCCGTCGACTTCGTACCCCTCAAGGGTCGTCGGGGTGACCCGGCGGCGAATCGACCGGTCGGCGACGGGTCCCGGCGTCCCCGGTGGATCGCCGCCGTCCGCCAACCGGTTGATGTGTACGCGACAAGTCGCTGCTAGCGCTCCGCCCGGCGGATTCGATCACCGGTCGTTAGGCTGCTCGATCGTGGATGCCAGCAGAATCGCCAGCCCGGTGACCGGGGCCGTCGGACGTTTCCTCGCCGGGGCGGGGCTGCTCCTTCGCGGGTTGGGCCTCTACGTCCGCAGCCCCGGGCTGGTGCTGCTCGGCATCGTGCCGGCGCTGATCTCCGGCGTTCTCTTCCTGGCCGCGCTCGCCACGTTGGTGTACTTCGTGGACGACCTCGCCGCGCTGGTCACCCCGTTCGCCGACGACTGGTCGAGCACCGGCCGCAGCCTGGTCCGGGTGATCGCCGGGCTGGCCTTCCTGGGGCTCGGCGGCCTGCTCGGCGTGCTCACCTTCACCGCGGTCACCCTGGTCATCGGCGACCCGTTCTACGAGAAGATCTCCGAGCAGGTCGAGCAGCGGTACGGCGGCACACCGGGGGCGGTGGACGTGCCCTTCTGGTCGTCGCTGCGCCGCAGCCTCGCCGACTCGGTACGCCTGGTGGCGCTCACGGCGCTGGTCGGCATCCCGCTCTTCCTCGCCGGCTTCATCCCGGTGGTCGGCCAGACGGTCGTCCCGGTCATCGGGGCGGCCGTGGGCGGCTGGTTCCTCGCCGTGGAGCTGGTCGGCGCACCGTTCTACCGACGCGGGATGCGGCTGCCGCAGCGCCGGACGATCCTGAAGGCCGACCGGCCCACGGCGCTCGGCTTCGGCGTGGCCGTCTTCCTCTGCTTCCTGATCCCGCTCGGCGCCGTCCTGATCATGCCGGCCGCGGTCGCCGGCGCCACACTCCTGGCCCGCCGCTCGATGGGCCAGTCGATCGAGGAGAGCTGACATGGAGGTCACCCTGGTCGAGGGGGACATCACCACCCAGCGGGTGGACGCCATCGTGAACGCCGCGAACTCGTCCCTGCTCGGTGGCGGCGGGGTCGACGGCGCCATCCACCGGCGCGGTGGGCCGGCCATCCTGGCCGAGTGCCGGGCGCTGCGGGCGTCCCGCTACGGCAAGGGCCTGCCCACCGGCCAGGCGGTGGCGACCACGGCCGGGGAGCTACCGGCCCGCTGGGTGATCCACACCGTCGGGCCGGTCTGGTCGGCCAGTGAGGACCGGTCGGGGCTGCTGCGCGACTGCTACGCCAACAGCCTCGCGGTGGCCGACGAACTGGGCGCTGGCACGGTGGCCTTCCCGCTGATCTCCGCCGGCATCTACGGCTGGCCGGTCGACGACGCGGTCGGTCAGGCGCTGGCGGTGCTGCGCGCGGCCACCCCGGCCACCGTCACCGAGGCCTGCCTGGTGCTCTTCGGCGCCGACACCCACGCCGTCGCCCGCCAGGTGTTCGGGAGGTAACCCTCCCCGTGATCACTTGATGCTGAGTAGGGTCAACCCCCGCGCTGCCTCGTTGATCATGGAGTTCTGGTGGGTGACAAAGTGCCTGTATGACGCCAAACCAGGCGCCACAACTCCATGATCGACGAGGTCGAGCCGCACCTTTCCGCGATCTTGCGCTTTCTGTCGTGGCATAGGGGACATTCCGGGCATCTCAGCGACCGCAATCGCAAGATCGGCGCGGGCGGGGGAGATCGCTACTGCGGGCCGATTGAGGACCGAATCCCCGGCGGAGGTCTGCGGGCGGCTGCTGATCAGGTCAGGTCGGCCAGGCAACTCCACTCGGCTGCCACCGGGCGGTAGCCCAGCCGGGTGTTGATCGCGAGCATCGGCCCGTTCGCCTCGTCGTTCGAGGTGTACGCGACGCGCACACCGTTCGCGGCAGCCCGGTGCAGCGCGGCCGTCTTGGTGAGCCGGGCGAGGCCCCGCCCCCGGTACGCCGGGAGGCTGCCGGTGAAGTCCGACCACATCCGGTCCCCGTCCCGCTTCACCAGGCTGAAGGCGGCGACCTCACCATCGACTTCGGCGGCCATGCTGGCCGTCTTGTCCAGACCGAGGTTGTCCCAGACGTCGTACTGCCAACTCTCGTAGCTGATCGAGTCGACCGGCACGTCGCCCGGCTCGTCGGCGGATGCCGCCACATCGGCCGCGTAGAGCCGGTGCGGGTCGAGGTCGGAGATCGAGAGCAGCCGTACGCCCGGCGGCGGGTCGGGCAGCGCGGGTGCCGGAGTCAAATCGAGCGCCGAGAAGCGCAGCTCGCGACTGGGCTCGTAGCCGTGCCGACGGGCGAACGGCAGCGCGTCCGGCTGGGCGAAGGCGCGGAGCCGGCGGACCCCCAGCGGGGCGAGGTGACCTGTCGCGGTCGCCAGCAGCGCGGTGCCGATGCCGCGCCGCCGGTGCTCCGGGTGGACGTGCAGGAGGCTGATGTCACCGAAGTTCGCCGTCGAGGTCGACTCGTTGCGTTGGGCCGTCACCCAACCGACGACCTGGGCATCGACCTCGACCACGAAGGCGGCCCAGTCCCTGCCCGGTATCGGTTCGGCGATCATCTTCCGGGTCGACTCGACGCCGCGCACCTGGTACGGGTAGACGATCGTCCGCAGCGCCACCACGCCCGCAGCGTCGTCCGGCTGCGCCACACGAATGCGCATGTCAGGCCCCCATCCGTACGGCCGCGACGGCCTCGACCTCTCTGGCATGTCGGCGAGGCTAACCATGATCCCCCGTCCGAGCGACGCATTAACCACCCGCCGCCGCAGGCCGCGACCGGGCACCAGGCAGCAACTTCAGGGGAATAGTGGCCTCCGAGCGCCGTGAGGCCACTATTTCCCCGAAACTGTGCGGATCTTGCGGGGCGGGCCGGCGCGGGGCGGATCTTGCGGGGCGGGCCCTGCGGGGCGGGCCCGGCGCGGGCCGCTTGGCGCGGGCTGCGGGTCAGGCGGAGGCGCGGCGGATCAGCTCGGTGGGGAGCATGACCGCCTGCTCGATGGCCTCCCCGGCGGCCAGCCGGAGCAGTTGTCGGGTCATGCGGCGGCCGAGTTCCACGATCGGCTGCCGGACGGTGGTCAGCGGCGGCTCGGTGTAGGCGGCGGTCTCGATGTCGTCGAAGCCGACCACCGCCACGTCGTCGGGCACCCGCCGACCAGCCTCGCGTAGCGTCCGCAGCGCGGCGTGCGCCATCAGGTCGCTGGCGGCGAAGACGCCGTCGAGGTCGGGATGTTCGGTGAGTAGGCGGCGCATCGCGGCCGACCCGGATTCCCGGGTGAAGTCACCGATCGCGATCAGCTCGGGCAGCCCCGCGTCGGCGACCGTGCTGCGGTAGCCGCTGAGCCGTTCGATTCCGGCGACCATGTCCTGGGGCCCGGCGATGGTGGCGATCCGCCGACGACCGCTGTCGATCATGTGTCGGACGGCCGCGGTCACCCCGCCCACGTGGTCGACGTCGACGTACGGGACGGGCACATCGCCGAGTGGCCGGCCGCTGACCACCACCGGGATGCCGAGTCGGGCCAGCGTGCCGGGCAGCGGGTCGGCACCGTGCAGCGACGCGAAGAGCACGCCGTCGACGTGCCGGCCGGTGGTGTACCGCTCGACGCGAGCGTGCCCGGCCGGCGAGCCGGCGAGCATCAGCACCAGTTGCTTGTCGGCCGCCTCCAACTCCTGGCTGACGCCCCGGATGATGCCGGGGAAGACCTGGTCGTCGGAGAAGACCCGGGTGGCCGCCTCCGGCATGACCAGGGCGATCGAGTCGGTGCGCTGGGTGACCAGGCTGCGGGCGGCGAGGTTGGGGACGTATCCCAACTCGGCGACCGCCCGGGTGACCGCCTCGCGGATCGGTTCGGCGACGGTGGTGGAGCCGTTGACCACCCGGGACACGGTGGCGCGGGACACCCCGGCCCGCGCTGCCACCGCTTCGAGCGTCGGCCGCTGCGCCGTCGTCATCGCGCCTCCCCCCCGCTCGTCACAGCCCGTTCCGGGAGATCACCTCCTGGTACCACCGGGCGCTGGCCTTCGGTGTGCGCCGCTGGGTCAGGTAGTCGACGTGCACGATCCCGAACCGCTTGCGGTAACCCTCCGCCCACTCGAAGTTGTCCAGGAATGACCATACGAGATAACCGCGCAGGTCCACGCCCCGGGAGATCGCCTCGTGCGCCGCACGGAGGTGCCCGTCGAGGTAGGCGATGCGATCGGCGTCGATCACCTGTGCCGGGCCGTCGGGCGCGTCGGCGCCGGGTTTGTCGGGGAACGCCGCACCGTTCTCGGTGATCAGCAGCGGCACCCCGGGGTAGTCGGCGGCGATCCGCTCCAGCAGCCGGGTGAGCCCGGCCGGCTCGATCATCCAACCCATGTCGGTGAGCGGCCCGGCCGGCGGCAGGAAGTGCACCGCGCCCTCGGTGCCCGGGTACGCGCCGTTGCCGGCGCCGTCGGGCCGGCCGGCCACGTAACTCGGGGCGTAGTAGTTGATGCCGAGCAGGTCGATCGGGGCGGCGATCAGCTTCTCGTCACCGTCGCGGATGAACGTCGGTTCGACGATCCGGGCCACGTGCTCCCGGACGTCGTCCGGGTAGCCGCCGGCCAGCAGCGGGTCGAGGAAGATCCGGTTGTGCAGGCCGTCGACCAGGCGGACCGCGGCGGCGTCGGCCGCGCTCTCCGGGTCGGCCGGGCGTACGTCGGCCGGGTTGACGGTGACGCCCACGCTGCGCGCGCCGGCCGCCCGCAACGCCCGCGCCGCCAGGCCGTGCCCCAACAGCAGATGGTGTACGGCGGTGAAGGCCGCCGCCGGGTCCTGCTCGCCCGGAGCGTGCAGCCCGTTGGCGTAACCGAGGTAGGCCGAGCACCACGGCTCGTTGAGTGTGGTCCACACGTCGATCCGGTCGCCGAGGCGGGCGTACACCGCCGTGGCATAGGTGGCGAAGTGCTCGGCGGTGTCCCGGTTGGTCCAGCCGCCCCGGTCGCCCAGGGTCTGGGGCAGGTCCCAGTGGTAGAGGGTGACGATCGGGTCGATTCCCCGGGCGAGCAGTGTGTCCGTGAGTCGGTCGTAGAAGTCCAGCCCACGGGGGTTGGCCGGGCCGGTGCCGTCCGGTTGGATCCGCGGCCAGGCGACCGAGAACCGGTACGCCCCCAGGCCCAGCTCGGCCATCAGCGCCACGTCGTCGGCGTACCGGTGGTAGTGGTCGCAGGCGACGTCGCCGGTGTGGCCCTGGTACACCTTGCCCGGCGTACGGCTGAAGGTGTCCCAGATGGACGGACCGCGACCGTCGTCGCGGGCCGCACCCTCGATCTGGTACGCGGCGGTGGCCGCTCCCCAGAGGAAATTGTCGGGAAAACGGAGTTCCTTCACGCCTTGACCGCACCTTCCATGATTCCGCCGATGATCTGCCGGCCGAACAACACGAAGACCAGTAGCAGGGGCAGCGTCGCGATGGCCGTTCCGGTGAACACCTGCGACATGTCCTGGTAGTACCCGTCCGACAGTGCCCGTAGGGACAGCTGCACCGTCGGATTCGCCGGATCGTTCAGTACAGCGTACGGCCAGAGGAAGTCGTTCCAGGTGGTCATGAAGGTGAGCAGACCGAGGACGGCGGCGGCCGGACGCAGCGCGGGCAGCACGACGTGCCACCAGATCCGGGCGGTGCCACAGCCGTCCATCCGGGCGGCCTCGATCAGCTCGTCACTGACCGCCTGGCCGGCGTACTGCCGCATCATGAACACCCCGAACCCGGTGACCAGGGCCGGCACGATGACCGCAGGCAGCCGGTCGTTCCACTGCAAGCGGGTCATCATCAGGTAGAGCGGGATCACGCCGAGCTGGGTCGGCACCATCATGGTCGCGATGATGACGAGCAGCAGCGCGTTGCGGCCGCGGAACCGCAGCTTGGCGAAGGCGAAGCCGGCCAGGCTGGAGAAGAACACCACGGACACGGTGACCGTGGTGGCAACGATCGTCGAGTTGATCAGACCGGTGAGGAAGTACGCGTCGGTGTTGTCGAACAGCCGGGCGATGTTGGCGCCCAGGTTGCCGCCCGGCGTCATCGGTGGCGGCAGTTGCCCCATGGCGTCGCTGGATCGGCTGGCCACCACGAACATCCACCAGATCGGAAAGACCGACAGGCCGGCGGCGACGACCAGGGCGAGGTAGGTGAGCGGGCTGGCCCGCCAGAGTCGGCTCATCGCGCCGCTCCCTTCTGTGGGCGGTCCCCGCCGCCGAGGCGGCGCAGGAGCAGCACGTTGACCGCCGCGACGATCGCGATGAGCGCGAAGAGCAGCCAGGCCACGGCCGAGCCGTACCCGAAGTTGTAGTGCGGCGCGAAGGCGCTCTCGAACATGTACATGGTGAGTGTCTGCGACTCGCGCATCGGGCCGCCCCGGATCGGGTTGGTGCCGGAGTGGAACAGCCGGGGCTCGGTGAAGAGCTGCAGTCCGCCGATGGTGGCGATGATGGCGCAGAAGATGATCGTCGGCTTGAGCAGCGGCACGGTGATCGACCAGAACTGTCGGGCCCGGTTGGCGCCGTCGATGGACGCCGACTCGTACAGGTCGCGGGGGATGGCCTGCATCGCGGCCAGCAGGATCAGCGCGTTGTAGCCGGTCCACCGCCAGTCGACCATGGCGGAGATCGCCACCCAGGAGGCGAACCGGTTGGACTTCCAGCCGATGGCGTCCAGCCCGACCAGATCGAGCAGCCAGTTGATCATGCCGAACTCGCGGCCGAAGATCACCCCGAACACGATCGCCACCGCGGCGGTGGACGTGACGTTGGGGACGAGCACCGCCATCCGCCAGCCGGTGCGGGCCCGCAGGCCGCGGTTGAGCAGGTTGGCCAGCCAGAGCGCGGCGAGCAACTGCGGCACGGTCGAGATGACGAAGATCCCCAGCGTGTTGACCAGCGCGTGCCAGAAGTCGGCGTCGGCCAGCAGCCGGGTGTAGTTCTCCGCCCCGACGAAGGGGTGGTCGGCGCCGAGCAGATCCCAGTCGTGCAGCGAGACCCAGAGGGTGTACGCCAGCGGGTAGGCCCCGAAGACCGCGAAGAGCAGGAAGAACGGGGCGATGTACAGGTACGGCGAGAGCCGGGTGTCGAGCCGGCTGAGCCGACCTGACGAGCGCTGGGGCGCCGGTACGACCGGCGGACGGGCGTCGAGCTGGACGGTCATGCCCGGGAACTCCTTTCCGCCGTGCGGGCGGGACTCCGGTCGTCGGAGCCCGCCCGCACGCTGGTTGGGCTACTTGGCGGCGGCCTTCTTCGCGTTGGTCACCGCGTCGGTCCAGCCCTGCGTGGGGTTGCGCTGACCCAGCTCCACGGTCCGTACGGCGTTCTCCACCTCGGTCCGTACGGCCTGGTTCTTCGGGCCCAT
This sequence comes from Micromonospora sp. NPDC050784, assembly GCF_044456765.1. Lineage (NCBI taxonomy): Bacteria > Bacillati > Actinomycetota > Actinomycetes > Micromonosporales > Micromonosporaceae > Micromonospora > Micromonospora sp. NPDC050784. The sequence continues at coordinate 174,639 of NZ_JBITGG010000001.1, read as the reverse complement.
GTAGACCGGCTTCAGGCTCTTCGCGCCGGTGCCGAAGATCGCGCCGACCGGCGCCCCCGAGAAGTACGCGTTGGTCGCGCCGGTGATCGCCGGGTCGTCGAGCGCCTGCGGCGACGAGGGCAGCGGACCCTTGGCCTTGAACGCCCCGATCTGCCCCTTGGCGCTGGTGAGGAACTTGACCAGCTCGATCGCCTCGGCCTGGTGCTTGCTCTGCTTGGGCACGGCGAGGTGCGACCCACCCCAGTTGCCGCCGTTACCGGGCACCCGGGCGATGTCCCATTTGCCCTGGGCGTCCGTGCCGGCGTTGGCCTCGATGACGCCGGTCATCCAGGCGGGGCAGGCGATGGTGGCGAACTTCGACTGCTTGAAGGCGGAGACCCACTCCTCCGACCAGGAGCCGTACTTTCCGGAGAGGCCCGAGTCGATGATGTCCACGGTGGTGTCCCACGCCTGCCGTACCGATGGGTTGCTGTCGACGACGAGGTTGCCGCTGGTGTCGTAGTAGCTGTAGCCGGTCGTGTTGCCGGCGGTCTGCAGCAGGATGGTGTTGAAGGTGTTGGTCGCCCCGTCGAGGAAGGACGCCCCGGTCTTCGCCGCGGTGAACCGCTCGCCGGTGGCGATGTAGTCCGGCCAGGTGGGCCAGAGCTTGGAGACCGCGTCCCGCTCGGTGGGCAGTCCGGCCTTCTGGAAGAGGTCCTTGCGGTAGCAGATGGCGATGCCGCCGACGTCGGTGCCGAGGCCGATGAGCTGCTTGCCGTCGGCGGTCAGGCCGGCGTTCCACTTCCACTCGAGGAAGTTGCCCTTGAGGTCGGCGGCGCCGTGGTCCAGCAGGTTGACGAAGTTCGCCGGATTGGCCTTGTACTCGACCAGCAGACCCTCCTCGATGGCCACCACGTCGCCGGCGCCCCGGCCGGCGGCGAGCCACTGTGTCAGCTTCGGCGAGTACTCGTCGAGGTTGGTGCCGGTGCCACGCTCGACGATCTTCACGTCGGGGTTCGCGGCCATGTACTCCTGGTAGAGCTGCTCGTAGCCGAACTGGCCGAAGACGTCGACGGTGAGGGTGATCTTTCCGTCGCCCGGCTCATCGCCGCCGCCGCAGCCAGCGGTGACGAGCAGGGCGGTGGCGGCGGCGAGGGCCACCGCGGCGAGGCGGCGGCGCGGGAAGGCAGCCATGGTTATCGACCTCTCTCAAGGCGGGTGGGTGATGGCAGATGGCTAAGAGAGCGCTCTCACGACAGGGTGGTGGGTCGCCCACCCGCTGTCAAGAGAGCGCTCTCTCAGCGTTGCGTTCCCGTGATGGACGGCCCCCGGGCTGCGGCGCCCGGTGAGCCGTGGATCCCCGGACGGCGACGAGGGCGCCACCCCGGATGGGGTGACGCCCTCGTTCGTGGTGGGTCGGGTCAGCCGGTGCGCAGACCGTCCAACAGGGTGCGGTCGCCCGCGACGTCCAGGGTCTCGAAGCTCACCCGCCCCCAGAGCGCCAACAGCAGGTCGCTCGCGGTGCCACTGACCTGGGCGCGGGCGTGGTGATCGTCGTGATCGAAGATGGTCGCGGTGTCGAGCAGCGCCACCCCCTCGCCGCGCAGCCGCAGATACCACTCCTGGGCCGCATCGGTCGCGCCGAGCTGCACCACCCCGTGCCAGTCACCCGGCACCTGCCGCCGGCCCGCGGGCAGCCAGGTGTCCAACACCTCGCTCACCCCGTCGGCCGCGAGCTTCGCCTCCACCGGGTCACCAGCCCCGATGGCGAGCTGGGCGTCCCAGCGGTGCACAGCCGTCTCGTGCGCCATCCGACGCGGCCAGAAACCAGCCTTCTTCGGCTGCGGGGCCCAGTTCCACGCCGGCGCCTCCGGGTCGAGCCCGTCGAATAGGGTCATCACCCGGTCGTACCCCTGCTGCCACAACTGCAGCGCGTTCACGCCCGGGTCGGCCTCGAGCTTCTCCCGCCGCGGCGGTTGGCTGGTCTGGCCAGAACCGGCGAACGACGAAACCCAGTGGTAGATCCCGGCCATGTGCAGTGTGAGGTCGTTGACCGTCCAGCCCGGACAGGACAGCACCGGTGTCTCCGGCGGCGCCTCGGCCACCGCTGCCGCGAAAGCCGGACCCTCCGTCCGGAGCGCCCCGATCCAGAAATCCTTGCTGCCCTGCAGTCTGCTCATCGCCATCCTCCCGGGGGTGCCGGGCGACCAGTGGGTGCCACGGCTAGTTGTCAGCCTAAGGTGAAGGGCGTGCCAGACGCCTCCGCCCAGCCGACAACCGACGCCGATCGTGCCATCCCCGGTCCACTCGCCGGCTACACCACCCTACGCACGGGTGGGCCGGCCGAGCGGATCGTGGCCGCCGGCAGTGCCGACGAGCTCGTCCAGGCGGTGCGGACCGCGACAGAACCGGTCCTGATCCTGGCCGGGGGCAGCAACGTGGTGATCGGCGACGCCGGCTTCCCCGGCACGGTCGTGCTGGTGCGCTCCCGTGGCGTGCGGGTCATCGCCGAGGACGCCGACTCGGTCACCGTACGGGTCGACGCCGGCGAGCCGTGGGACGACCTGGTCGCCGCCACGGTCGCCAACGGCTGGGCCGGGCTGGAGTGCCTGTCCGGCATCCCCGGCTCGACCGGTGCCACCCCGATCCAGAACGTCGGCGCCTACGGCCAGGAGGTCGCCGAGACCATCACCGGCGTCGAGGTGTACGACCGGGTTCAGGGCACCCGCCAGGTCATCCCCGCCGCCGACTGCGGCTTCGCCTACCGGGGCAGCATCTTCAAGTACATGGACCGCTGGGTCGTGCTCTCGGTCGACTTCCGGCTCACCCGGTCCCCGCTCTCCGGGCCGGTGCGCTACGCGGAGCTGGCCAGAGCGCTCGGAGTCGAGGTGGGTGACCAGGTGCCGCTGGCGGACGCCCGAGCGGTGGTGCTGCGCCTGCGTGCGGGCAAGGGGATGGTGCTCGACGCCAACGACCCGGACACTCGCTCGGTCGGCTCCTTCTTCACCAACCCGGTGCTCGACCGCGCGACGTACGAGCAGCTCCTGGAACGCTCCGCCGAGCTGGGCGACCCGCCCGCCTGGCCCGGGGCGGACGGCCTGGTCAAGGTCAGCGCCGCCTGGCTGATCGACAAGGCCGGCTTCGCCAAGGGCCACCCCGGCGAGGGTGGGGTGGCCATCTCCAGCAAGCACACCCTGGCCCTGACCAACCGCAGCGGCACCGCCCACACCGGCGACCTGCTGACCCTGGCCCGCACCATCCGCGACCAGGTGCACGCCCGCTTCGGCGTGACCCTGCACCCCGAACCAGTCCTCATCAACTGCACCCTCTGACCCAGCCCCCTCGCGCCTGACGCCTGACGCCTGACGCCCCACCGGCCCCGCCCCTCCCGCCCAGTCGTGTCGATCAAGGAGTTGTGGCGGGAGACATTCGCCTCCCCCGGGCTTAAAACGCCCACCAGAACTCCATGATCGCCGGGGCGGGGCGGGGCGGGGCGGGGTCTGTCCCAGCGGGGGCGGGTCAGGGGAGGGGCCAGGGGAGGGTCAGTTCGCCCTGGCGCCAGCGGGTGGCGTTGTCGAGGACGGGCCAGCCCGTTTCGCGGAGACGGGTCACCGCGCGCAGCCAGCGTTGGCGGGGGCCGAAGGTGGCGTACGGGGCGGCGGCCTGCCAGGCGTCGTCCAGGGCGCGGATCAGCGCGTGCACCGGCTCACCGGGAACGTTGCGGTGGATCAACGCCTTGGGCAGCCGCTCGGCGAGCTCGGCGGGGCTGCCCAGCGTGGTGAGCTTCGCGGCCAGGGTCAGCGTCCGGGGGCCCTCGGCGTCGATCAGCAGCCAACTGGCGAGCCGCCCCAACTCGTCACACGTGCCCTCGACGAGCACTCCACCGGGGGCGAGCGCGGCAGTCATCGTCTGCCAGGCTTCGGCCACGTCGCTCTCGTCGTACTGTCGCAGCACGTTGAACGCGCGGACCAGCACCGGCCGGAGCCCGGCCAACTCGAACCCACCCCGGGCGAACGTCAGCCCGGGTGGGTCGGCGGCCGGCGCCGCGGCCGCCACCCGGGCCGCGTCGATCTCCAACCCGACCAGCCGTACGTCCGGACGGACCCCGGCCGCCAGTCGAGCGCGCAACTCCACAGCGGTCACCGGGGTGGCGCCGTAGCCGAGGTCCACCACCAGGGGGTCGTCCGCCGTCAACAGCAGGTCGGCGCAGGTGGCGACGATCCAGTTGTCCACCCGACGGAGCCGGTTCGGGTTCGTCGTGCCGCGCGTGACCACGCCGAACGGCCGACGCCGCGCCGCAGGGCTCATGTCGACCTCAGGGCCAATCTCCGTTCGCGACCGCGGGGCTCGAAATCCCGGCTCATTCCACGCTAGACCCGGTGAACCTTGTGCTGGGCGGCCTGTGCCCGTGGCCGAACCACCAGCCGGTCGACGTTGACGTGCTCCGGGCGGGTGGCGCACCAGGCGATGCAGTCGGCGATGTCCTCGGCGACCAGCGGGCCCGGCACCCCGGCGTAGACGGCGGCCGCCCGTTCCGCGTCGCCCTCGAAGCGGACCAGCCCGAACTCGTCGGTCTTCACCATTCCCGGGTCGATCTCGATGACCCGCAGCGGCCGGCCGCACAACTCCAGGCGGAGCGTGCCGGCGATGGCGGTCTGCGCGTGCTTCGCGGCGGTGTAGCCGCCCCCGCCCTCGTAGACGGTCAGGCCGGCGGTGGAGGAGACCACCACGATGGTGCCGGATCCGGAGGCCTCCAGCGCCGGCAGCAGCGCCTGGGTGACCCGTAGGGTGCCGAGCACGTTCACGTCGTACATCCACTGCCAGTCGGCGACCGAGCCGGACTCCACCGGGTCCAGCCCCCGGGCTCCGCCGGCGTTGTTGACCAGCAGGGTGACCGGCCCGGGCGCCTGGGCGGCGGCCTCGGCCAGCCCGGCCACCGACTCGTCCGAGGTGATGTCGCAGGTCACCGCGGTGGCCTGCCCGCCGGCGGCGGTGATCTCGGCGACCAGCTCGGTGAGCCGTTCGGCGCGGCGGGCGGCGGCGAGCACGTGGAAGCCCTCGGCGGCGAGCCGGCGGGCGGTGGCCGCGCCGATCCCGCTGGACGCTCCGGTGACGATGGCGACTGAGGTCATTCCGACATTGTCACCCCGGGCGTACGGCCCACCCCGACCGGGCGCGGGGCAGCCAGCGGCGGGCGTTCGGTGATGAGGTCCGTCACCCCGAGGGGCCGCGCCGGGGAATTTCCGAAGCCCGATGGGGAAGATGACATCCGGCGTACAGGTTGACCGAGAAGCGCCGGTCGTGCGAGACGGCATCAACCGTGACGAAGGAGCGGATGTGGCGGAAATGCACACCGGTGTCGGACGTCAGCGAGGTGCCCAACCGTGGCCCCGGCCTCGCCGTATCGCCACCCTGTCGGTACACACCTCCCCCCTGCACCAGCCCGGCACCGGTGATGCCGGCGGAATGAACGTCTACATCCTCGAAGTCGCCCGGCGTCTCGCCGAGGCCAACGTGGAGGTGGAGATCTTCACCCGGGCCACGTCCGGTGACCTCCCCCCGGTGGTCGAGATGGCGCCCGGCGTGCAGGTCCGACACATCACCTCCGGCCCCCTGGAGGGTCTCACCAAGGAGGAGCTGCCCGGCCAGCTCTGCGCCTTCACGGCGGGGGTGCTGCGCGCCGAGGCGTCCCGTCCGCCCGGCCACTACGACCTGATCCACTCCCACTACTGGCTCTCCGGCCAGGTCGGCTGGCTGGCCAAGGAGCGCTGGGGCGTGCCGCTGGTGCACACCGCGCACACCCTTGCCAAGGTCAAGAACGCCCAGCTCGCGGCCGGTGACCGCCCGGAGCCCAAGGCCCGGGTCATCGGCGAGGAGCAGGTCGTCGCCGAGGCGGACCGGCTGGTCGCCAACACCCGGTTCGAGGCCAGAGACCTGATCGACCGGTACGACGCCGACCCGACCCGGGTGTCCGTCGTGCAGCCGGGCGTCGACCTGGCCCGGTTCCGGCCCGCGCCGGGCGACCGGTCCGCGGCCGCCCGCCAGGCCCGCCGCCGGCTGGGGCTTCCAGTCGACGGGTACGTGGTTGCCTTCGTCGGTCGGATCCAGCCGCTCAAGGCCCCCGACGTGCTGATCCGCGCGATCGCCGCGTTGCGGGAGCGCGACCCGGCGCTGGCCGACCAGGTGACCCTGGTGATCTGTGGTGGGCCCAGCGGCAGTGGGCTGGACCGGCCGACCGCCCTGATCGAGCTGGCCGCCAAGCTCGGGGTCACCGACGGGGTGCGGTTCCTGCCGCCGCTCACCGGGGACGACCTTCCGGCCCTGTACCGGGCGGCGGATCTGGTCGCGGTGCCGTCGCACAACGAATCGTTCGGCCTGGTCGCCCTGGAGGCGCAGGCCTGCGGTACGCCGGTGCTGGCCGCCGCCGTCGGAGGGCTGGTCACCGCCGTACGGGACCAGGTCAGCGGCGTACTGATCGACGGGCACGACCCGGTCGACTGGGCCCGTGCGCTGGGCAACCTGCTGCCGAACCGGGCCCTCCGGTCGGTGCTGGCCCGAGGTGCCGAGCAGCACGCACGGCGCTTCTCCTGGGACCGTACGGTCGAGGGTCTGCTCGGTGTCTACGGCGAGGCCATCGCCGCGCACCGCACGCGGCTCGCGGCCGACCTGGTGGGCGACGCGGCGCTCTCCTGCTCCTGGTGACCCGGGGCGCCGGTCGTCACCCGGTGCGTGGGCCGGGTCGGTCGTAGAGTGGGTCCGGTGAGCCCGAAGAGCGATCTTGCGTCCCTGATCGAGTCGGTCTGCGCCGAGCGGGACCTGGCCTGGGAGTCGACCGGCCCCGGCTCGTACGCGGTGACGCTGCCGGGCACCCACAAGCTCAAGACGATCTGCAACCTGATCGTCGGCGAGCACGCGCTGCGGATCGAGGCGTTCGTGATGCGCCAGCCGGATGAGCGCCGCGAGGAGCTGTGGGCCTGGCTGTTGCAGCGCAACGCCCGGATGTACGGCGTCTCCTTCTCCACCGACGCGGTCGGCGACGTGTACCTGACCGGTCGGGTCAACCCGGCCGGCGTGGACGCCGACGAGTTGGACCGACTGTTCGGCGCCGTGCTCACGTACGCCGACGAGTCGTTCGACACGATGCTGGAGATCGGCTTCGGCAGTTCGATCCGGCGCGAGTACGAGTGGCGGGTCAAGCGGGGCGAGTCGACCGCCAACCTGGCCGCCTTCGCCCACCTCTTCGAGCCCTCCACCGCCGGCCCCGACCCAACCTGACGCAACACCCGGCGCCCCGCGCCCGCGCCCCGCGCCCGCGCCCCGCGCCCGCGCCCCGCGCCCGCGCCCCATCCCAAGATCGTGCTCGAACCAGGAAGTAGTGGTGTCGCCGACGCGGCGATGCCACTCGATCCTGGATCGAGCACGATCATGGCGAGCTGACGGTGGTTCGGACTGCTCCTGACGGGTATGCCGCACCGCGCGGTGCGGCAAGGGACCCCCGCGCGCCGATGACAGAGTGCCAAGGAGCGGAGCGTCCCATGGCTCAGCGGAACAGCTCAGGTCGCGGCGCGACTGCGACCAGGACGAAGCGACAGGCCGGCAACCAGACGCCGGGTACGCCTGGAGTCTCCGAGTCGGAGATCTCCCGGATGCGGGTGGACGACATCCGCGGGCAGCTGCGCAAACGCGGGGTCTCCGGGATCTCCGCACTGCGCAAGCCCGACCTGGTGAAACAACTGGTGCGCTCGATGCGCGCCGGTGCGGGTCGGAGCAGCACCGGCCCTTCGGGCCGGGCCACCGGCACCCGGGCGTCGGCGGGTCGTGCCGCCGCCACCAAGAAGTCGGCGGCCAGGCCGGCACCGAGCCGCGCGAAGGCCGCGCCGGCGAACAAGAGCGCGCCCGCGAAGCGGGCCGCCGCAACGAAGGCGACCGCCGGGCGGAAGTCGACGGCGGCGGCGAAGAGGGCGCCGGCGAAGAAGGCGACCACCGCGAAGAAGACGACAGCGGCCGCGCGCAAGACCACGGCCGCGAGCAGGACGACCGCTGCCCGTAAGACCGCTGCCGCACGGAAGACCACGGCGGCGCGGAAGAGCACGGCGGCCCGTAAGACAGCGACGGCGCGTACCGCGCCCGCTCGGAAGGCGCCGGCGAAGAAGGCGCCGGCGCGGCCGGCGGCGAAGCGCACGACGGCGGCCAAGAGCGCGCCAGCGAAGCGTACGACGGCGGCCAAGAGCACGGCGGCCAAGCGCACGGCACCTGCCAAGGGCACGGCGGCGGCCAAGAGGGCTCCGGCCAAGCGCACGTTTACGCCGTCGAGCGGTGGCGGGACGACGGCCGGCGGGATCCGGACCGGACGGGGTACGGGTCGGTCGGTCCGCAGTTCGCAGGTGATCTCGTCGATCACGGACCGACCGGAGCGCCCGGGGCGGAGTCTGATCACGGCGAACCATGAGGTGATCCAGCGCTGGGCCCGGGAACGCGGCGCGAAGCCGGCGACCATCGCCGGTACCGAGCGGGATGGCCGGGCGGGTGTGTTGACGTTCAACATTCCCGGATATCGGGAAAGCAGCCGGATCCGCGAGATCACCTGGGATGAGTGGTTTTACACGTTTGACCTGCGCCGGCTGAACCTGATTTATCAGGAACAGTTGCGGGACGGCCGGCAGAGCAACTTCTTCCGGACCGAGTCACCCGATCGGGAAGACGGTTGAGGTGTTTGCGGGAATGGCCGACGGGTACCCGGCTGTTGCCAACGGACGAGGCCGGAGCAGCGGATACTCGCCAGTTGTGACGGGCGAGACAGCCGTTCTGGGTTGAATCCAGAATCCGGGCGAACTAGCTTTATTGCACCGCGCCACGTTTGGAAACGTTCGGGGGAGCGGCGGATCGATCAGATCCGCGCACCAGACGAGGCGCGAGGGGACGGGTGGATTAACCGTTGGGGGACGGTGCCCACCTGTTAGGACCGGCGGCGCGAGCGGGCGATGCTTACGGGGGTGAGTGTTGCCCGCCGCCGCCGGCCCCACCGGCGGGCGCCCACCACGACCTCAGGGACGTGGTGGGCGCTTTGCGTTGGTTACCCGGTCGGTACGCGGTCTGTGGGGGCTTTCGGCTCCAGGTCGGCGACCCGGCGCAGCGCGGCGACGTGCCGCTCCCGGGGTGGCCCGGCGAGCAGGTGCCCGAGCGCGGCCAGCAGACCCAGCCCGCCCACGATCAGCCAGTGCCGGTCGCCGAGGTGCTGGAGGCTCACCCCGCCGAGGGTGGGCGCGACGAACGCCGCGGCCGGGAACGTCAGGTAGAAGACCGACTGGTAGCGCGCTCGTAGCTGCGGTGGTGCCAGGTCCGCGTTGATCTGCGCGTTCGGCGGGGCGGCCAGCATCGAGCCGACCGTCCAGACCACGGCGGCACCCAGGTAGATGGCCAGTTCGTCGGCGATGGCGAGCGCCCCGAAGCCGAGCGCGAGCAGCGCGGTGGAGGCGGCCAGCACGACGTCCTTGCGGTGCCGGTCGATCAGCCGGGGCACGAACAGTTGCCCGACCACGATCAGCGCGCCGCCGAGCGCCACCACCAGTCCGTACGCCGAGGGGCCGAGGCCGTCCGCGCGCATGGCCAGCGGCATGATCGTCGAGGTTTGCATGGTGAGTACGGCCAGCACGAAGGTGAGCCCGACGAAGGTCAGGAAGGTGCGGTCGGTGAGCGCGGTGTGCAGTCCCGGCCGGCGGGTCCGGACGGACCTTGGCGCCGCAGGGGTGACGGGTGGTAGGTCGGCTGCCGGCCGGGCCAGCCGCAGGGTTTCCGGGACCTTCCAGCCGATCACGGCGGCGGCGGTCAGGGTGGCGCCCGCGTCGACCAGGAACAGCGCCGTGAAGCTCGCCTCGGCCAGGACCCCGGCGAGCAGCGAGGCGACCGCCATGCCGAGGTTGAACGCCCAGAACTGGAGGTTGAACGCGCGCGAGCGGCGTTCGGCGGGCACTACGTCGACGATCGCCGCGACGAATGCCGGGCTGGGCATCGAGTGGACCACGCCGATCAGCGCGGAGAGCACCGCGATCAGCAGCAGGGGTCGAGTGAAGGCGAGCGCCACCATCAGGCCGACCGTGGCCAGGTGCGCGGCGAGGAGGGTCGCCCGGCGGCCCCAGCGGTCGGCGAGCACTCCACCGAGCAGTACGCCGGCCGCCCCGCCGGCCCCGTACGCGCCGACCACGGTGCCGGCCAGCCCTTCGCTCGCGCCGCGTACGTCGGTGAGGTAGAGCGAGAGGAACAGCATGGCGAACGCGCCGGCCCGGTTGATCAGCAGGCCGGCCCACAGGTACCAGAAGGTGGCCGGGAGGCCGCCTGCGGTGTCGTGCCACCAGCGCCGCAGGGCGTGCACCCGACCTCCCGACAGTTCAGATTGTTAACTGTTTCCACCGCACAGTAGGAAACTGCGGCACCGCCGCGCCAGTCGTTACGCCTCGGCCGGCTGCGGCGTTCGGGACGCGGTGGTCGGTGCCAACGCCTCGCCGGATCGGCGTAGCGCGGCCGCTCGCCGCTCGCGGGCCGGCCCCGACACGAGGTGGGCCACCGCGGTCAGCAGGCCGAGCGCGGCGCAGCCGTACCAGAGCGTGTCGTTGCCGGCATGCTCGCGCACCAGGCCACCGAGGATCGGCGCGCTGGCCCCGGCGATCTGCCACGAGAGGGAGAACACGCCCTGGTAGCGGCCGCGCAACTCGGCCGGGGACAGCTCGGCGATCAGCGTGGAGTTGGAGGGCGAGTTGAGCATTTCGCCGACCGTCCAGATCAGCACGGTCAGCCCGTAGAACCAGGCGGTCCCGGCGAACGCGGTCAACCCGAACCCCACGCCCATCACCACGGATGCCAGCGCGAGCACGTGCGAGCGGCTCCGACCCCGGATCAGTCGGGGTACGAAGAGCTGGCCGACCACGATGAGGACGCCGTTGAGCGCGATCACCGAGCCGTAGGTGGCCGGGCTCAGGCCGTCGTCGCCCATCGCGATCGGCAGCATCGAGATGTGCTGGAGGAACACCAGCGCGGCGAACAGGTTCAGTGCCACGAAGCCGAGGTAGACCCGGTCGGTGAGGATCGTGCGCAGGGCGCCACGCGGTGCCGCGTGCGCCGCGGACGTGGTGGTGGGGCCGGCCTGTCGGGTCTCCGGCACCTTGCTGAAGATGATCAGCGCGGTGATCAGCATGGTGGCCGCGTCGACCACGAACAGCAGCAGGTAGTCGGCCTGTGCGGCGAGGCCGGCGAGGACGGCGGCGCAGGCGAAGCCCAGGTTGATCGCCCAGTAGTTGAGCGAGAAGGCGCGCAGCCGGTCCTTCGCCGGCACCACATCGATCATCATCGCCCCGAACGCGGGTCGGGCCGCCTCGGCGAACATGCCGAGCAGCAGCGCGCCCAGCGCCACCGCCCAGAGGTCCCGGGCCAGCCCGAGGCCGAGCATCATCGCCGCCGCGCCCACGTGGGCGGTGAGCAGCGTGGGTCGGCGACCCCAGCGGTCCGCGAGAGTGCCACCGGCGGTCGTGCCGAACGCGCCACCGACGCCCCAGAGGCCGATAACCAGGCCGGCCTGCGAGGCCGAGAAACCACGTTCCTGGGTCAGGTAGATGGCGAGGAAGACGAGGACGAACGAGCCGAGCCGGTTGATCAGGGTGCCGGACCACAGGTACCAGAAGGTGGTCGGTAGGCCGCCGGTGGTGTCCCGGAACCAACTCCGCATCGTCCGCATATGGCGCCCCGCTTGCAAGTAATGACCGATGTGACTGGCGTGCCTTACAACCCTAGTGGCGGGCGGATCCGCTGGTCATCCGCTTTTTCACGTGGTGGTCGTCACGACGGCTGCCCGCGTGTCCGCCGGGCGGTTGAGGCAGGATGATCCGCATGACTGCGAGCGAAGGGCCCACCGTCGGGACGCTGGTCCTGCTGCGACACGGTGAGAGCGACTGGAATGCCAAGAACCTCTTCACCGGCTGGGTGGACGTCGACCTGACCGAGAAGGGCGAGGGCGAGGCGCGGCGCGGCGGCGAGTTGATGCGCGAGCACAGCCTGCTGCCGGACGTCGTGCACACCAGCGTGATGCGCCGTGCCATCCGCACCGCCGAGCTGGCGCTCAACGCCGCCGACCGGCACTGGATCGCCGTACGCCGGTCGTGGCGGCTCAACGAGCGGCACTACGGCGCCCTGCAGGGCAAGAACAAGAAGCAGACCCTCGACGAGTACGGCGAGGAGCAGTTCATGCTCTGGCGCCGCTCGTACGACACCCCACCGCCGCCGATCGACGACAACGACGAGTGGTCGCAGGTGGGTGACCCGCGCTACGCGCTGCTGCCCACCGAGCTGATGCCGCGCACCGAGTGCCTCAAGGACGTCGTCGAGCGGATGCTGCCCTACTGGTACGACTCGATCGTGCCGGACATCCTGGCCGGCCGGACGGTGCTGGTGGCGGCGCACGGCAACTCGCTGCGCGCCCTCGTCAAGCACCTCGACCAGATCTCCGACGAGGCGATCGCCAAGCTGAACATCCCGACGGGCATCCCGCTGCGCTACGACCTCGACCCGCAGCTGCGCCCGCTCACGCTGGGCGGCACCTACCTCGACCCGACCGCTGCGAAGGCAGCCGCCGCGGCGGTGGCCAACCAGGGGCGCTGAGCCACGGAAAAGGGGCCCCTCGTCATCGCGGAGAGCGACGACGAGGGGCCCCTGCCGTGGGCGTCAGGTGCTGCTGGGCGCGCTCTGCCCGGTGATCAGGTAGATCACGTGCTCGCCGGCGTTGACCGCGTGGTCGGCGAAGCGCTCGTAGAAGCGGCCCAGCAGGGTGGCGTCGATCGCCGTCTCCACCCCGTACGGCCAGTCGTCGCCGAGCAGCACCGCGAACAGGTTCTTGTGCAGCTCGTCCATGGCGTCGTCGTCGCGGTCCAGCTCGCCGGCGAGGTCGGCGTCGGGCTTCGCCAGCACCGAGCCGATCTTCACGGCCATCCGGTCGGCGATCTCGGACATCTCGGTGAAGACCGTCCGCAGCTCGGCCGGGACGGCGGGGGAGGGGTGCCGGCGCAGCGCGGTCTTCGCCACGTGCTCGGCGAGGTCGCCCATCCGCTCCAGATCGGCGGCCACGTGCAGTGCGGTGATCATGGCCCGGAGGTCGGAGGCGACCGGCGCCTGTCGGGCGAGCAGGTCACAGACCCGCTCCTCGACGTGCCGGTAGAGGTCGTCGATCTCGGCGTCCCGCTCGATGACCGTCTCGGCGGCCTGCCGGTCGGCGGTGAGCAGGGCCCGGGTGGCCTGGCGCATGGCGGCGCGGACGCCCTCCGCCATGTCCACCAGCAGTTGGCTGACGATCTGGAGGTCGGCCCGGAACTCGTCGCGCATCATCACGTCCTGTGGTCGGTCGCCGCCGACGGGTGCCGGCGCAGGGGGTTGAGCAGGTGCGACGCCAACGGTAGGGCGCGCGGACGGATCCCGGATGAACCACGGTGAACGACGCCAGACGTGGGGGTGAACACTTCCGTAAGTGAGGGTAGTTCGTCCCGGTCTGTGTGGTAGCCAGGTTAACAATGACCCTACGATCGCCGGGTGGAGTGGGCGGTGGCGGTCGTGGTGGCCGTGGCGTTGGTGGCCGGGATGGCCGCCGGTCTGCTGCTGCCCCGGTTCCTGCCGAGGCGGGACGGTCGCTCCACGTCGACGGGGAGCGTCAGCTTCCGCTGGAGCAGGGGGAGGCCCGCGATAGCCGACGAGCAGCAGGCCGGGCTCGGCCGCCGGACGATCGACTCACTCCGGGCCGGTGTCGTGGTACTGGACAACGACGACGTCCCCGTGTTGATCAATCCGGCCGCCCGCGCGATGGGACTGCTGCGTACCGGCAGCACCCCCGGCTCCATCGCCGCGCACCCCTTGATCCGTACCCTTGCCGGCCAGGTGCGACGCACCGGCGTGCGGCGCGAGATCGAACTGGACCTGCCCCGGGGTCGCGACAGCGCGGGGGAGAACCCGCTCGGCGTGCACCTGCGGGCGATGGGTCTCGGCAACGGCTTCATCGCGGTCGAGGCGGTCGACGTGACCGAGTCGCACCGGCTGACCCGGGTACGACGCGACTTCGTGGCCAACGTCAGCCACGAGCTCAAGACCCCGATCGGGGCCCTGCAACTGCTCGCCGAGGCGTTGCTGGACGCCACCGAGCCGGCCGACGCCGCGGCGCCCGACCTCTCCGAGGACCTGGTGGCCGCCCGCCGGTTCGCCGAACGGATCCAGCACGAGTCGACCCGGTTGGGCCGGCTGGTGCAGGAGTTGCTGGAGCTGACCCGGTTGCAGGGGGCTGAGCCGCAGCCACCACCGGAGCCGGTCGCGCTGGACTGGGTGATCGCCGAGGTGGTCGACCGGACCCGCACCACCGCCTCCGCCCGGGGTGTCGCGGTGACCGTGGACGGGCAGCGTGGCCTCACCGCGTACGGCAGCGACTCCCAACTCGCCACTGCGGTGGCGAACCTGGTGGAGAACGCCATCAACTACTCGGGCGAGGACACCACGGTCCGGGTGACCCTGCGCGGCGACGACGAGCACGTGGAGGTCGCCGTCGCCGACCAGGGCATCGGTATCGCCCCGACCGACGTCGATCGGATCTTCGAGCGCTTCTACCGGGCCGACCAGGCCCGCTCGCGTGCCACCGGCGGCACCGGGCTCGGCCTGGCGATCGTGAAACACATTGCGAGCAACCATGGCGGACGGGTCGAGGTGTCGAGCACTCTTGGTGGTGGATCGACGTTCACCCTCCGGCTGCCCGCCAGTCCACCGGACGACCTCCTGGCGACACTGCCGCCGGTTGGGATCGAGTCCGGTCCGACTGGGCTACGGCAGGTCTGACAGCAAATGGAAAGGAAATCCCCGTTGAGCCGCGTTCTCGTGGTCGAGGACGAGGAGTCGTTCTCCGACGCCTTGTCGTACATGCTCCGTAAGGAGGGCTTTGAGGTTTCGGTCGCCGCGACCGGCACCGACGCCCTCACCGAGTTCGACCGGACCGGCGCCGACATCGTGCTGCTCGACCTGATGTTGCCCGAGATGTCGGGGACCGAGGTCTGCCGGCAGTTGCGGCAGCGCTCCGCTGTGCCGATCATCATGGTCACCGCCCGGGACAGCGAGATCGACAAGGTGGTCGGGCTGGAGATCGGTGCCGACGACTACGTCACGAAGCCGTACTCGCCGCGGGAACTGGTCGCCCGGATCCGGGCCGTGCTGCGCCGGCAGAGCCCGGAGGTGGCCGAGGCGGGTGCGCCGACGCTGGCCGCCGGGCCGGTGCGGATGGACATCGAGCGGCACGTGGTGACCGTCGACGGCGGGGCCGTGCAGCTGCCGCTGAAGGAATTCGAACTGCTGGAGCTGCTGCTGCGCAACGCGGGCCGGGTGCTCACCCGCGGCCAGCTCATCGACCGGGTCTGGGGTGCCGACTACGTCGGCGACACCAAGACGCTGGACGTGCACGTCAAGCGGCTGCGTTCCAAGATCGAGCCGGAGCCGTCCGCGCCGCGCTTCATCGTGACCGTGCGGGGTCTGGGCTACAAGTTCGAGCCGTGATCGGCGTACCCGATGGGGGTCTGCGCTCGACGCAGGCCCCCTTTTGGGCTGTCGGCCCCCTGCGCCACGGGCCAGCTCCGAGAGCTGAGCGACGCTAGACCTCGTCGGCGGGGTGCGGGGCGATCATGCCCTGCTGCGTCCTGGTCGCGCACAGCTCGGCAAGCCGTTCGTACGCGGGCGCGCCGATCAGGGCGGTCAGCTCCGGCCCGTACGACAGGTACATCGGCTCGGTGCCGACGTGCGCGTCGGTCGAGGAGGTGCACCACCAGTCCAGGTCGTGCCCGCCGGCTCCCCAACCCCGCCGGTCGAACTCGGACAGCGTGGAGACCAGCACCTTGCTGTTGTCCGGCCGCTTCACCCAGTCCTGGTCGCGGCGGATCGGCAGCTGCCAACACACGTCCGGCTTGTATTCCAACGGGTGCACCCCGTCGCGCAGCGCCTGGGCGTGCAGCGCGCAACCGCCCCCGCCGGCGAAGTCGGCGTCGTTGAGAAACACACACGGACCGTCGGCGCCCTGGGTGGCGGTGCGGCGGGCCGGGTTCTTGCCGTCGATGGTGTCCTCGTCGGTCCAGTTCTTGAACCCGCGCCGGAAATGCTGCCAGGTCGACGGGGTGAGCCGCCGGACCGCGTTGCGAACCCGCTTCTCGTCGTCCGAGTCGGTGAAGAACGCCCCGTGCGAGCAGCAACCGTCGGCGGCCCGACCGGCGATGATGCCGTGGCAGCCCTTGCCGAAGATGCAGGTCCAGCGGGAGAGCAGCCAGGTCAGGTCGGCCCGGATCAGGTGCGTCTCGTCGGCCGGGTCGGCGAACTCGATCCACTCGCGAGGGAAGTCCAGGGGCACCTCGCGGCTGCGCGGGTCACCCGGGTCGTCCACCAGCACACGGAGCTCCATCGTCACTCGGCCCAGCCTACGCGCGGTCACGTCCGCAGGCCGGTGAGCCGCGCAAACGTGTTGCGCCTAGGGTCTTCACCATGCGACTGGGTGTCCTCGACGTCGGATCCAACACGGTGCATCTCCTTGTGGTGGACGCGCACCACGGCGCGCACCCGTGGCCGGCGCACTCCGAGAAGGTGGTGCTCCGGCTGGCCGAGCAGATCGGCCCCGACGGCGCGTTGACCGAGGCGGGTGCGGACGGCCTGGTCAAGGCGGTGGGCATGGCCAAGGCGGCGGCCACCGGGTTGGCGGCCGACGACCTGATCGCGTTCGCCACCTCCGCGGTGCGCGACGCCACAAACGCGGCCGAGGTGCTGGCCCGGGTCCGGGACGAGACCGGCGTACGGCTGGCGGTGCTCTCCGGGGCGGACGAGGCGCGGATGACGTTCCTGGCCGTACGGCGGTGGTTCGGCTGGTCGGCGGGCCGGCTGCTGGTGCTGGACATCGGTGGCGGCTCGTTGGAGATCGCCGCGGGGATCGACGAGGACCCGGACGTCGCGGTCTCCCTGCCGCTCGGGGCCGGTCGGCTGACCCGCGAGCGGCTGCGGGTCGAGCCGGCCAGTGCGGCCCCGCCGTCGGCCGAGGCCGTCGACAAGCTCCGGGAGTACGTGGACGGCCGGCTGGACAAGGTCGTCGACCAGATGACCGAGGTGGGCTGGGGTCGGGCGGTGGCCACCTCGAAGACGTTCCGCACGCTGGCCCGACTGGCCGGGGCGGCCCCGTCCGGTGCCGGGCTGTGGGTGCGACGCAGCCTGACCCGGGAGGGCTTGCGGCAGGTCATCGGCTTCATCCGGCACATCCCGCCGGCGCAGTTGATGGAGCTGGAGGGGGTCAGCACGGGTCGGGCGCACCAGTTGCTGGCCGGTGCCGTGGTCGCCGAGGCGGTGATGCGCCGCCTGGATCTGGACTCGCTGGACATCTGCCCGTGGGCGCTGCGGGAGGGGGTCATCCTCCGCCGGCTCGATCAACTCGAGCCGATCTGATCCGGCGGCCGTTTTCGGTCGATTTGCCGGTGCTCGTCACGATGCCCCCGGCGCTGCCGGGCTACGCTGGCTGATGTGACTTCCCGCGTTCCCGTGCTCCTGTCCAGCTCGTCGGTCTTTCCCGAGCCGACCGCGGCGGCGTTCCAACTGGCTGCGGCGCTCGGTTACGACGGTGTCGAGGTGATGGTCTGGACCGACGTGGTCAGCCAGGACGCGGGCGCGCTGCGCGGCCTCTCCACGCACTACGACGTGCCGGTGCTCTCGGTGCACGCGCCCTGCCTGCTGGTCACCCAGCGGGTGTGGAGCCCGGACCCGTGGGAGCGCCTGCGCAAGGCCGCCGAGTTGGCCGAGACGCTGGGCGCTCCGACCGTCGTGGTGCACCCACCGTTCACCTGGCAGCGCGACTACGCGCGTAACTTCGCCGAGGGTCTGGCCACCGTCGC
Organism: Micromonospora sp. NPDC050784; assembly: GCF_044456765.1. Lineage (NCBI taxonomy): Bacteria > Bacillati > Actinomycetota > Actinomycetes > Micromonosporales > Micromonosporaceae > Micromonospora > Micromonospora sp. NPDC050784. The sequence goes on along the minus strand of NZ_JBITGG010000001.1, from coordinate 156,742 downwards.
GGACCGGTTCACCGGGCTGCGTTTCGCCGTGGAGAACATGTACCCGGTGCGGATGGCGGGTCGGCAGTTCGTCCCGTACGTGCCCGGTTGGGATCCGACCGACGCCGGCTACCCGTCGTACACCCTGGATCTGTCGCACTGCGCGGCCTCGCACAGCGACCCCCTCGAGATGGCCGACCGGATGGGCGCCGGGCTGGCGCACGTGCACCTCGGTGACGGCACCGGCGAGGGCCGCGACGAGCACCTGGTGCCCGGGCGCGGCACCCAGCCCTGCGGGGAGCTGCTCTCCTCGCTGGCCGGCCGGGGTTTCACCGGGGCGGTGGCGGTGGAGGTGGCCACCCGGGGCGCGAAGAGCCGCGCGGTGCGCGAGGCTGACCTACGCGCCGCGCTGGAGTTCGCCCGCCAGCACCTGACCGCCTCGTCACCTGTCGACGCCTGACCCGTCCGCCCCCGATCGGGCGGTGGCGGTGTCAGCTGACCGGTGCGAGGGAGTCGACGGCGGAGGTCGGCTGCGGGGCGACCGGCACCTGCTCGCCGACCGCCGCCCGCTTGCGGGCCCGGTGCGCGGCGACGTGCGAGCGGGTGGCGCAGCGCTCCGAGCAGAACCGCCGGCAGCAGTTGGACGACGTGTCCAGGTAGACGTTGCCGCACCGCTCGTCGGCGCAGACCCCGAACCGGGCGCTGCCGTACTCGCAGAGCCAGACCGACAGCCCCCAGACCGCGCCGGCCAGGTATTCGGCACTGACCGACGCACCCCGACTGGTCACGTGCATATGCCAGTCGCTGGAGTCGTGCCCGGAGATGCGCGGCTGCACCGGGAACGCCTCAAGCAGGGCGTTCAGCTCGGTGACCGCCTGGGCGTCCCGCCCCGAGGTGCCGTACTCGAAGACGTCGCGCAACCGTTTCTGCGCCCGGCGGAAGATCGCCACGTCCCGGTCCGCGACCTCGTCGCGCATCCAGGCGTTGTCGTCGGGGAAAAGGGCTCGCAGGTCGTCGAGGTCGTCCAGGCGGGCGTTGACCAGGTCAACGCCGGTCCGGGCGTACGCGTCGAAGTTCACGCCCCCAACGGTAGACGACTCAGCGGGTGCGCGGCGCGTCGATGTAGTGCGGCAGGAACCGCGCGTAGCCATCGGTGATCAGACTCGCGCTCTCCCGCACACCCACGCCGGCCGACTCGCCGTCGACGATCCAGCTGCCCAGCACCATCCGGTTGCCGGCGAACTGCGGCAACGCCCGGAACTCCTGGTAGCACCAGCCCTCGTCGCCGTAGATCCCCGGGTTGGTGATCTCCTCGTCGGCGGTGACGATGCGTACCGACCCGCCCTCGCGGCCGAGCAGTGGCTTGGCGACGTACTCCGGCATTCCGCGCGGCGAGTCCAGGTACGCCGGGAGCAGGTACTCGTGGCCGGGGTACAGCTCCCAGAGGACCGCGAGCAGCGCCTTGTTGGAGAGCAGCAGTTTCCAGGCCGGCTCGATCCAGGTGGTCGGGGTGCCCGGGGCCAGGGCCGCCGGCCCGTACGGCTCGGCCAGCATCCACTCCCACGGGTAGAGCTTGAAGCAGGTGGTCACCGGGTTGTCGTCGGCGTCGACGAAGCGGCGGCCGTCCCAGCCGATCTCCTGGATGGGCTGGAGTTCGACGGTCAGGCCGGCCTGCCGGGCGGTCTCGGCGAGGTAGCCCGCGGTCATGTGGTCCTCGCCGGACTCCTCCTCGTTCGACCAGAGCACGTGCACCCGGGGGTCGTGCAGCCCGGCCCCGATCTTGGCCCAGGCGCCGACCAGTCGCTCGTGCAGGCTGTTCCACTGGTCCAGCTCCGGTCGGGTCTGCTCCAGCCAGTACCACTGGATGATGCTCGCCTCGACCAGCGCGGTGGGGGTGTCCGCGTTGTACTCCAACATCTTCGGGGGCCAGTTGCCGTCGTAGGCCAGGTCGAAGCGCCCGTACAGCGTCGGTGGCGCCTCGCGCAACGACCGGGCCACCGCCTCGGCCGCCCACTCCGGGATGCCGAACTCGGCGTACCGGCGCTGCGCCACCACGTGCTCGGCGGCGGCCACCGACATCCGGTGCAGCTCCTCGGTGGCCTCCTCCAGCCGCAGCACCTCGTCCAGCTCGAAGGCGTACGCGGCGGTCTCGTCCCAGTACGACATGATCCCGCCGTCGGGCAGCTCGGTGTCGACGTAGACCAGCCCCTGCGACCGGATGGTGGCGTCCCAGTCGGGGCGCGGCGTGACCGTCTCGCGGCGCACGTCAGCCGCCGCAGGCGGCGAGGTGGGTGCCGAATCCGCCGCGCTCGGGCAGGGCCGCGGTGGTCGGCTCCGGGGCGGTGCGACCGGCGGCCGGGTCGGTGACCCGCATCGCCAGTGCGACGGTTCCGCCACCGCCGACCGGCCCGAGGGCGCAGTCGTCGTCATCGTCGTCGTCCGAGGTCATGTTGCAGCCGGAGAGGGCGAGCGCGAGAGCGGTGAGCGCGCCGAGTTGCACGGAGGCCGAGCGGAGTCGGCGGCGGGGGCGTTGGTCCACGGCATCGTTGTAGCCGATCGACGCCACCGCCGCCGCCCCGCCCCCGTGCCGAGGTGGCCCGGCCGCCCCTCGGCGGGGCCCCTGGCAGGGGCGTTACGCTCGGCTCATGCTCCGTTCCGTCATCCTCGCCGCCTCCCGGTCATCCCAGGTCGAGCGGCTCGTCGCGACCGCCCCGTACACCCGGGACGTCGTCCGCCGGTTCGTCGCCGGCGCCGCCACCGACGACGCGTTGCGCGCGACCCGCGGGCTCGTCGACGACGGCCTCGCGGTCACCCTCGACCACCTCGGTGAGGACACCGTCCGCCCCGAGCAGGCCACCGCCACCCGGGACGAATACCTGAAACTGCTGAAGATGCTCGGCGCCGCGGGGCTCACCCCGGCCGCCGAGGTGAGCGTGAAGCTCTCCGCCCTCGGCCAGATGTTCGACGAGCAGTTGGCGTACGACAACGCGCGGGCGATCTGCGCGGCGGCCGACGCGGCGGGCACCACTGTCACCCTGGACATGGAGGACCACACCACCACCGACTCGACCCTGGAGGTGCTGAGCCGGCTGCGCAAGGACTTCCCGTCGACCGGCGCGGTGCTTCAGGCGTACCTGCGCCGGACCGAGTCGGACTGCCGGGAACTCTCCTCGGCCGGGTCCCGGGTGCGGCTGTGCAAGGGCGCCTACAAGGAGCCGGAGTCGGTGGCGTACCAGTCGGCCCGCGAGGTGGACAAGTCGTACGTCCGCTGCATGAACATCCTGATGTCCGGCGACGGGTACCCGATGCTGGCCACCCACGACCCGCGGATGATCGCGATCGGTGAGGACCGGGCGCGGTGGTTCGACCGGGGGCCGGAGCGCTTCGAGTTCCAGATGCTCTACGGCATCCGCCCCGAGGAGCAGGCCCGGCTGGCCGGTGAGGGCTACACCGTGCGTACCTACGTCCCGTACGGCGACGAGTGGTACGGCTACCTGATGCGCCGGCTCGCCGAGCGCCCCGCCAACCTGGTCTTCTTCGGCCGCGCACTGATCTCCAAGAAGTAACCCCTCCGGTTCGGCCGACGGGCCGGCGGCGACTGCTCAGGTCACCGCCGGCCCGTTTCGCACTCCTGACTTGCCAATGGTGGCTAAGTATCTTAGCTTTAAGGCTATGACAACTAGCCAGGTGCGGCGGGACGGCGGACACATCGCGTACGAGGCGCGGGGCGAGGGGCCGTTGGTCGTCCTCGCGCACGGCATGGGCGAGAACAGGGCGAGCTTCCGGCACCTCGCGCCCCTGCTGGTGGCCGCCGGTCACCGGGTCGCCTCGGTCGACGTCCGAGGGCACGGGGAGTCCAGCGCCGGCTGGCCCACGTACGCCCCGGCAGAGGTCGGCGCGGACCTGCTGGCCGTGGTCCGTGACCTCGACGCCGGTCCGGCCGTGCTGGTCGGCAGCTCGTCCGCCGCGGCGGCGGTGGTCTTCGCCGCCACCGACGCGCCCGAGCTGGTCACCGGCATCGTGCAGATCGGCGCGTTCGTCGGTCAGCCGAAGCTCAACCCGCTGCTGCGAATGGCGATGTGGTCCGTGCTGCACAGCCCTCGACTGTTCGGGATGTTCCACAACACCCTGTTCCCGGTGCACCGACCCGCCGACGACGCGGCCTACCGCCGCTCGATGGTGGCCAACCTGCGCGAGCCCGGTCGGATGGCCGCAACGCGCGGCGTCATCGCACCGGCCGAGCCACACTGGACCGCCCGCGCCCCGCAGGTGCGGCAACCGGTGTTGGTGCTGATGGGGTCGAAGGACCCGGACTTCCCCGACCCGGGAGCCGAGGCGCGAGCCGCCCGGCGGCTCTTCGGCACCGCCGAGGCCCGGATGATCGAGGGGTCCGGCCACTACCCGCACGCCGACCAGCCGCAGCGCACCGCCGAGGAACTACTCGGCTTCCTGGCGGTGTGCGCCGGTGCCTAGGGTCGGCCTCAACCAGCAGACCGTCGTACGGGAGGCGGCCCGGCTGGCCGACGAGGTCGGCTTCCAGCAGCTCACCCTCGCCGCGCTCGCCAGCCGGCTCGGGGTCGCGCTACCCAGCCTCTACAAGCACGTGAAGGGCGCGGACGCACTGGTCCAGAAGCTGGCCGCGCTGGCCACCGCCGAGCTGGCCACCGAGATGACCACCGCCGCCGTCGGCCGCTCCGGTGGCGACGCGCTCCGGGCCATGGCGGACGCCTACCGTGACTACGCCCTCCGCCACCCCGGCCGCTACCCGGCGACGCAGCGGGTGCCCGACCCGGCCGACCCGGAACACGTCGAGGCGGGCGAACGCGCAGTAGGTGCCATCTTCGCGGTGCTGCGCGGGTACGGACTCACCGGCGACGACGCGGTGGACGCGACCCGGGCGCTGCGCAGCGCCCTGCACGGCTTCGTGACCCTGGAAGCCGGGGGCGGCTTCGGCCTGCCCCGCGACGTCGACCGCTCGTACCACCAGTTGGTCGCCGGCTTGGACATCTCGTTCCGCTCCTGGCCGCGTACCGGCGGGTGAGCGAGCGGCCGGGCCGATCGGTCCGGGGCGGCCTCGCCGCGTCCAGGTATTGGTCGTACCCTTCGGCGGGTGACTGACGAGGTGCAGCAGCCAGCACCACGGCGGCTCTGGCCGCTGTGGACGGTGCTCGTGGTGGTCGTTCTCCTGCTGGGCTGCGGCCTGCCGGCGGCGCTCGTCGTCGGAGTCATCCGGGAGACAGGCTCGCGCCCCACGGTCAGCCGGGTCGGGGCCTCGGCGGCCGACGACCCGGCCACCGCCGTGGCCCGCGGGTTGAACGATCGGATCACCGCCCAGCTCCACCGGCAGTCCGCGGCACTCCTCGGCGGTGACCGCGCCGGGTTCCTCGCCGTCGCCGATCCCGCCGCCCACAACGACCTGCGCCGACGCTTCGCCGCACTCCGCGAGCTCAAGGTGACCGGCTGGCGGGCCGAGCCGAGTGGCCTGCCCGTGCCGATCATCGGCAAGCCCGGCGAGTGGCGGCTGCTGGTGCGCTTCCAGTACTGCTTCGTGACGCCGAACTGCCGGCCCAGCCCCGTGCTGATCGGCACCCGGTGGCGGGAGAACGGCGACCAACCCCGGATGGTCGCCATGGAGGAGTCCAAGTCGATCGAGACCGGCACCCGACCGTGGGAGATCAGCGACCTGGCGGTCGCCATCGGCGCGCGGACAATCGTCGCCACCACGCCGGCACTGCGCGGCAAACTGCCCGGCCTGCTCGCACAGGCCGAGGCGGCGGCCAAGGTCGCCGACGGGTACGCGGTGACCGGATCACCGCCGGACCGGTACCGGATCTTCTACGCCGGGCGCACCGAGTGGCAGCGCTGGTACGGCGGGGAACGCCCAGAATGGACCGGCGGCTACGCGGTGACCGTGGGCGGCGGCCACCACGAGGTGGTGCTCAACGCCGAAGGGCTCTCCAACAGCGGCACCGACGATCTGCTCCGGCACGAGCTGACCCACGCGGCGTCGCTGCCGGAGCGCGGCTACCCGGGCAAGCTCACCTGGTGGTTGGTGGAGGGCCTGGCCGAGTTCGCCGGTGCCGGCGGCCAGGCGGTCGACCGGTACGAGGGGATCGCCGACGTACGCAAGATGGTCCGGGGCGGCTGGGACGGCAAGTTGGAGGGCATCAACCCCGCTGACGATGCCTCCGCCGAACGGGTCGCCGCCAGCTACGGCATCGGCTACCTGGCCGTTCGACACCTCGTCGACCGGTACGGGCCGCTGCGGCTGCTCACCTTCTTCAAGACCGTGGTGCACGACGGCCGAACCATCGACGCGGCCTCCGAGAAGGCGTTCGGTGAGCAGTGGTCGACGCTGCACGACGAGTGCGTGGCGTACATCCGCGCCACCGCCGCCTGACCGACTCGGACAACCGTCGTTCGACTGCTGGGGCGGTGGGCCGGGCGGACACCCGACCCACCGCCGTTGTTCACCAGCCGGTGGCGATCGACACTCGGGTGCCGAGGGTGCCGTTGGCGGCTCCCGGATACATCCAGAGGATGCCGGTCACGTTCTCCCGGGCGAGGATGTCGGGCTTGCCATCCCCGTTGAAGTCGGTCATCCCGAAGGAGGTGTAGTTCGTCCACTGGATGCCGACCTGGGTGATGGTCCGCGCCTGCAGGTCGTACACCCGCAGCAGGCCGGTGTCGCTCTCCCGCCCGTACAACTCCGGCGTGGTGTCACCAACCACATTGGCCACGCCGAATCCGCTGTACTGGTCGCTCCAGCCGTCGCCGACGTCGATCCGGGTCAACTTGCCACCCGCCAGATCACCCGGGTAGACCCACAGGTCGTGGGTCGTGCCGGCGGTGAAGACGTCCTGGTAGCCGTCCCGGTTGTAGTCGCCCACCCCGAACGGCCGGTAGCTGCACCACTGAGAGCCGAAGAACGTGGGCGTGGGGCTCAGATCGTCGGCGGTGCCCAGGAACACCTGCAGGTTGCAGGTGGCGTTGTCCCGGACGACCACATCCTGGTAGCCGTCGTGGTCCATGTCCGCGATGCCGAACGCGGTGAACTGGTCCCAACCCGAGGAGACCAGCCGCGGTGCGGTGAGCTGGTTGTTGACCTTGCGATAGCGCCACAGGCTGCCGATGGTGTCCGTCGCGTAGACGTCGGTCTGCTTCGTGCCGGTGCCCGGCGGGGTCCAGGTGGTGGCACCGACCGAGGTCAGCGAGCCGCTCTTCGTGACGTTTGTCGCGCCGACCTGGGTGGGGGTGAGCGCCCGCTTCCACACCTGCAGATTGCTGAGCATCCCGGAGTAGTGCGCCGTCGGTGCGCCCTGGTACTTGTAGCGGCCCACCACGAACTTGCCGGTGCTCGGCCACGAGGGCGTGGCGGTGTACTGCGCGCTTCCCTTGATCACCCCATTGACGTAGAGCACGATCGTCCGAGTCTCGGCGTTGTAGGTACCGACCAGGTGCGTCCAGACCCCCAGCGCCGTACCGGCGGGCGCCACCACCTGGGTGTACGACCAACCGCTGTCGGCGTTGCCGAGACCGAACCGCCAGGTGTTGTCACTCTGGTTGTTCCAGAGCAGGAAGCGCGACGCGTCCGCGCCGTCCTCGCTGGCGATGACTCCACCGGAGGCCGTGGGCTTGGCCCAGACCGAGATGCTGAACGACTTGCTCGTGTCGATCAACCGCTCATTGATCGACAGTGCGCCCTGCTTGGAGGTGTCGACGACGGTTCCGGTCTTGTCGACGTTGAGGAACAGGGCCGGGCTGAAGAGTTCGCCACCTCGCCAGAAGGCGTTGCCGCCCTCCACGGCGAGGGACTTGCCACCGGAGACGTCCTTCGCGCTGGTGACCGCAGTGTCCGACAGGTCGTCGAACTGCCAGGTGTGGTCCGAGGTGACAAGCGTCTGCTTCGGCTGGGCGGTGATGGTGGCGCTGCTGGTCTGGACGTTGGTGACCAGCCAGGCGGTCGTGACCGCACCGGCGCCGACGGTCCACAGGTCGGGGGTGCCGTCGGCGTTGATGTCCCCGGCGCGCAGGTTGAGCACAGTATTCGTGTTCCAGCCGCTGGCGGCCAGGGTGCGGGCGGTGTAGCTGAGCTGTCCGGTGTCCTGGTTGTAGGCCAGGTTCGACCAGAGGTGTAGCGCGCCGGTGGTCCGGTTCCACAGGAACATCGCAGCGCCCGTGCTCGTCTGCGTGGTGGTGATCGTCCAGTTGTTCCAGTCGGCGCCACCGGTCGGGGTCAGTGCCCCGGTCGAGGTCGCCCCGAAGAACAGGCTGGTCCCCGGGAAGCTGGGGTAGTAGGTGAGCTGGTAGCCGTTGGTGGCGTCCCCGCTGGTGCCGATCAGGTCCGGAAAGCCCGAGCCGGGCCCCCGCGCCTCACCGGCGTTCGCCAGCTGGATCGGCGATCGCCCGTACTCGTCGAGGAGGTAGTCGGCCATGAGGCTGGTCTGGACGCCGCCGCGCTCCGGCATCAAGGTCGAGCCATCGCCGTTGCCGGCAAGGATCCCGCCACCGCCGGCGTTGTTACCCGTCGGGTAGTAGATCAGCACGTCCTGAAGGTTGCCGCCGGTGAATCGACCCGTGATGACCTGAGCGCCGTTGAAGTCGGCCGGAGAGTTCTCGCCGGTGACCCCGTTCCCTCGCGCGCCCATGTTGCTGATGCTCGGGTTGACCCCGGCTGAGCCATTGTTCTTTGCCAGCCACAGGCCGGCCTTGAGGTTGTTCACCGAGCCGCCGGTGAGAAGGTCGGTTCGGCCGTCGCCGGTCAGGTCGCCGTCCGGTGCCACCACGGACGAGGGATCGGCGTTGAACGCCAGGATCGCGGTGTCGCCGAAGTTCTTGCCCGCAGCAGTGACGCTGGTCACGGAGATCGTGTTGGTGAAACGGGTGGGGATGATCTGCAAGTTCGCGTTGCCGTTCGCGTCGGGGGTGACGCTCAGCGGTGGTGCCGCATTCAACTGGTAGACGTAGTTGGTGGGCACGGTGCCGCTGGACGGCGGCTTGACCGAGATGGTGACTGGCTGCCCGATCGTCGGCTGTACGGCGAGTTCCGAGATGTTGGGCGGTCCGGCCCTTGTGGCGTCGAAGGTGAACCGACAGGTGGTCGACCAGCTGCTGGAAGTACGGAAGTCGGTCGTCTGCACCTTCCAGGCGAAGGTGGTCGGAGTTCCCGCACTGCTGCCGGTCACGCCGGCGGCGGCCGCCAACGTGGCTCGCGGTACGACAAATACCGCTGTGGTGCCGGAGGAGTACGTCAGCAGGTTGGGATTGGTGCTGGCGATGGCAGTCTGGGTGGCATCGCTGTTCTTCCACACCTTGAAGGTGACCCCGAGCGCTCCTCTGTCAGCGTCGGAAACCGGCGCATACAGGGAGACGGCGGTATCGCCGACTACCGTCGGGCTGGCCGCGATGCAGTCTGTTGCGGGGGAGGTGGTCAATCCCGTCGGTGCGGCGGGTGCGTGGTTGTAGCGGATGGTCAGCGTGGGACTGGTCTCCAGGAATTCCTTCCAACTCTCGGCGTCGCTGGCCTCGTTGGCGGCGACCATCCACAGCGTGCGGGTCGACCTCTTGTCGGTGACGTCGGTCTTGATCTGCCCGGTGATGTCGAAGGAGACGCCCTGTTGATCGCAGCCGCTGTAGCCGTACGCGAAGCTCTTGCTGGCGATGGCGCTGCCCTTGCTCACCCCCTCCCAGTAGTTCCAGGTGGCATTGCTGGAGCTCAAGGTGGTGCCCGGGCCGTAGATGTTGACCGTCTTGTCGGTGCAGTTCCAGGATCTGGTGTTTGTGATCTTGAAGATTGCGTCCGCGATCTCAGCGCCAGCCAGGGTGGCGTACGGGACGGGGAAATTGATCAGGGTGTTCGACCGCTGACTTCCCGAGTTACCGACCTGCATCCGGCCGATGGGGTCCGGAGTGTTCTTCCAGTAGTTGGTCGACTGGTGCTGGTAGGAGATCGAGGCCCAACCGCCCATCTTGGGGCCGACCGGCGTCCAGTTGAAGGTGGGGTCGATGTAGAGGGGGAACACCGCTGCCGGGTCGTTCAGCAGCGCCCGGTCGGGGGTGAGCCGCAGCTTCCCGGCACCGATCTGGACCGCGATCGGGGCCGTTCGCGCCCCGCGACCGGGCCCGCCGGGGGTGGAAGCGACTCCTCGCTCGTTCGTGCCGGCTTGTGTGCTTGCGCCGCTGGCGGAATCCCACATCGCGGGGGCGGGCGCGGTGATTACCGTCCGGCCGCCACGATCGCGGCCGGTGATGTTGCCGGCCGGGTCGGCTGTTAGCTCGACGCCCTTCGTGGTGGTGGCGAGGTCGAGGGCCGCGAGACGCGGGTTGGCGGCAGCCTGTCGGTTTTTGACCACGAAGACGTGCGAGAAGGAACCCTCGGTGTCGACCCGGACGGTCAGGTCGACGCCGGGCAGCACCTCGGCGTAGGTGGCGGTTGGCCCCGACAGGGTCGGCGCCGGCAGGGTCAACGGGGCGGTTACCGACAGTGCGCGGTCCCCGCTCGTCATCTCGGCGAGCGGTCCACCGCCACCGGCGGAAACGCGGATCGGGTTGGTGGTGACGGCCGCCGTGATGCTGCCGTCGGCGTTTCGGACCAGGGTTGGGTCCAGGTCCTTCCAGGTGCCGTTCACCCTGGTACGAGTGGGAACGGCTGACTCGGTCAGCTCCATCATCCCGTCCGGGCGGGCGGTGTAGGTCGTGGTCGACGTCTGGGCGCCGGTCGCCTCGACCGGCTTGCCAGTCCGCTTGGCCTCGCCCATCGCCCGTTCGACGCTGAGTGGTCCGTCCGCCGGCTTCGGTGAGGGTTTGCTGGGCGCGGCGGTAGCCGGTATGCCGGGCAGGAACGTGGCCGAGGTGGCCAGGAAAAGGCTTGCGACGACACCTGTGGTGAGCGTTCGTCTGGCCGTCCATGTCCTCGGTTGAGGACCGTTTTTGGGCATGAAGAGGTATCTCCCCCGTGAGTCAAGCCGGCAGACGCGGAGCACGTCCGTTGGGCGGCAACAGTGAACCAGCACCTGCGGCACCCGTGGAACGGAGGACGTCACACGGAGTCGTCCCTTTCGGACTCACTGCAGTGCATTTGCCGCTGTGACAGTGGTCATTTGTTACCGCACCGTTACCTTCGGGGGAAGCCGACATGAAACATTGTTCGCGCCACGGGGGTGCGCGACGAAACACCCTGCGTGGTTTTTTTGACGATCTCGCAGAGGTGAGGGTGAAATGGTCGGGCACGGGGGATTGCGCCTATTTACACGTCGCAAACGATTGGCGGCGTTGACCGCAGCGACGTCGTTGGTGGCGAGCTTGCTGGTAGGTACACCGGCGGTTGCGAAGCCGGAAGACGGCGGACTGTCCAAACTGCCGCCCATGTCGCCCGGGCGATCGGTGACAGGCGTCAAGCCGCTGCCCACGAACTTCGTGACCCCACCCGACCAGGCGAAGTCGACCTATCGACCGTCGCGAACGGCATGGCCGAAGGCCGCCTCGACGACGGTGCACCTGACCGGATCGGCGTCCGCGACCCGAGCCGCGGCGAAGACCCGCGCGGCGGGCACCCCGGTCTGGGTGGAACCGGTCGCCAAGCGTGGTCGGTACGCCGGCCCACAGCAGATGCGGGTGTCGGTCGCCGACCGCAAAGCCACCGAGGCGGCAGGCGTTGGTGGTGTGCTGCTCTCGGTGACCCCGTCGTCGAGCGAGTCAGCCAACGGATCGGTGCGGGTCGGCGTCGATTACGCCGACTTCGCTGAGGCGTACGGAGGTAACTACGGCTCCCGACTGCGGCTCGTGCGGATGCCCGCGTGCGCCCTCACCACGCCGGCGCTCGCCGAATGCCGAACGTCGACCCCGTTGGCCTCCACCAACGACCCGGCGAGCAACTCGGTCTCGGCGGAAGTGCCGCTGACCGCCACCGCCGACAGCCGCTCGGCCGGCTCGGCAATGGTTTTCGCCGCCGTGGCGGGTGCTGGCGACGAGGGCGGTAAGGGCGGCACCTATGCGGCGACCGACCTGAAGCCGTCCGGTTCGTGGACGGCAGGTGGCAGCACCGGCTCCTTTAGCTACTCGTACCCGATGACCGTGCCGCCGACCCGGTCGAAGCTCGTGCCACAACTGGCACTCTCCTACGATTCCGGTGCTGTCGACGGTCAGACCGCCGCGACCAACGCGCAGGCCTCCTGGGTGGGCGATGGCTGGACCACCCCGAAGTCGTACGTCGAGCAGACCTTCGTCTCCTGCGCCGACGACCCGGGCGGCAGCCCGTCCCCGGTCGAGACGAACGACCGTTGCTACGCCGGCCCGGTCCTCACCATCGCCCTCAACGGATCGTCCAGCTCACTGATCTGGGACTCCGCCAAGAGCGTCTGGAAGATGCAGAACGACACGGGCGCGGTGGTCACCCGGGTCATGAACTCGGGCAACGGCAGCGGAACCAAGGACACCGACTACTGGCGGGTCACCGAGCGGGACGGCACCGTCTACGAGTTCGGCCGTAACCGCCTGCCGGGTTGGACGACCAACAAGCCGGAGACCAAGTCGGTCGACCACGTCCCGGTCTACTCGGCGCACTCGGGAGACCCCTGCTACAACACGGCCGGCTTCAGCTCGTCGGTCTGCACCATGGCGTACCGGTGGAACCTCGACTACGCCAAGGACGTCCACGGCAACGCGATGGCCTACTACTACAACCAGGCCACCAACTACTACGGACGCAACGAGGGCGCCACCGACGTGTCCTACATCCGGGACAGCAACCTCGCCCGGATCGACTACGGCTTCCGCGACAACGGCGCGTACGGCACCATCCCCAACCAGGTGGTCTTCAACACCGACGACCGCTGCCTCTCTGGCACCTGCAAGCCGCTGAACGAGGCGAACAAGGCCAATTGGCCGGACGTGCCGTTCGACCTGGTCTGCAACTCGGGCACGGACTGCAAGGCGTGGAGTCCTTCGTTCTTCTCCACGGTGCGGCTGACGTCCATCGAGACCCAGCAGTACGACGCGAGCCTCACCCCGCCGTACCGGAAGGTCGACACCTACGCGCTCTCCCATACGATGCCGGCGACCGGGGACGGCACCGCGCCGACGCTGTGGCTGTCGTCGGTCACGCGTACCGGGCACGACACCACCTCCGGCGGCTCGGCCAGCGCCATCACCCTGCCGTCGGTCTCATTCAGTGGCATCAAGCTGCCCAACCGGGTGGACATCCGAGGCGGCTACCCGTCGTTCTACCGGCAGCGCATCGCGACGATCACCACCGAGACGGGCTCGGTCATCTCGCCCACCTACGAGCTGCCGCAGCCCTGCAGCGCGCCGGTGACGGTCAGCCCGGCGTCCAACACCTTGTCGTGCTACCCCGTCTACTGGACGCCAGAGGGTTTGTCGGACCAGATCCGCGACTGGTTCCACAAGTACGCGGTCACCCGGGTCACCGCGACCGACCCGACCGGCGGCGCGCCGGCCACCTCCACCAGTTACGCGTACGTCGGTGGTGCGGCATGGCACTTCGACGACAACGAGGTGGTCAAGGCCAAGTACCGCACCTACGGGCAGTTCCGTGGTTACGGCAAGGTCCAGGTGCGCAACGGTGACGGTGTGAACGACCCCCGCACGCTGGCGGAGACCACCTACTACCGCGGCATGAGCAAGAACAACAACACCACGGTCGTGAACGTCACCGACAGCGCCAACGGAATCCACGAGGATGTCGACCAGCTCGCCGGGCGTGCCTTGGAGACCACCTCGTACCTGGGTGACGGTGGCCCGATCGACAACTCGACGGTCACCTCGTACTGGGTGTCGGACGCGACCGCGACCCGGAGCCGGACGGGACTCCCGGCGCTGACGGCGACGTTCACCGCGCCGGTGCAGACCTGGCGACGGCAGGCGGTAACCTCCGGATCCACTACCACCTGGCGATACAGCCAGACTGACATGTCGTACGACGAGTCGACCAGCTCGGCGACCTTCGGCCTGCTGCAGCACTCGTACGACCACACCGTGCCGGCGAACTCCGCCTACGACCGGTGCACGAGTACGACGTACGCGCCGGCCAACACCGGTCTCAATCTGGTCGGCCTGACCAGCCAGGTCGAGACCGTGTCGGTGGCCTGCGCCGGCTTCCGCGCGGGCTCGCCGACGTCGGTGCCGGGCAGCACCAACACGCTCACCGCTCCGACCACTGTCAACCGGCCGGCGCAGGTTGTCTCGCACGTCCGGACCTACTACGACGACCCGCAGTTCGCGACCGCGTTCCCGCAGGCCGCCCCGAGCCGGGGCAACGTCACGATGGTCCGCAAGGCGTCCGACTGGGTCTCCGGCGGGTACGCCTACCAGACCACCGACCAGGCCGAGTTCGACGCCTACGGTCGCGCCACCGGCACCTGGGACGGCAACGGCAACAAGTCCACCACCAGCTACACCGACAACGCCGCCGGCCTGACCACCGGCATGACCCTGCAGAACGCCGAGGGTCACGCCACCTCCACGACCATGACAACGTTGCGCAACCTCCCCACGAGCAGCACCGATGCCAACGGGGTGGTCACCCGAACGCAGTACGACGCGGTCGGTCGGCTCAAGGCGGTCTGGTTGGCTTCCAGGCCCACCAGTGCTCTGCCGAACGTGAAGCACACCTACACGGTTTCCAATAGCGGACCGACCGCGACGACAACCGAGACGCTGAACCTCAACAACGTGTACGCGACCACGACCACCATCTACGACGCCCAGTACCGGGTGCGGCAGACCCAGTCGGACACCAACCCAGGCGGTCGGATGGTCACCGACTCGTTCTACGACAGCCGAGGATGGGTGCGTGCGACCTACAACGGCTGGTGGGACGCCGCCAGCCTGCCGGACACGACTCCGGTCTACGCCGACTCGCTGCTCAAGAAGGCCCTGAACCAGACCTTCAACACCTACGACGGGCTCGGTCGGGTCATCTTCGCCGAGAGCGCCCGCGACGGGGTGGTCAAGTCCTCGACCAGGACGGTCTACAACGGTGACCGTACGACGGTCATCCCGCCGACCGGCGGCACTGTCACCGCTACGGTCAACGACCCGATGGGCCGGTTGGAGAAGCAACTCCAGTACACCGCAGCGCCGACGCTCGTCTCCCCGTCCAACCC
Organism: Micromonospora sp. NPDC050784; assembly: GCF_044456765.1. Classification (NCBI taxonomy): domain Bacteria; kingdom Bacillati; phylum Actinomycetota; class Actinomycetes; order Micromonosporales; family Micromonosporaceae; genus Micromonospora; species Micromonospora sp. NPDC050784. The sequence goes on along the minus strand of NZ_JBITGG010000001.1, from coordinate 141,641 downwards.
GTTCACCGGCGTCTACCGCCTGACCGGTGGCACCACTGTGGACAGCAGCTACGGCTACGACGGGCATGGCAACCAGTCGACAGTGACCGACACCGCCGGTAACCCCTGGATCAGCACGTTCAACCTGCTGGGCCAAGTGGTCAGCAAGGACGACCCGGATGCCGGCACCACCGCCATCCGCTACGACGGCGCGGGCAATGTCATCGAGTCGACCGACGGCCGCAGCAAAACCGTCTCGTACACCTTCGACAAGATCAACCGTCGCACGGCCAGCTTCGCCGCGCTGGCCTCCGCACAATCGACCAGCAACAGGCTGGCCGCCTGGGTGTACGACAACGACAACAGCGCCGCGTCGATCACGAACGCGATTGGCAAGCTGACCACTGCCACCGCCTACCGCAATGGTGCCGAATACAGCACCCAGTGGGTCAACTTCGACTCCTTCGGCAACTCGAAGGGCGAGACGATCACCATCCCCGCCGTCGAGGGGGCGCTCGGCAACACGTACGCGTTCGGGCACACCTATTCAACGACGAACGGGCTTCCGTTCACCGACACCTATCCGGCCAGGGGAAACCTGCCAAGCGAGACAGTGCTTCGCAGCTATTCCGGAAGATTGGACCTGCCGACGACAGTCGGTGGGCTTGCCGGCTACAGCGCGTCAGTCGACTACGACGCATGGGGGCGGGTCACCCGTAACCTTGTGGGTCTTCCGGACAGCGGGGCCTCGATCGTCAACATCTACGACGACCACAACGGGCGCCCCAAGCAGCAAGTGGTAACCAAGACGACTACCACCACCAAGGACGTCGGCAAGCGGGACTACGAGTACGACCTGTACGGCAACATCACCAAGACCATCGACACCCGCGTCGACCCGACTGCGGCGTCCGAGACGCAGTGCTACCGGTACGACTCGCTGCGGCGGCTCACCAAGGCATGGACGGCGACCGACGCATGCGCTGTCGCCCCCACCCTCGGTAACCGCGCCATGGTCGGCAGTGGCATCGGTGCCACCAGCGCCTACTGGACCGAGTGGAACGTCGACTCGCTCGGCAACCGGAAGAGTCAGACCCAGTACTCGACGTCCGGTGGGACCGACACCACCACCAACTACGTGTACGACGGCAACGCCAAGGGTCAGCCGCACACGTTGACGAGCACCGCCACCACCGGTGGCCTCACCGGCAGCACCTCGTACGCCTACGACGACGCGGGCAACATGACCACCCGCAAGGCCGGGCAGGGCACCCAGACTCTGAACTGGGACGACGCCGGCGAGTTGGCATCGGTGACCGGCAGCACGGGCGGAAACAGCTCGTTCCTGTACGACGCCGACGGCAACCTGCTGATCCAGAAGGACCCGGGAGTCACCACCCTCTACCTGCCCGGTCAGCAGATCACCCTCAACACCAGCACCCAGGCGTTGAGCGGCACCCGCTACTACGCGCTGCCCAGCGGCGCGATGGCCTATCGCACGGGCAGTGGCACCGCCTACGGGTTCACCATCCCGGACCACCAGGGAACGCCGTACCTCTACCTGAACAACACGGCCCAGGTGCCGACCTGGCGGCAGTACACCCCGTACGGCGCGCCCCGCGGCTCCACCGTCACGGCGCCGGACAACCGCGGCTTCCTCAACCAGCCACTGAACACGAGCACCGGCCTGACTCAGGTCAGCGCTCGAAATTACGACCCGACAATCGGTCGGTTCGTCTCGGTTGACCCCTTGCAGGACTTGGCCGACCCGCAGCAGTGGAACGGCTACTCCTACGCCAACAACTCCCCGGTCACGATGAGCGACCCGGACGGTCTGATCCCGGCAGACTGCCTTGAGTTCGACTGCTATGGGTACGACCCGCGCCCCTTGAAGGACGGCGACGGGCGGGGTGCAGGCGGATGCCCGGGTGGCTGTGGGACCGACGCGAACACCAGTTGGGGCGAAAGTCAAGGCCTTGGGAGCACCAAGGCGCAAGAGTCTAAGGACCGACGGAACCTCGGCTGGGGCATCATGCTCCCTCCGAACGTTCCGAACGAGGAGTTCCTGCGCCGTTGGAATGATCAGCGGGCGAGGTACTTCTCGGAAAGAAGTCAAGGCAACAACAAGGCCTGGATGATGTACGACACCCGCAATCTTGCAATGTCCATCTGCGCCGAGATGGGTGGATCCGGGTGTAACGAATTTATTGAACAGCTCTTCGATAGCCACTTCGAGTGGGGTGTCGAGAACCTTCCCGACGGCGATCGGATCATCGCTGGGGTCGGCGGCAAGGGTGCGGGCGGTAAGAAGAAGCGCGGGCTGGACACTGACTGCAACTGCGGTTGCCGTAGTTTTAGTGGTAGCACCGAGGTGCTCATGGCCGATGGTGGCACTAAGCAAATAGACGAAATCGAGGTTGGCGACGAGATCCTGGTTTCTGACCCCGAGACTGGTGAGTATGGTCCGCGCCAGGTAACCCACGTCTGGGTGCACTGGGATCAGTTGATTGACCTTGAGATCGGTGGAGAATTTGTTACTACCACCGAGGACCATCCATTTTGGAATCATACCGATCGCGCTTGGCAGCGAGCCGACGAACTCGATCGCGGTGACCTGGTAAGTGGTTCGGACGGATACTTTTTCCGAGTCGGAGTCCTTCGTCCAGCCAAAGTCAAGACCGCGCTAGCCTACAATCTCACTGTCGACGGCATTCACACCTACTATGTGAAGGCTGGACACGCCTCTGCCCTTGTGCATAATGACAACGGGCAGCCCTCGCCGAATATCATTCAACGAGGCGTCCAGCAGATCAAGGATGGGACACTCCAGCAGCGGACTAATCCGGATGGTTCTTTGGATGTTTATCGAGGCGGAGACAACCGAAAGACCAAGTGGTGGACCGGTGCGAAGATCTACGCTCCGGATCCAAGAAACAACGCCTATAGGATTCTGGAGAAGGATGGCCAGTTTGCCTACCTGGCCCCCGATGGCAAGAATCCCAACGGGCACAATTACAACAAGCTACTCCCCTTTATTCCCAAGTGTTGAGGTTCGGTTGACAGTGACGAAACGGCCGTCAGGTTTACTCGTGGACAAGATGGCGGATTTTGGATTCCGATTCCTGGGTCTACGGACGGGGACAGGAGTACCCAACTTCGCCGCTTGGATGGTCACTTCAAGGCAGCCCAATGAGGGCCGGTGTGACCGCACGGTGAGCCTCGACGACCCGGACCGTGTGGCTAAGGCCAACGCCGACTGGTATGAGTTGTCGAGTGAGCACGGGCTCTTCTCGAAGGAGAGGCGATTCCTGGTCTCGCTGGAGCTCCCGCTTTCGGACGCCGTGGACGAGGTGGGGGAGTTGATTTGGGGTGAGGTCGAGTTGGCTGACGAATGGGACGTCATGGGCTTAGGAGCCGCCTCGGGAGTTCTTGGTTGGGCGAGGGGGTGTCCTGGTTTTGCCATGTCGTCTCTTGATGGCTCGGTCTTTCTTCAAGGGACTGTCTGGCAGGACAGCATCGGTACCGCCGTTCTGCCAGACACGTACAGCGTGGCCTCGCTTCGCGATGCTGTGCGCAGGAATGTCGGAAAGCCCTATCGCACTGCCGCGGATAACGCCGATGCTTTGACATGGCTCAACCGTGCAGATGGGCTGTAGGCGCTGGGGCAATCCACTCACTGAATAGGCCGAAGGGGCAGCGCCGCCGCACGTCGGTGGCGCTGCCCACTTGTCGGACCGATATTGCGGTGGTCGCCGCGACGCGGGACCCCCGGAAGCTGGAATGGGCCGGCAGCTGCTTCTCGGCTCCTGAGGGCGCCGAAGCCAGCCACATAGGATGGGTGCGTGCGCCGCACCCACTCGCCGCGGCCGCTCAGCACCACGCGGCCCCGCCTGCTCATCGCCCTGACCGCCGTCGTCGTCCTCACCGCAACTACCGCCGCGTCCTGCGGCGACGAAGGCCCCGACCTCGCGCTGGCGTCGGCCGCCCGCAACCCGGTCACCGAGGTGATCGACGCCCCGGCCACGGTGACCGCGCGCGCCGCCGCCACCCTCACCGCTCCCGCCGACGGCACCCTGGCCAGCCTGCGTGTCCAGCCTGGACAGCGGGTCAAGCGCGGTCAGGTGCTGGCCGTGGTCGACTCACCGAATGCGCAACAGCGTCTCCGCCAGGCCAAGGAGGCGCTGACCGCCGCGAAGCGCGCCGGCCGCGGCGTGGGAGCGGGCAGCCTGACCAGCAGCCGGCGCGGCACCGACAAGGCGGCCGACGAGGCGTTCGACGCGGCCCGGAAGGCCGCCGAGAAGATCGCCGACCCGCAGTTGCGGGGCGCGCTGCTGACCCAGGTGACCTCCGCCCAACGCCAGTACGCGGCCGCCGCGCGCAGCGCCGACCAGGCGGTACGCGCGGTGCAGCGGGGGATCAACGGGTTGAGCTCCGCCGTCGGCGCACTGTCCGCAGCGCAGCGGCTTCAGGCCCAGCAGGCGTACGACCTGGCGAAGGCGACAGTCGACGCGCTGACCCTGCGGGCCCCGATCGCGGGGGTGGTGCAGCCCGGCGGCACCCGGGCCAGCGGTGGCGCCAACGCTGGTCTGGCCGGTCTGTTGGAGCAGGCCAGTGGCGCCGGTCTCGACCCGTCCGTGCTGGCCCCCAGCCAGGGCGGTCCGCCGGCCGGCGTGGACGACGCGGTCGCGGTCGGCGGGCTGGTCACCGCAGGCGCGCCGGTGCTGACGGTTGTGGACACCGGACAGCTGGGACTACTCGCCGAGGTGGACGAGACCGACGTGCTGTTGGTCAAGGCTGGCGTGACCGCCACCGTCGAGTTGGACGCCGTCACCGGCGCCAGCTACGACGCCACCGTCCGGTCGGTGGACGTGCTGCCCACCAACTCCGCGCAGGGCGGGGTCACCTATCGGGTACGCCTCGCGCTGGGTGCCGGGAAGCTGGCCGAGGACGAGCCGGCCCCGACGCCCCGCCCCGGCATGAACGCGATCGTGCACCTGCGGGTGCGCGAGGCGGCTGACGCGGTGACCGTCCCCGCCTCGGCGGTGTTCTCCGCCGACGGCCGGGACGCGGTCTGGGTGGTCCGTGATGGCAAGGCCGGCCGGGCGTCGGTGACCGTGGGCGTCCAGGGGTCCGACCTGGTGCAGATCCTCAACGGCGTGCAGCCCGGCGACCGGATCGTGGTGCGCGGCGCCGACCAGGTGCGCGACGGCCAGGAAGTCCGGTGACCGAACCCGCCGGCGCAGACTCACGCGGCGACCGGCCGACAGCGGCGCGCGTTCCGGCCATCGAGGCGGTGGACGTGTCCCGGACGTACCAGCTCGACGGAGTGTCGGTCGAGGCGCTGCGCGGGGTGTCGCTCACCGTGCAGGCCGGGGACTACGTGGCCCTGGTCGGCCCGTCCGGCTCGGGCAAGTCCACCCTCATGCACCTCCTCGGTGGGTTGGACCGGCCCACCGGTGGTCGCCTAGTGATCGGCGGGCGGGACGTCAACGCCCTCGCCCCACCGGAGATGGCGACCCTGCGCAACGAGACCATCGGCTTCGTCTTCCAGGCGTTCCATTTGCTGCCGCGTACCTCCGCGGTGGAGAACGTGGCGTTGCCCCTGGTCTACCGGGGGGTGTCCGCGCGGCAGCGCCGGGAGCGGGCGGCGGCGATGCTCGGCCGGGTCGGCCTCGGGCACCGGCTCGACCACCGGCCCAACCAGATGTCCGGCGGTGAGCAGCAACGGGTGGCGATCGCCCGCGCGCTGGTCACCGAGCCGACGGTGCTGCTAGCCGACGAACCCACGGGCAACCTGGACAGCGTCACCGGCGCCGCCGTGCTGGAGCTGTTGGAGCAGTTGAACGCGGAGTCCGGGGTGGCGCTGGTGATGGTCACCCACGACCAGGAGGTGGCGGCCCGCGCCCACCGCCGGATCACCATGCGCGACGGCGTGGTCGTGGCGGACAGCGCCGCGACCGCACACCCACCGAGCGCGGACAACGCCGACCCGCCCGCTCATGATCGACCGCCGTCCGTTGATCACGGTCGACCTGCGACACTGGTCCCCGCTCCCAGCGCGGAGCCCCGGTCCGCGTCCGGAAGCGGTCCGGGGCACCCGTCCGGTGGCTCCGGTGGCGCCGCCGGAGCCACCGGGCGCCTTCCGCACGACGCCGAGCGGCCCGACACCAACCCGCGCGACGCCGACCCGGGCGAGGCGCGCGAGGGCGCCGCGGGTGGGCGAGAGGCCGAGCAACCCGGGGGTACGGCGTGAGGGTCGCCGAGGCGTGGCGGGTGGCGCTGGACGCCCTACGGGCCAACCGGCTACGCAGCGCGCTGACCATGCTCGGGGTGATCATCGGTGTGGCCTCGGTGGTCCTGCTGGTGGCCATCGGCACCGGCACCAAGCAGAAGGTCGAGCAACAGGTCGAGGGCCTCGGCTCCAACCTGCTGCTGGTCGTGCCCGGCCGGATCGAGGTGGGCAACGCGCCGGTCGTCTCGCCGCTGACCCTGAAGGACGTGGACGCGGTCAGCCGGGTGGTCGGCGACCCGGACAGGGTGGCGGTCACCGTCGCCTCCGGGGCGACCGCGCGGGCCGGCGCCCGTTCCGACTTCACCACCGTGCAGGGCGTCCTGGAGACGACCCCGGCGGTGTTCACCCGGTCGCTGGCGCGGGGACGCTACCTCACCGGCACGGACGTGGACACCAGCCGACGGGTGGCGGTGCTCGGCGACTCGGTCGCCCGTGCGCTCTTCCCCGACCGGGACCCGCTCGGGCAGCAGGTGGCGCTGGCCGGGGTGCGGTTCCGGGTGATCGGTGTCTTCGCTCCCCTCGGGCAGAGCCTCGGCGTCGACCGGGACGACGAGGTGCACGTGCCGGTGACCGCCGCGCAACGGCTCTGGGGCACCCAACGGGTCGACGGCATCGCGGTGAAGGCGCCGGACCGGGAGCGCATCGACGAGCTGGGCGAACGGATCGTCGCCGAGCTGAACCGCCGTCACCCGGACACCGAGTTCAGCGCGGTCACCCAGCAGCAGATCCTCGGCGTGCTCGGCGACATCCTCGGTGTCCTCACCGGCGTACTGGCGGCCATCGCCGGCATCTCGCTGCTCGTCGGCGGCGTCGGCGTCTCCAACATCATGCTGGTCAGTGTCCGGGAGCGGACCCGGGAGATCGGGCTGCGCAAGGCCGTCGGCGCACGTCCCCGCGACATCGGCGTGCAGTTCCTGCTGGAGGCGGTGCTGCTCACCACAATCGGCGGGCTCACCGGAATGGCGCTGGGCGTGGGTACCGCCCTGCTTGTCGACGCGCTGTCGCCGATCCCGGCCGCGATCACCTGGTGGTCGTTGGCGCTCGCCTTCGGCGTGTCGGCGGTGGTGGGGATCGTCTTCGGGGTGGTTCCCGCGCAGCGCGCCGGCCGTCTCGACCCGGTGGTCGCGCTGCGCACCGAGTGAGCGGCGACCGGAGCAACCGGACGGCGGACGCGCAGGGGCGGATACCGGGAGCACGGATCGGGTGAACCGGCCACCGAAGCATGATCAGTTGCAGGAAGGGATCGCGCCGGTCACAACCGCCCCGCTACCGTACTGGTAACACGCGCGTCGCCGGCCCGGCCCGGAGCATCCGTCGGGTTGGCACGCGCCGGGCATGGGATGGGTCGGTGAGCCATGGCCGGGTCACAGTCCGACGGACGGCTGTCGGAGGTCAAGTTCCTGACCGTCGCGGAGGTGGCGACGGTCATGCGGGTGTCAAAGATGACGGTCTATCGCCTGGTGCACAGCGGTGAGCTCACCGCCGTCCGGGTCGGCCGGTCATTCCGGGTGCCCGAGCATGCGGTGCACGAATATCTCCGGGGTGCCTTTCAGGAGACCGCCTGAGCCACCGCCCCGCCCTCCGATCGCCAGCTGACCGGCATCGGTGAGCGTAAGGAGTGAGCCTGCGCGCCCCGCGGTCGCGAACCGGAGGCGGCCGCGACGGGGGCGCGTTGGTCCGGCTGACGCCCTGCGGCTACCCTGGAGCCCGACCGAGACCCCACCGGTGCGCCCCGCCGCCCAGACTGGTCCGGTCCGTTGTCCGCAAGCGGTCGCCGTCGCCACCTGCGTGGTGTCATCCGGTCCGCCCCGCACGTTGTATCGAAAGGCTGTCGTATGGGCTCGGTGGTCAAGAAGCGCCGTAAGCGCATGGCTAAGAAGAAGCACCGCAAGCTGCTGCGCAAGACCCGCGTCCAGCGTCGCCGTCTCGGCAAGTGATCGGCGCCGGGCTCACAGCCCGGCGTGCGGCGTCACTTGCCAAACTGTCGATCTCCGGAGGCTCAGGTGATCAGGCCGTGGTCGTCCCGGCTCGGTCCATCCTGCCGGGGTAGGTGCGTCAGATGACCCCCGGTGGCACCTCAGGTGCTCCGGGGGTCGTCGTCGTCACCGGAGTGGGCCGTTACCTGGGTGCCCACGTGGCGGCCCGACTGGCCGCCGACCCGCGTATCGAACGGGTCATCGGGGTGGACGCACCGGACTCCGGCACCGAGTTCACCGACCTGCTGGACCGGGTCGAACGGATCCGCGTCGACAACGGGGCGCTCGGTGGCCTCCTCGCCGACCTGGACGTCGACGCGGTGGTGCACCTCGCGCTGGTCACCTCACCCGACCCGCAGCATGGTGGCCGGTCCGCGATGAAGGACCAGAACGTCATCGGCAGCATGCAGATGCTCGCCGCCTGCCAGCGGGCACCCCGGCTGCGCAAGCTCGTGGTCCGTTCGTCGACCGCCGCGTACGGCGTGTCGTTCCGGGATCCGGCGGTCTTCACCGAGGAGACCGAGCCCCGCGAGGTGCCGCGCGGCGGTTTCGGCCGCGACATCCTCGACCTTGAGGGGTACGTGCGTGGCTTCCGGCGTCGCCGGCCCGACGTCACCGCCACGGTGCTGCGCTTCGCCCCGTTCATCGGCTCGACCGCCGACACCACGTTGACCCGCTACTTCTCCCAGCCGTTCGTGCCGACAGTCTTCGGCCGTGACCCCCGCCTGCAGTTCCTGCACTTCGACGACGCGTTGGAGGTGCTGCACCGGTCGATCGTGGAGGACCATCCCGGCACGTACAACGTCGCCGGCCCCGGGGTGCTGTCGCTGACCCAGGCGATCCGGCGTGCCGGCCGGGTGGCCGTGCCGGTGCTGGAGCCGGGTCTGTCCGGGGCCGCCGCGCTGGCCCGCACCATGGGCTTCGGCCGCTACGGCCTGGACCAGGTCGACCTCTTCGTGCACGGCCGGGTGGTCGACACCAGCCGGCTTGAGCAGGAGTACGGCTTTACACCCCGGTCGACCGCCGAAGCGTTCGAGGACTTCATCCGCGCCCATCACGGTGGGGTGGTGGTCACGCGGAACCAGCTGGCCGCCGCCGAGCAACTCGTCCTGGACGGCATCCGGCAGGTCCGTTCAGCGGTGCGGGAGCGGTCATCATGAGCGCGAGGAGTGAGCCGGTCTTGCGAGCCCCGCAGTCGCGAACCGAGGCGGCATCATGAGCGGGCCGGAGGAGGGGCGCGACCCGCAGTCGGTCGGGCGTTTCGACGTACCCGAGCGGGTGCCCGCGCCGGACGCGGAGCCGGCGCGGCGCAACGGACACCGACCGGCCGCGCCGGCCCCGACCGCAACGCCGACGCCGACCGCAACGCCGCATGCGGCGCCGGCCCCGAATGCGACGCCGGCCCCGACTGCGACGCCGGCCGCGACGCCCTCGGCCGACGAGGGCGCCGACGGGTCGCGCGGGGGCACCGAGCCGGCGGTGTCGGACCGGCCCGGGGACCACTGGGACCGCAAGGTCGCGAACGGGTTGGCGTTCCTGCGCCGGCGGCTCTCCGGTGACTACGAGGTCGACGAGTTCGGCTTCGACTCGGAGCTGACCGACGCGGTCTTCCACCCGCTGCTGCGGCTGCTCTACCGGGACTGGTTCCGCACCGAGGTCAGTGGGGTGGAGCACGTTCCCGTGGACGGGCCCGCCCTGGTGGTCGGCAACCACTCCGGGACGGTGGCACTGGACGCCCTGATCCTCTCGGCGGCGCTGCACGACAAGCATCCCGCCCACCGCTACCTGCGGCTGCTCGGCGCCGACCTGGTCTTCCGGATGCCGGTGGTCTCCGAGCTGGCCCGCAAGACCGGCGGCACGGTGGCCTGCAACCCGGACGCCGAGCGGCTGCTCGGCGGCGGCGATCTGGTCGGTGTGTTCCCGGAGGGCTTCAAGGGCATCGGCAAGCTCTACGCCGACCGGTACAAGCTGCAACGCTTCGGGCGGGGCGGGTTCGTCTCGGCGGCGCTGCGCACCGGCACCCCGATCGTGCCCGTCGCCATCGTCGGCGGCGAGGAGATCTACCCGATGCTCGCCGACATCAAGCCCCTGGCGCGGCTGCTGAAGCTGCCCTACTTCCCGGTCACGCCGACGTTCCCGTTGCTCGGCCCACTGGGCATGGTGCCGCTGCCCAGCAAGTGGCTGATCGAGTTCTGCCCGCCGATCCCCACCGCCCACCTGACCGACTCGGCGGACGACCCGCTGGTGGTCTTCAACCTCGCTGACCAGGTGCGGGAGACCATCCAGCAGACCCTGCACACGCTGCTGGAGCGACGGCCCGACCCGTTCGGCCCCTAGGGCGCGGTCCGCGCCGAGGCTTCCACACCACCCGAGCGGGGGTCTCAGCCGGCGCGGCGGCGGCGCTGAAGGGCCAGGCCGGCGGTGACCGCGCCGGCGACCAGCCCGGCCGCCGCGGTCGACGGTACGGCGATCTTGACCGCTCGGCGGCCGGTGCGGAAGTCCCGAACCTCCCAGCCGTGCTGGCGGGCCTGCCGCAGCAGGGCGCCGTCCGGGTTGACGGCCACCGCCCGGCCCACCGAGCAGAGCAGCGGCAGGTCGTTCGCCGAGTCGCTGTAGGCCGCGCAGCGGGCCAGCTCGAGCCCTTCCACGGCGGCGAGCTGGGTGACCGCCTCGGCCTTGGCCGGCCCGTGCATCAGGTCACCCACCAACCGGCCGGTGTACGCCCCGTCGAGCACCTCGGCCACCGTGCCGATGGCGCCGGTCAGACCGAGCCGGGCGGCGATCACCCGGCCGATCTCGACGGGGGCGGCGCTGACCAGCCAGACCCGCTGACCGGCCTCCAGGTGACGCTGAGCGAGCTGGTGGGTGCCGGCCCAGATTCGAGGGGCCATCATCTCGTCGAAGATCTCCTCGGCGAGGTGTTCGACCTCGTTGACCCGCCAACCCTGGACGAAGGCCAGCGCCGCCTCCCTGGCCAGAGACATGTCACCGGCGTGCTCCCGGGCCAGCATCCGGAAGCGGAGCTGCTGCCAGGCGAATCGGGCCAGGTCGGCGGTGGTCACGTAGTTTCGGGAGGCGAGCCCGCGGGCGAACCAGTAGATCGAGGCGCCCTGCATCATCGTGTTGTCCACGTCGAAGAACGCCGCGGCGGTCGGGTCGGGTGCGCTGACCGGGGCCAGGTCGGTCTCCGCCCAGCCCGCGGTGTGCCCCTCGGTGTCGGTGCTGACCGTCACCTTACGGCTACGCGCCACGCGATTCCCTTCCTGACCGGTACGACGGATGCCTCCTCGCGAAGGGTATCCGCCGTAGACGGGCGACCGGCCGGGCACACAGCGAACTGTGGCGCGGCCGGTCGGACGTGCGGTATAGGGGCGCGGGTCAGCGGGCCCCGGGGCAGGCGCTCGGGTTTGGGCCGAGGGCGTCGCTGGCGGTCGGTGCCGGCAGGCCGCAGGTGATCGCCGCGCGCAGGTCGTCCGAGCGTTCCCGGATGCTGTCCAGCAGCAGCAGCGACCGCTGGGTCCGGTCCCGGTCAACCCGGGTGCTCCCGTCGAGCAGGCCGCGTACCGCCCGGCGCTGGCTCGACACGAAGGTGTTGAGGGTGTCCAGGCTGCCCGGCTCGGCCCGCTGCACAGCGGCCGAGGTCAGCAGGCGAACTCCCTGCCGGCTGTCGGCGTCCATGTCGTCGAGGACGGCGCTGTAGCCGATCCGGTCACCGCGCAGCTTGGCGGCCTCGCCGACCCTGGTGCGGGCGAAGTCCAGGAAGAGCTGGCCACGGCTGATGTCGGAGCTGGCCAGGGCGAGCTGTGCCCGTTCGGTCGAGCGCTTCATGCCGTACAGCGCGTCACCGGGCACCGCGTTCTCGCTGGCGGCGGAGATCCCGGAGACGGCGATGGCCCCGGCGGCGATGCCGACCAGGATCGCTCCCCGTGCTCGGGCCCGCCGTGCGGTGACCGCCGGCAGTAGCCGCCCGCGGGTGGTCGTGGCGGTCGGTTCGCTGACCGCCGCTGGTGTGCTGCCCAGCCCTTCCCGCTCGGCGGTGGCGAGCAGCATCGCCCGCAGGCCGGTACGGAAGTCCTGGTCCACCTCGACAGCCGGGGGGTCGACGCTGAGCCGCTGACCCACTGCGACGAGCGGCGCCAGTTGGCCGTCCACACGGGATCGCACGTGGTGTCGTCGAGCGCCGTTGGCCTCGTCGAGAAGCTGCGCGAAGCGCTCCGCGCGCCGGCGGGAGAAGAGGGTGTTGTCCACCGCAGGCACCTCCTCTCGCTGGTCACGGCCGGTCGGCCGCCGTCGTTGCCAGCGACCGGGCGGCAGTGTGACACCACGGAGGTGAGGTGCCGCCGGCGTGCCGGTCGGACCTCGGTGACCCGGGCCTGCCGGGACTTCCACCGGTCGCACCCGGAGAAACGCGGCGGACCGGGCACGGGTTACGGGCCTGGCGGAGCGGAAATTACAGAAAGTGATGGTCATCACCGGGCGGGACCGACTCTGAGCTGCGCGGACGTTGATCGACGCCCGTCGGTCCCGCCGTCACAAACTACGGCTGGAAGCCGTCGGGCAGGAGGCGGGCCAGGGCGCGGACGGCACGGTACTGGAGGGCCTTGATGGCTCCCTCGTTCTTGCCCATCGCGCGGGCCGTCTCGGCGACCGAGAAGCCCTGGAGGAAGCGGAGCACGATGCACTCCTGCTGCTCCGGATTGAGCTGCTTCACGGCGGTGAGGAGCGCGACGTTGGTGATGTGCTCCACCACCGCGGCCTCGGGGCTGCCCTCCGGGCCCCGGTCCTCCCGGTCGGCGTCGAGCACGTCGCCGGTGGTGACCTCCAGCCGGTACCGGCCCGACTTGAAGTGGTCCGCGACGAGGTTGCGGGCGATCGTCACCAACCAGGCGCCGAGGTCGCGGCCCTGCCAGGTGAAGCTGCCGATCCGCTTGAGCGCGCGCAGGAAGGTGTCCGAGGTGAGATCCTCGGCGAGTTGCCGGTTGCCGACCCGGAAGTAGACGAACCGGAAGACGGTGTCCACGTACCGGTCGTAGATCAGACCGAACGCCTCGGACTCGCCGGCCTGGGCCCGCTCGATCAGCGTCCAGACCTCGGTTGCCGGGTCGGACGGGTCCGGGCGGCTCGGGAAACCGGTCGGGGTGGTGGCGGTGGTGGCCGGCACCGCCGGGATCACCGCTGTCTCACCCGCCGCCGGGTCGGTGGTGACCGCCGGTGTGTCATTTACCCGACGACCCTGCACGGGCATGGTGGGTCGGGGCGGTACGACGACCCGGCCGCCCGCGGGTTTCGCGTTTCCACCGGGCACCGCGGGCCGCGGTGGTGGCTCGTTGTGGTGTGGCCGGCTGCGGATCCGTTGCGCCGCGCCGTCACCCCGCACGACGCCGCCGTGCTGCTCGTCCAGTGGGGCACGGGCCGCTGGGCGTTCGTTGGTGTGGGAGCGGGCCGGTTGACCGGTCAGGCCGATCGGGCGTTCCGCGTAACCGAAGGTGGTCACCGTGTTGCCCCCGTCCCGTCAGTCGCCGGGCGGGCCGGTCTGGGTCTGGTCGGGGCGGACCGACCGGGGGACCGGTCGGGCAGGACGGTCGCGGGGGTTGCCGACGGGCGGCAATTCCCCTGGAGGTGCTGGTCCAATGCGCTCACAGGCACGGGGGCCTCCTCGGGCTGAGGGGTGTCGACTCACGGCAAATGGGGTGACCCGACCCGAGTGATGATAGGGCCAACGTCACCCGCGCGTGGCAAGTCCGTTACACAAGGCGGAAGTATTTCCCGCTCTCTCGCACCGGCGGCGGACCGGTTGTCCGTCGTGTGCGATTGACTTTCCGTCGGCCCGGTGTTCCACGATGGATGCCCTGGTAGGGGGCGTGCCGCCTGTTCGGCTGACCCGGCGGGCCGGCCGGTCGGCCGGGGGTGGCCGAGCTGCCCGTGGCCGGCGTCGCACGTCCCATCGACAGGACCTGATCGGATCGTCGGCGGCACACCGGACAGTCCCGTGCACGGGACTGTCCGGTGTGCCGTCCTCCGGACGTGGCCCCGACCGTTGGGCATGGCCCGTCACCGCCCGCTGTGCCAGACTCGATCACCGTGCAGGACGCCTCGGAAAGCCTCGCGCCGAACCTCGCCGACCGGGTCCGCCGGGCGGCTCTCGACCGCGCCGACCGGCCCGCGCTGCACTGGCGTGCGCACACCCTCAGCTGGTCCGAGCTGGACGCCGCGGTGGACGCCGCCGCCCGCGGCCTGTCCGTCGCCGCGCCACCCACCGACCCCGGCGGTACGCCACCACGCGTCGCCATCGCGCTGCCCAACACGCCGGACTTCGTGATCGCCTGGCTCGGCGCCCTCCGCGCCGGGCTGGTCGCCGTGTCGGTCAACCCCGGCTTCACCGCCCCGGAGCTACGGCACGTGCTGGCCGACTCCGGCGCGTCGGTGCTCATCGCCACCGACCGCGTACGGGAGCTGGTCGCCGGCGTGGCCGCCGAGCTGCCCGCGCTGGCCCGCGTGTACGGCACCCCACCGACCGCCGAGGCGCCCGGACCGACCCCCCGCCCTCGACGAGGCGGCGCCGACCTGGCTGTACTGCTCTACACCTCCGGCACCGAGGGGCGGCCCAAGGGCGCGATGCTCTCGCACCAGGCGCTGCTCGCCAACCACGAACAGGTCGCGGAGATCGAACCGCCGGTGGTCGGGCCGACGGACACAGTTCTCCTCGCGTTGCCGCTGTTCCACGCGTACGGGCTCAACTCGGGGCTCGGCGCGGTCGTGCACCACGGCGCGACCGGCGTGCTGCTCGACGAGCCCGGCCCGACGGCGGGGCTGGACGAGGTCGCGCGGCACCGGGTCAGCGTGCTGGTCGGCGTACCGTCGATGTTCCTGACCTGGGCCGAAGCGGCCACGGCCCGCGCGGCGACCGCGTCGGTGCGGGTGGCGGTCTGCGGCGCGGCGCCGCTCGAACCCGCGGTCGCGGCGCGCTTCACCGAGGTCACCGGGCACCAGGTGCACATCGGGTACGGCCTCACCGAGACCGCGCCGGTGCTCACCTCCACCCTGGTCGGCGGTGTGGCCAAGCCGGGTTCGATCGGTCGGCCGCTGCCCGGGGTGCGGCTGCGCCTGGTCGGCGCCGACGGGGTGGACCTGTGGCGTGACGGGCTGGCCGTTCCGGACCACGACCCGGATGAGCTGGACATCTCCGACGTGGCGCCGGGCACCGACCTGGGGCAGATCGTGGTGTCCGGCCCCAACCTCTTCACCGGCTACTGGCCCGACGGTCGGGGTGGCCCGGACGCCGAGGGTTGGTGGGGCACCGGTGACGTCGCGTACGCCGACGAGGACGGCGACCTCTTCCTGGT
Source organism: Micromonospora sp. NPDC050784 (assembly GCF_044456765.1). Lineage (NCBI taxonomy): Bacteria > Bacillati > Actinomycetota > Actinomycetes > Micromonosporales > Micromonosporaceae > Micromonospora > Micromonospora sp. NPDC050784. The sequence continues at coordinate 126,051 of NZ_JBITGG010000001.1, read as the reverse complement.
CGACCGGCTCGGCGAGTTGATCCTGGTCAACGGGTTCAACGTCTATCCGCACGAGGTCGAGCTGGTGCTCGCCGGGCACCCCGGGGTGGTCGAGTCGGCGGTACTGGGTGTGCCGCACCCGCGGACCGGCGAGACTGTGCGGGCGTACGTGGTGCCTGTGCAGGGCCGACCGGTGACCAGCGAGGAGTTGCTCGCCCACTGCGCACGGAACCTGGCCCGGTTCAAGTGCCCGACCGCCGTCGAGTTCGTCGACGCCCTGCCACACTCGGCGATCGGCAAGGTACGCAAGACCCAGCTCCGGTCGGCGCCGCCGACCGACCGCACGGAGGTAACCGATGGCCACTGACGCCCGACTCGCCCTGATCACCCGACCCGGCTGCCACCTGTGCGACGACGCCAAGGCGGCGCTCGACCGGGTGGTGGCGGTCACCGGCGACAAGTGGGTCGAGTGGGACGTCACCGGCGACGAGGGGCTGGAGCGGGAGTACGGGGACCGGCTGCCGGTGGTGATGCTCGACGGCAAGGAGCACGGGTACTGGCGGGTCGAGGAGGACCGGCTGCTGCGGGACCTGACCACGCCGCAGCTCTGAGGAGTGCCTATGGTGCTCTGATGACCCCCGCACCCCCGCACCTCGTCTGGGACTGGAACGGCACCCTGCTCAACGACCTCAGCCTGGTGGTGTCCGCCACCAACGTCGTGTTCGCGAGCCTGGGCGGGCCGACGGTCACGCCGGAGGAGCACCGGGTGCGGTTCCGCAGGCCGATCGCCGAGTACTACGCCGAGGTGCTCGGGCAGGCCGTGGACGACGACGAGTTCGGCCGACTGGACAAGATCTTCCACGACGCGTACCGCACCGGGTTGACCACCTGTGAGTTGGCCGCCGACGCGCGCGCCGCGATGGCCGCCTGGCCGGGCAGCCAGAGCCTGCTGTCCATGTGGTTCCACGAGGAGCTGGTCCCGACCGTGCACACGTACGGGTTGACCAGCCACTTCGCCCGGGTCGACGGGCTGCGGGCCACGGTCGGCGGCGGACGCAAGGCCGAGTCGCTCCAGCTGCACCTGGCCGAACTGGGCGTGGACGGCCCCTCGGTGGTGCTGATCGGCGACTCCATCGACGACGCGGACGCGGCGCTCGCGGTGGGCGGCCGTGCCGTGCTCTACACCGGCGGGTTCACCGACCCGGCCCGGCTGCGCGCCTCCGGTCACCCGGTGGCCGACACCCTCACCGACGCGGTGACCCTGGCCCGGGAGATCAGTTCCGCAGATAGGTGAGGACGGCCAGCACCCGCCGGTGCTGTTCGGTGTCCGGCGGCAGGGTGAGCTTGGTGAAGATGTTGCGCACGTGCTTCTCCACCGCGCCGTCGCTGACCACCAGGGCGCGCGCGATGGCGGTGTTCGAGCGCCCCTCGGCCATCAGGGCGAGCACCTCGCGCTCACGGGGGGTCAGCTCGCGCAGCGGGTCGTCCCGGCGACGCCGGGCGAAGAGCTGACCGACCACCTCCGGGTCGAGCACCGTGCCGCCCCCCGCCACCCGGCGCAGCGCGTCCAGGAACTCGTCGATCGCGGCCACCCGGTCCTTGAGCAGGTAGCCGATCCCGCCGCCGGCGCCACCGGTGGTGGCGAGCAGATCATCGGCGTACGAAACCTCGACGTACTGGGAGAGCACCAGGATCGGCGTACGCGGCACCAGCCGGCGTGCCTCCACCGCAGCCCGCAGCCCCTCGTCGGTGTGCGACGGCGGCATCCGGACGTCGACGATCGACACGTCGGGGCGGTGTTCGACCACCGCCTCGACCAGGGCGTCACCGTCCCCGACGGCGGCCACCACCTGGTGCCCGCTCTCGGTCAGCAGCCGGACCAGCCCCTCCCGGAGCAGGACGGCGTCGTCGGCGATCACGATGCGCATGGCTGTGTTGTCTACCACGTCCGGCCCGTCGTACGGGTTCGACGCGGTCCCTGAGCGCTCACGGCATCTCCTTTGTTCGCGACTGCGGGGCTCGCAAACCCGGCTCACTCCTCGCGCTCACAGGGGAAGCTCGGCGTGGATCTCGGTGGGGCCGCCGGTCGGGCTGACCACCATTAGTTCGCCACCGGCGGCCCGGACCCGGTCGGCGATGCCGGCCAGCCCGTGCCCCTTCGCCAGGTGTGCACCGCCCTGCCCATCGTCGCCCACCCGTACCTGCAGGTGGGTGCCCTTCCGGGCCACGGCCACCGTGGCCTCGGTGGCCCGGCTGTGCTTCGCGACGTTGGTCAGCGCCTCGGACACCACGAAGTACGCGGTGTTCTCCACCGCCGGGTCGAGCCGTCCGGCCGGGGTGCCGAGCTGTGGGTCCACCTGGAGCTCGATCGGGATCAGCCCGCGGCCGGCGATCGCCGCCAGGGCGCTGGGCAGGCCCCGGTCGACCAGGATCGGCGGGGCGATTCCCCGGGACAGCGCACGCAGCTCGGCAAGCGTGTCCCGGGTCTGGGTGACCGCCTCGTCGATGGTGCGGCCGGCCGCCTCCGGGTCCGAGGCGAGCTGCATCCGGGCCCGGCTGAGGTCCATGGCCAGCCGGACCAGCCGCTGCTGGGGGCCGTCGTGGATGTCACGTTCCAACCGGCGTAGCGCGGAGGCCTCGGCGGACACGGCGGCCCGCTTCTGCTCCTCCAGCACCGTGATCCGGTCACGCATCTCGGCCACCCCGGTCAGCATGGCCTTGGCGAAGCTGGCCTGGAGCAGCGCGCAGCCCCGCACCACGATCGGCAGGGTGATCAGGAAGAACACCCCGAGCGCGGTGTACAGGCCGATCCGGGCGGTTGTCGAGTCGCCCAGGCCGAGCAGCTGCGCGAGGTCCTGGTCACCCTCGCCGTCGGCCCGGGGCAGGGCCCAGTCGTAGGCCCAGTAGAGCGAGCCGGCGATCGCCGCGGCCCACCAGGACAGCGTCACCACGCAGGTGCCCGCCGCCGCGATCAGCCGCAGGATGCCGTGCGCCAGGTCGAGCCAGGACTGGGCGTCCCGCATCGGCACGAAGATCCGCCGCCAGGCGTTCGCGCCCGCCTCGGGCAGCCGGTAGTGCGGCCGGATCCGGGGTTGGTGGAGCACCGCGGGCAGCCGCAGCCGCTCGACGTCGGCCAGCCCACGGGCGGCGTACAGGGTGCCGCTGAGGATCGGCAGGCCGATCACCGTGACCACCAGACCGATGCCGACCGCGAGGCCGACGATGAGGACGACGAAGCTGGCCACCGCCAGGGGCAGGCCGAGCACCACGTACCCGGAGTCGACGAAGAGCTGGCGGGGGATGCTCGGTGCCAGCGTCGGTCGGTCGCTGGTGGCGGCAACGGCGGTCATGCTCAAAGGCTAGGCAGCTGGGCTCGGTGTCCCCATCCCGAAACCCCGCCTCTCCTCCGTAGTGCTGCCCCTACCACCGCCGGGACGTCCCGGAGAAGGGCCGGCGCGGGATTGGTCAGAGAAGTCGGGATTGAGTAATAATCGCCCGGGCGGTGAGCGGACCAGGCCGTTCAATCGATCTTGTGGAATGGAGGTGCTGGTGGGGTCGCGGCACGCAGCGGCAAGATCGCGATTTGTGCACGTCTTCACAAGCGCCTACGCTGTGACTCCGACGCGCCCTGCTAGCACAGCCGGCAACCTCGGTCGCCAGCGGGAGTCCATAAACGGCCGACCAGCGGAGTTGGCCGAGGATCGCACCGCACGGAGTCTCATGAGTCAGCACCGTCACCCAGGCGCGCCCGGCCGCGCCGGTGCCGTACCAGCGCTCCCGGATCTGCCCGAGGCGACCGTCGCTCGGCTCCCGGAGTACCTGCGCGCGCTGCACAACCTCGCCGACACCGGGCACGAGACGGTCTCCAGCGAGGGCCTGTCCGCCGCCGCCGGGGTCAACTCCGCCAAGCTCCGCAAGGACCTCTCACACCTCGGCTCGTACGGCACCCGGGGCGTCGGCTACGACGTCGCGCTGCTGATCGAGCAGATCGAGTATGTGCTCGGGCTCACCCAACGCCGGGCGGTCGCCCTGGTCGGCGTGGGTAATCTCGGTCACGCCCTGGCCGGCTACGACGGCTTCGCCAGCCGGGGCTTCCGGATCGCCGCACTGCTCGACGCCGATCCCTCCCGGGTCGGTGAGGAGATCAACGGCCTGGTGGTCCGGCATGTCGACGACCTGCCGACGGTCGCCGCGGAGGAATCCCTCGCGATCGGCGTGATCGCCACCCCGGCCGCCGCCGCCCAGCAGGTCGCCGACCAACTGGTCGCCGTCGGCGTGACGAGCATCCTCAACTTCGCGCCGTGCGTACTCTCGGTTCCGGAGGGGGTCGACGTGCGCAAGGTCGACCTCGCCATCGAGCTGCAGATTCTGTCCTTCCACGAACACCGCAAGGCGTCGCTGACCGCGCTGCCCGCCACCGGCGGGTCCGCTCTCACCGCTCTGCCCGGCGGGTTCGCGGCCACCGACACCCAGGAGGCGATCGGCACGTGAAACTGCTCGTCGTCGGCGCGTCCTATCGGACCGCCCCGGTCGCCACGCTGGAGCAGCTGGCCGTGCCTCCCGCCGACCTGACCCGCACACTTGACCGCCTGGTCGCCCAGCCGTACGTGGCCGAGGCGGTGATCGTCTCCACCTGCAACCGGGTGGAGGTATACGCCGCCGTGTCCGGTTTCCACGGTGGGCTCGGCGACGTCTGCGCAGTGCTGGCCGAGCAGGCCGGCAGCTCGCCGACCGCGCTCGCCAGCCACCTGTACGTGCACTACGACAACGCCGCGGTGGACCACGTCTTCCGGGTCGCCACCGGTCTGGACTCGATGGTGGTGGGCGAGGCGCAGATCCTCGGCCAGCTGCGCGACGCGTACCACTGGGCCACCGGCGCCGACTCGGCCGGCCGGCTGCTGCACGAACTGATGCAGCAGGCGTTGCGGGTCGGCAAGCGGGCTCACGCCGAGACCGGCATCGACCGGGCCGGCCAGAGCGTCGTCACCGCCGCGCTGGAGCTGGCCGCCGGGCACCTCGACGGCGACCTCGTCGGCCACCCGGCCCTGGTGGTCGGTGCCGGCGCGATGGGTTCGCTCGGGGTGGCCACGCTGTCCCGCCTGGGCGCCGGGCCGCTCACCGTCAGCAATCGGGGCGCCGACCGGGCCGTCCGGCTCGCCGAGTCGTACGGGGCGAGCGCCGCGCCGATGACCGAGCTGGCCGACACCCTCTCCACAGTGGACATCGTAGTGGCCGCCACCGCGTCCACCGAACCGGTCCTCACCCGGGCGGTGGTCACCGCGGCGCTGGCCGAACGCGACCCGGCCCGGGGCCCACTGGTCCTGCTCGACCTGGCCGTCCCGCGCGACGTCGAGGAGGGCGTCGCCGAGCTGCCCGGCGTCGAGGTGATCGACATCGACCGGATGGCGGGGCTGCTCGCCGACGGTCCGGCGGCTGCCGACGCCGCAGCCGTCGAACGCATCGTGCTCGCCGAGGTGGAGGGCTTCCTCACCTGGCTGCGCGGCGCCGATGTGGCACCCACCGTGGCCGCGCTGCGTGGCCGGGCCGACGACGTGGTCACCGCCGAGCTGCGCCGGCTGGCCCAGCGTCGCCCCGACCTCGGCGACGACCTGCGGGCCGAGGTGGCCCGCACGGTGCACCGGGTCGTGCAGCGGCTGCTGCACCAGCCCACCGTGAAGGTCCGCCAGTTGGCCGCGGAGCCCGGCGGCGACCAGTACGCGGCACTGCTGCGCGAGCTGTTCGACCTCGAGGTGCCGCAGACCTCGCCGGTGGACACCGTCCCGGACGTGCTGACCCCCGACCTCGGCCTGGCGCTCCCCGGCACCGACCCGGTGTCCGGAGCCGACGCCGTCGAGCCGACCCCACCCACCGGAGGTGCGCGTTGACCGCCCCCCTGCGCCTCGGCACCCGGGGCAGCGCCCTGGCGATGGCCCAGTCCGGCCAGATCGCCGAGGCGGTGACCGCCGCCACCGGCCGCCCCGTCGAGCTGGTCGAGGTGGTCACCGCGGGCGACCGCTCCAGCGCGCCGGTGCACCGGCTGGGCGTCGGGGTGTTCGTCTCCGCCCTGCGTGACGCGCTGACCGCCAAGACGATCGACTTCGCGGTGCACTCGTACAAGGATCTGCCCACGGCTGCCGCCAGCGGGCTGCACATCGCCGCGGTGCCGGCCCGGCAGGACCCGCGCGACGCGTTGGTGGCCCGCCACGGCCGGACGCTCGCCGAGCTGCCGCCCGGGGCCACCGTGGGCACCGGCGCGCTGCGCCGGATCGCCCAGTTGCACGCCCTCGGCCTGCAACTGGAGGTCACCCCGATCCGCGGCAACGTCGACACCCGCCTGGCGCGGGTGCTCGGCCCCGAGGCCGACCTCGACGCCGTCGTCCTGGCCCGGGCCGGTCTGGCCCGACTCGGCCGGCTCGACGTGATCACCGAGTCGCTGGACCCGATGCTGATGCTGCCCGCGCCCGCTCAGGGTGCGCTGGCCGTGGAGTGCCGGGTCGACGATCAGGACCTGGTTGAGCTGCTCGCGGTGCTCGACCACGCACCGTCGCGTGCCGCGGTCACCGCGGAACGCGCGTTTCTGGCAACCCTGGAGGCCGGGTGCAGCGCACCCGTCGCCGCCTATGCCGAACTCGCCGAAGGCGAGACCGGCGATGAGATCTACCTGCGCGGGGCGGTGATCAGCCCGGACGGCACTCGTGACCTCCGGCTGTCCCGCACCGGAACGCCCGCCGACGCGGCGGAGATCGGTAAGGCACTCGCCGCCGAACTCCTCGACCTCGGCGCCGACTCGATCCTCGGCCACGAAGGACACACCGGCCCGGGGACCCAGCAATTTGGGAGCACAGAATGACCCGCACCCGTAAGCCCGTCGGCCGTATCGCGTTCGTCGGGGCTGGCCCCGGTGACCCGGGCCTGCTGACCCGTCGGGCCCACGACGCCCTGGTCGACGCCGACCAGGTGATCTACGACCGGGGAGTCCCAGAGTCGTTGCTCACCGTCGTTCGCGCCGAGGCCAGGAACGATGCCGAGTTCACCCCGGCCGAGGGCGCGCCGGGGGACGTGGCGAAGGTGCTGATCTCCGCGGCCCGCTCCGGGCTGAACGCGGTGCACCTCGTCGCCGGCGACCCGTTCGGGCACGACTCGGTGGTCAAGGAGGTGCAGGCGGTGGCCCGCACCGCCGCCCACTTCGAGGTGGTGCCCGGCGTCGGCCAGGCCGAGGGTGTGGCCACCTACGCCGGGGTCCCGCTGCCGGGTGTGCGTACGGCCGCCGACGTCGAGGACGTCAGCGCGCTGGACTTCGAGGCCCTGGCCACGGCCGTCGGCCGGGGTTCGCTCGCGCTCGCCGTGGACGCCGGTGACCTCGCCGCCGTCCGGGACGGGCTGCTCGCCGCCGGAGTCGACGGCACCACCGGCGTCGGGGTGACCGGCGACGGCACCGGCGAGACGCAGTACACGACCACGTCGACCGTGGACAGCTTCGTGGCCGCCGCGCTCGGCTTCACCGGCCGGGTGGTGCTCACCGTCGGTGTCGGCGTGGGGCAGCGCGACAAGCTGAGCTGGTGGGAGAACCGCCCGCTGTACGGCTGGAAGGTGCTCGTACCCCGCACCAAGGAGCAGGCCGGCGCGATGAGCGCCCGGCTGCGGGCCTACGGGGCGATCCCGTGCGAGGTGCCGACCATCGCGGTCGAGCCGCCGCGCACCCCGGCGCAGATGGAGCGGGCGGTCAAGGGCCTGGTCGACGGCCGGTACGCCTGGGTGATCTTCACGTCGGTGAACGCGGTCCGCGCGGTCTGGGAGAAGTTCGCCGAGCACGGCCTCGACGCCCGGCACTTCGGCGGCGTCAAGATCGCCTGTATCGGTGAGGCCACCGCGGACGCGGTCCGCGCGTTCGGCATCCAGCCGGAGCTGATCCCCGCCGGGGAGCAGTCCTCCGAGGGCCTGCTGGCCGAGTTCTCGCCGCACGACGAGATCCTCGACCCGGTGGGCCGGGTGCTGCTGCCGCGCGCCGACATCGCCACCGAGACGCTCGCCGCCGGGCTCACCGAGCGCGGCTGGGAGGTCGACGACGTGACCGCGTACCGGACGGTGCGGGCCGCTCCGCCGCCCGCCGAGATCCGCGACGCGATCAAGTCGGGCGGCTTCGACGCGGTGCTCTTCACCTCGTCTTCGACCGTGCGCAATCTGGTCGGTATCGCCGGGAAGCCGCACGCCCGGACCGTTGTTGCCGTGATTGGGCCCAAGACGGCGGAGACCGCGACGGAGTTCGGCCTGCGGGTCGACGTCCAGCCACCGCACGCCTCGGTGCCCGACCTGGTGGAGGCGCTCGCCGCCTACGCCGTCGAGCTACGGGAGAAGCTGGCCGCCATGCCGGCCAAGCAGCGCCGTGGCTCGAAGGTGCAGGGCCCGACCGCCCTGCGCTTCCGGTAGCCGTTCGAGGAGGCCCTTCCATGTCGTACCCCGAGATCCGGCCCCGCCGACTGCGCCGCAACCCGGCGGTCCGCCGGCTGGTGTCCGAGACCCGGGTCGACCCGGCCGAACTGGTCGTGCCGATGTTCGTCAAGGAGGGGCTGACCGAGCCTCGCGCCATCGGGTCGCTCCCGGGGGTGCTCCAGCACTCCCGGGACTCGCTGCGCAAGGCGGCAGCCGAGGCGGTCCAGGCCGGTGTCGGCGGGATCATGCTCTTCGGCGTTCCGGAACAGCGGGACCCGACCGGCTCCGGTGGTATCGACCCGAACGGCATCCTCAACGTCGCCATCCGCGACGTGGTCGCCGAGGTGGGTGACGCCACGGTGGTGATGAGCGACCTGTGCCTGGACGAGTTCACCTCGCACGGGCACTGTGGGCTGCTCACCCCCGACGGCGAGGTCGACAACGACTCCACCCTGGCCGCGTACGCCGAGATGGCGGTGGCCCAGGCCGCCGCCGGGGTCGGCATGGTCGGGCCGTCCGGGATGATGGACGGCCAGGTCGGCGTGGTACGCTGGGCGCTCGACGCCGCCGGGTACCAGGACGTCTCCGTGCTGGCGTACGCCGTGAAGTACGCCTCCGCCTTCTACGGCCCGTTCCGCGAGGCGGTGGAGTCGGCGCTGGAGGGCGACCGGCGCACCTACCAGCAGGACCCGGCCAATCTGCGGGAGTCGCTGCGCGAGGTGGCGCTCGACGTCGCCGAGGGCGCCGACCTGGTGATGGTCAAGCCGGCGTTGCCCTACCTCGACGTGGTGTCGGCGGTGCGGGCCGCGGTGGACGTCCCGGTCGCCGCCTACCAGGTCTCCGGTGAGTACGCGATGGTCGAGGCGGCCGCCGCGAACGGCTGGATCGACCGGGAGCGGGTGATGCTGGAGACGCTCACCTCGATCAAGCGGGCCGGCGCACAGGTCATCCTCACCTACTGGGCCGTCGAGGCCGCCGGGCTGCTCCGCCAGCGTTACTGAGCCGTCCCCTGCGCTCGGGCCCCGGCAACCCCGATCGCGCTGAAACAAGGAAATAGTGGCCTCCTCCGTGGGAGAGGCCACTATTTCCAGGATCGAGCGCGATCATCGGGGCGCCCTGACGATCAGGGCAGCTGCCCCGGGCGGTCGACGATGGCCAGTTGGGTGACGGCGGTGCTCGTGTAGGGCGACTCCTTGCCATCCCGCACGATGAGACGGCGGGTGCCGAGGTAGGCGTGGGTCTCCCGGTCGAAGATCAGGTCGATGTGGGCGCCGATCACGCCCGGCGTCCGCAGTGCCACGCCCCGTCGGCCGGCCGCGTCCCGAATCTCACCGGGCAACACGGTGGCCCCGGGCACCTGGGCCATCGCCTGGAACAGCGCGCCGAGCGACTGCGGCGGCACGTACCCCTCAAGCATCCACATTCCGTCGCCGAAGATCGTCGTAGGGTCGTTCCGGATGGCCTCCAGGTCCGCGCCGGCGGGCAGATCCAGGGGGATCGGGTGATCCCGCAGGTACTGCGCCATCTTCTCCGGCTCGGTGGGCAGGCCCTGGAAGTAGCCGGGCGGCGGCGCCAGGTGCGAGACGTTGTCGGTCCGCCACTCGTCGGGGCGGCTCTCCAGCCTCCGACGCTGCTGCCAGGTGGGGTCGTCGCCGACCGGTACCCAGCGCTGGAGCCGCTCCTCCGTATACGGGCCGGCATCCGGCCGATCCCGCCAGGTGAGCCGCAGTTCGACGAAGAGGAACTGACCGGGGCGCGCCACCAGGTCGGGCTGCTGCCGGGCGGTCTCCGCGGCGTCGGTCAGGATCTCGGCCGCGCTCGCCGTCGGTGGCTCGTCGTCCACCGTCTGCACCACCAACCCGCCGATGGTCAGCAGGGCGACCAGCCCACCGACCCCGGCGAGGCGCCAGCCCTGCGTACGCCAACGCGGGCCCGGGCGTGCTGCGCGGACGGGAGGCGTGGTCGGCGCCGAGTCGGAGGTTCGGTTGGAAACACGGTCCCGCAGCTCGCCGAGGAGTCGTTCCTCGAAGTTGCCCAGTGGAGTGTGGGTCATGGCGATCATCCCTCCGATCAGACGAGTGCGGATTCGGACTGCGCGAGCGCGAGGCGTACCGCACGGCGGGCCCGATGCACACGGACCCGGGCGGCGACCGGGGAGATGCCGAGTGCTTCGGCGGCGTCCGCCACGGACAGGCCGTCGACGGCGACAAGTTCCAACAGCGCGCGGGTGCGCTCCGGTAGGCCGCTCAGCGCCTGGTAGGTGCGGCGGGCCAGCGACTCGGCGTCGATGCGTTCCTCGATCCGGGCGATGTCGTCGGCGTCGAGCAGCCGTCGTCCCGCTATGCGACCGCTGGCCCGCAGGAGTCGGGTCGCCCGGCGGTGTTCGGCCGCGATGACGTTGCGGGCCACGCCGAAGAGCCAGCCCAACTCGCTGCCCCGCTCCGGCCGGTAACCGGCCGCGGAGTCGATCACCGCGAGGAACACCTCGGCCGTGAGGTCGGCGGCGGTGTGGGGGTCGTCGACGCGACGAGCGACGAAGCGGCCGATCGTCTCGACGTGCCGCCGGTAGAACCGCTCGAACGCCTCGGGGTCGGCGCCGAGGATCGCTAGGTCACCCCCGCCTGGGCTCGGGATAGTCACAGGCCGTCCTCTCGTTGGCCGTCCTTACACCCCTTCATTGGCTCGGCGGCGGCGCGGTGTTACGCCCCGGGCAAGATCATGCTGAAAAAACGGATGTAGTGGCCTCCTGGTCGGAGGAGGCCACTACATCCTGGATCGAGCGCGATCACGCGCGGTGGAGCGGAAACCTCAGTCGTCGTTGGTGATCGTTCCGGTCGCGAGGGGGTCGGCCAGCCGCAGGCCGGGCACGCCGGCCACCAGCAGCGTCAACTTCTCGTCCGACTCTCGCTTGCGGTCACCGCGCACCGTCACCGGGAACGCCACCGACGTCTGCCCGGCGGCCAACACCTTGCAGCCGGCGTACGGGTCGAAGTCCGAACCCGCCTGCGCCGTGAGGCCGACGGTGGCGGCGCAGAGCAGCACCGACTGGGACAGCGGCCGGGACACGGTGGCGCTGAAGGTGAGCTGACGGGTGCCCTGGTCGCCCTCGGTCACCGCCGTGTCGGCCACTGTCAGCGACGCACGGGACCGGAACCGGGCCACCTGCGGGTCGTGGTCACTGGAACCCCGTGAGCCGTCACCGGCGAACTCCGCCGGCCAGTCGGCGTTGATGTGCGCCGCCCGCACCTGCACCAGGTCGGCGTAGAACGCGTCGTTGACGAACAGGTGGTCGAGCGTCTGCGCCTGCCCCTCGAAACTGTACGAGTAGGCCGAGGCCGGCACGTCCGCGACGAGGTTGTCCCACAGGTTGTGCAGGCCCGCCTCGTACAGCGGGGCGAGCTGGTCCGACGGCGTGGGCTGGCTGCCCGTCGCGATGGGATCGTCCGGGCGGGGGAAGACGTTCAGGTCCCCGCCGTAGACCACCCGGGCGGTCTGGTCGGCCGCCTCGATCGCGGTCACGATCGCCGCGCCGTAACGCGCCTGCTCCCGCCGCTGCCCGACCCGGCCGTCCGGGCCCGAGGAGTAGTGGTTGCTGAGCGCGTACAGGGTGAACCGCTCGGTCGAGCCGGGTGCCGCGGCCACGCTGAACTTGCCCAACTGCGGCGCACGGGTGAAGACGTTGTTCCCGTCCCGACCGGTCGAGGTGTCCACATCCGCCGGCAACACCGCGTTGAGGGCCTTCGGGTTCTGCACGTCGGCGTTGGCCGGCAGCCCCGGAGCCCGGTACTCGACAGTCGGTGCCGAGCCCAGCAGGGGGTCGTTCGCCGTCGCGGCGGCCAGCGACACCCGGTCCGTGCGGTACAGGAACGCGGCGGTGATACCGCGGGCGTCCGCGCCGGTCCGGTCATAGGCGGCGGCGTACGCCGGCCCACCGGCCGCCGCCACCGTGAGCGCCAACTCCTGGATGCTGTCCGGAGCGCCATCGGCGTTGTTGGTGTCGCCGCAGCTCAGGGCCGCCCCGGAGACCGTGCAGATGTCCTGGTCCTCGGCCTCCTGCACCAGGATCAGATCCGGTGCGTGCAGGTCCTTGACGATCTGGTCGGCGAGCGCGGCCAGTTGCTCGCGGTATTCCGCCTCGCTGCCCGGAACGTAGTCGAACGGCGGGTCGACGCCCACGCAGCCGGCGTTACCGGCGAAGTCGCAGCCGTCGAACGGGTCGTCGCGGTAGTCGTACAGGTTCTCCACGTTGTAGGTGGCAACGGCCACCTCCTGCGACCGGTCGGCCGGCTTGGGCGGGTTGTTCTTCGACGGGTCGGCCCCGGCGGCGAACTCCGCCCCCTCGACCTGGACGCCGTACTTCTCGAACGAGTAGTAGACCCCGCCCACCGCGTCCGTCCGCAGCGTGTCGAAGGTGTGCGCCGGCGGGAGCAGCGCGGCGCTGTCCCCGGCGGTGGCCTTCACGCCCATGCTGCCGAGCAGCGTCCGCTGGCCGTTGCCGTCGTCGAAGCGGCGGGTCGGGTCGTTGTCCAACGGGTGCGAGTCACGGAAGACCCGCCGGGAGTACGGGTCGGCGCGGTCCAGCAGAGGGTCGTCGCGGTCGACCACCCATAGCTCCGCGTCGGCGGTGGAGGCGAAGACGTCCCGGCCGCTCACCGCGCCGCTTCCCGCGCGTACCCGCATGCGGGCGCCCTCGTTCCGCTCCCAGAAACGCTCCGCGTCGGTCAGCACGGCCGGCGGCACCGCGTCGGTCACCGCCACCGCGGTGTCCACCGCCAGGCCGCCACCGATCCGGCGGACCAGGGACGCGCCGGAGAGCTGGGTGAAGTTGTAGTACTCCGACACCCGGGCCCGCAGCACCACCTCGTCGCCGACCGTCGGCACATAACCGCCGATCAGCGAGGTGAACGTGCCCATGAACACGAAGATGCCGTCGGAGCTGGTCGGGTCGCCGTCGGTGTCACCAACGCGGCTCTGCAGGAAGAACCCGTGCTGCTCCGCCCCGGCCGAGGTGCGGGCCAGGGTCAACTGGGTGATCACGCCGCGTACGTCGTACAGAGTGCTGCTCGTGCCGTTGCCGCTCGCCGGTGCGAGCGGCGACCTGTCGGTCGGACCCGACTCGGCGTCGGTGGTCGGACCCTGCACCTCGCCGACGGTCAGCTCCCGGGTCACCTGCACGACCAGGGCGCAGCTCGCGGTGCCACCGCCGGCGTCGGTCGCGGTGAGGGTGACGGTGTACGCCCCGGCGGCGAGGTCGGCGCTCACGCCGACCGTGGCGCGGGCGGTGCCGCCCACCCCGTCGGCGGGGGTGAAGGCGGTACGGGTGATCGAGCCGGTGGTCGGGCTCGGGCTGATCGCGGTCACCGCCAGGTCGACGATCGTGTCGTCGGGGTCGGCGGCGGTCACCTCGCGGCTCGCGGCCGTGCCCGCGGCGGTGACCAGCGGCCCGCCACAGGTCAACGTGGCCGGTACATCTACCGGGCCACCGCCGTCCACGGTGTGCGTACCCAGCCCGTCGAACGTGTCGACGGGGAAGCCTGCCCACTGCGTGGCGGGGTCGAAGGCGTCCGACGGGTCAGTGTCACCGGCGGCCACGCTCGGCAAGCGGCGCAGGGTGTTGTCAGCGGTGCTGGTGACGCCGGCACCCCACTCGGTGCCCGGGTCGACACCCACCTGGCCGATCGAGTCGAGCACGGTGGTGCCCCGGCGCAGCACGATCGCGTCGTCACCGTTGAAGAGGCTCGCCCCGGTGGTCTGGTCGGCCTGGGCGAGGATGGCGGCCCCGGCCGAGGCGCTGGCGAACACGAACGCGTCGCCGGCGGCGACGCTGCCGGTCAGGGCGATCGTGGTGGCCGTGGTGGAACCGTTGAAGTAGAGCTGCAGCTGGTAGCCACCGGCCGCCAGGTCGACGGCGGCGCCGGTGCCGTTGAACAACTCGATCGCCTTGTTGTTCGACGAACCCTCGACGTACTCCGAGATGAACAGATCGGTGGGCGCGGCGCTGGCCGCGGTGGGTGCGACGCCGAGCGCCGTGATGGTCACGGCGGCGGTGGCGGTCGCGAGCGCGGCGATTGAGCGGCGCGGGCGCATAGGGCCTCCACGATGGGTGGATGGGGGTCAACGCACGTTAAGGTGCGCGACTGTCCACCGTCCATCCCCTAATGGACAGTTTCGTGAATTCCTCAGCGCGGCGGGTCGAGGCGGTGCACCAGCTCAGCGACGTCGACGCTGTATTCGCACCAGTCCCGGTCGGGGCGGTAGCCCAGCTCCGCGTTGACCTTGAGCATCGCCTCGTTGGCCTGCGCGTTCCAGGTCTGCACCTCGATCAGCTCCGGCTCGGCGGAGCGTAGCTCCAGCAGCATCCGGGCCTTGATCGCCCGATCGATGCCGTAGCCCCGGTGATCCTGCGCGACGATCGTGTCGTACTGGTCGGCACGGGTCGGGTGCTGCGCCGGCACCACCACCTCGGTCAGGCCGGCCACCTCGCCGCTCTGCTCGTGCCGGGCGAGCACGATGTACGGCTTCATGCCCCGCCGGTGCAGCGTGTCGAGGCTGTCGCGCAGCCGCTCCGGGTCGTAGGAGCTGGGCCGCAGCTCACCGTCGTCGACGTCGCGCACCTCGGCCTTGGCCCGCGCGTACGCCTCGATCAGGTCGTCCGGCGGCCCGCCCGGGAAGAACTCCAGCTGGTAGCCCGCGCCGATGCCGGTGGCCATCTCGGCCAGCTCGGCCCAGTCCACCGCGGTCAGGTCGAGGACGCTGCGCGTCTCCACGTACTCCCGGGTGAAGCCGAGCGACTCGTAGAACCCGATCGCGGGTGTGTCGCCGACGACCTCGACCCCGATCGACCGGAAGCCCTCCTGGTAGACCCGGCGGGCGGCACGCAACACCAGGTCACGACCGAGGCCGGTGCGCCGCGCGGACGGGTGCACCAGCACCTCGAGCACGCCGATGTCACCCAGAAGGAGTACGTGCACCTGGCCGAGCACCGCGCCCGTGTCGCCCGGGGTGGTCGGCTCGGCCTGGGCGATCCAGGAGATCCGCCGTTCGCCGGGCATCACCTCGGCGAGGTATTCCCGCAGCGAAGTCTCCCGCCAGGGCGGGTCCTGCGGCAGATCGGCCGCCAAGACCGCGTTCAGCGTGGCCAACAGCGACGCGATCTCGGCGGACGACGCGGTCCTGGGGTCCCACTCGCGCACCATCACCCGTCTAGCTTGCCGCTAACAGAGGCCCGGGGGAAGTGTCCAGTTCTCCAACGTATCGAGACGATCACTTCACGACCGACTGGCCCGTCCGTACCGGTTCGCGGTGTCGTAGACGTCCTGGGCGTAGCGCCGTACATCGTTGTAGGAGAGGATCGCGTTCCACCAGTCGCCCGGAATGCTCAGGTTTCGCCCGCCCTTGCAAAGGTAGTTTCCCGCTGCCAGGGCGGCGTCGTCCAGGTCGTGCGGGTCCTTGAGCCCGTCGTTGTCGGCGTCCGCGCCGATCTCCTGCCAGGTGGTCGGGATGAACTGCATCGGTCCGATCGCGCGGTCGAGGGTCGAGTCTCCGTCGAGCGCCCCACGGTCGGTGTCGATGATCCGCATCCGGCCGCCGTTGCCGTCCAACGGCAGCCCAATGATCTTCGGTATTGCCTTGCCGTCCTGCCCCAGTCGCGCGCCGTTGGCCGAGCCGTGCCCCGATTCGACCTGACCGATCGCGGCCAGCGTGGTCCAGCTCAGCGCACAGCTGCGGTTGGTCTGGGCGAGCACCAGCTCGGCGTAGCCGTACGCCTGCATGGCGACCGGGGGGACACCGACCTTGGCGCCGACCTGCTGCGCCCAGCCGGCCAGGGCGTCCGACGGTCGGCCACCGATCACCGACCCGGTCGGCAGCCCGTTGCCGGGCAAACCGCCGCTGGGCAGCGGAAGGGTCGGCAGCGGCCCGGTGGGCAGCGGGCCGGTGGGCAGGCCGGACGGCCCCCCCGGCGGTGCGACCCCGGTCGGCGCGGCCGAGGCGTCGACCGCGACCGGACGCGGTGCGCGGATCGCGGCCGGCACGAGCAGCGCTCCCGCCGCGGCGGTCACCGCCACCAGCGCCAACAGGAAGACGCCAGGCAGGGTCAGCCGACCACTCGGCCGGCGAGCCCAGGCACGCGTCGCCCGAGCCGCGGAGGCCGCTGCCTGGCGTGGCGGCAGCCGTACCGCGTGCGCGAACTGCACCCGCCGCCGACGGGCCGGGTCGGACGCCGGCACGACCGGCATCTCATCCACAGTGGTCTTCGCCGGATCCGCTGCACCGGCGGCGGTCTTCGCGTCGTCTGCCGGCGTGTCGGCGCTCGACCCGCCGGCCGGCTTCGGCGCGGCCGGGTCGCTAGCCTTGCCGTCCGCCTCCGGGCCTTCGCCTTTCGTGACGTCGGTCCTGGGGGTGTCGGCCTGGTCCTCGGTCTTCGGGGCGTCGGTCTTGACGGCCTCGGTCTTCGGGGCGCCGGTCTTGACGGCCTCGGTCTTCGGGGCGTCGGTCTTGACGGCCTCGGTTTTCGGGGCGCCGGTCTTGACGGCCTCGGTCTTCGGGGCGTCGGTCTTGACGGCCTCGGCCGGCGGGGCGGCGGCCGGGGTGGGCTCGGCCGGGGCCTTCGTGCCGGTGGCGCTCGCGTCCGGGTCGGACCCGGCGAGGTCGGTCGCGGTGGGCTCACCCGCTGGCGCGGCCGGCGCGGTGGCCGGTGGTGTGGTCGGCGCGGTGGCCGGTGGTGTGGTCGGCGCGGTGGCCGGTGGTGTGGTCGGTGCGTCCGTCGAACGCCAGCTCAGCCAGGGGCGGCGGGGGCGGGGCACCTTGCCCACCGGATCGGGCGCGGCCCCCGAGCCTGCGAGCGGCCCGTCCAGCGGCGCGGCCGGTCGTAACGGTTGCACACGCGTGTCGTCCTCGCCGTCCACCACCTGTCGAGTATCACCCATGCTTCGCCAAGCGTCAGATCCACGTACCCTGGGTGGCATGCCCCGGTACGAGTTCCGCTGCCGCGCCTGCGGCGACACCTTCGAGGTCAACCGTTCGATGGCGGCGGCCGGTGAGCCGGCCAGCTGCCCACAGGGACACGCCGACACGGTCAAGCTTCTTTCCGCGGTCGCGGTCACCGGCCGGGGTAATGCCGCCGGTGGCGCCCCGGCACCCGCCGCTGGTGGCTGCTGCGGCGGTGCCTGCGGCTGCTGATCGGGCCAATTCGCCGCCGCCTGGTGGGCCAGCCTTGCCGGGAGCGGGTCCGAGTGGCACGTTGAGGCGGCACTTGCCCAACCGTTCTCACGATGTGTGATCGTCCGGACTCAGGCAGCATGAACCCGACGTCACGGGCGGAGGTTCCTCGCATGTCGCCACGGATCCAGCTCCCGAGCGGTTGGGTGACCTTCGTATTCACCGATATCGAGGGCTCAACCCGGCTGTCCCAGCTACTCGGCCCGGACTACCGCCCGGTGCTCGCCGAGCATCGACGGCTGCTGCGTCGCACGCTGGCCAGCACGGGTGGCGCGGAGCTGCTGACTGAGGGCGACTCGTTCTTCCTGGCCTTCGAGGAAGCGACCGCGGCGATGACCGCGTGCCTGACCGCCCAGCGCGCACTGTCCAGCCACGACTGGCCCACCTCCGAAGCCGCGCCCCGCGTGCGAATGGGCCTGCACACCGGCTACGCCGAGCCACGCGACGGCGAGTACGCCAGCCCCGAGGTGCACCGGGCCGCCCGGGTGGCCGCCGCCGCGCACGGCGGGCAGGTGCTCTGCACGGCGTCCACCGCACGTCGGGCCGAGCCGTTGCCGCCGGGTGCGACCCTGCTCGACCTGGGCCTGCACCGACTGCGCGGCTTCGACGACCGGGAACGACTGTTCCAACTGATCGCACCGGGTCTGGAGCGGCAGTTCCCCCGGCCCCGCACCGCCGACGCGGTGGCGCACAACCTGCCCACCCAGGTGACCTCGTTCGTCGGCCGGCAGGCCGAGCGCATCGAGTTGGGCCTACTGGTGCGACAACACCGCCTGGTCACCGTGCTGGGCGCGGGCGGGGCGGGTAAGACGCGGCTCGCGGTGGAGCTGGCCAGCGGAGTCGTCGAGGCGTACCCGGATGGGGTCTGGTTCGTCGACATCGCCTCGGTGACCGACCCGGGGTTGGTGGCGTTCGCCATCGCCGCCGTGCTCGGCCTGCGACCCGAGCCCGGCCGGCCGATGCTGGACACCCTCGTCGAGTACGCGGCCGGCCGCCGGATGCTTGTCGTACTGGACACTTGCGACACCCAACCGGCCGCCTGCGCGGAGGTGATCGCGCGTCTGCTGTCCGGCGGGGCCGGCGTACGGGTGCTGGCCACCAGTCGTGAGTCGTTCAGCCTGCCCGGCGAGGTGGTGTGGCGGATTCCGCCGCTCTCGGTCGACCCGCGCGCGGACGGTGCGGAGAGCGACGCGGTGGCGCTGCTGCTGGACCGTACGGCTGCGGCGCGTGGTGGTCGACAGCCGGACCCGGCCGAGTCCGCCGACCTGCGCCGGGTCGTGCAACGGCTGGACGGTCTGCCGCTCGCCATCGAGTTGGCCGCCGCCCGGCTGCGGGTGCTCTCCGTCGGCCAGCTCGCCGAGCGGCTGGACGATGTCCTCGGCACCCTGGACGCCGGCCGGGAGGACCCGGATCCGCCGCCGGTGGAGCGGGGCTGGTCCGGCAACCAGCAGGACACCGTGGACCTGGTCGCGGCGGCGGCCGGTGCGTCGCCGCCCACCCCGGCGAGCCGGGCGGTGCAGCGCTCGGCCACCGAACGCCACCTGACCATGCAGGCCACCGTCACGTGGTCGTACCGGACGCTTGGGCCCCGGGCCGCCCGCCTGCTGCGGTGGCTGGCGGTCTTCGCCGGCCCGGTGGATCTGGCGACGGTGGAGTGGCTGCTGGGTGACGATCCGCTGGACCCGCTCTCGGTCCTGGTGGACAAGTCGATGGTGTTGGCCGAGCCGCGCGCCGCCGGCAGCACCTACCGGATGCTCGACCCCATCCGGGCGTACGCGGCGCGGCGGCTGGCCGAGGCGGGTGAGGAGCAGGCCGCTCGGGACCGGCACGTGGCCTGGTCGGCGCACGCGTTGGACCGGGCCCACCTGGGCCAGGACGGCCGGCCGGTGACGCTGTCGTTGTATGCCCTCGATCCACTGGCCGGGGAGTTGCGCGCCGCGCTGCGGTGGTGCGCCACCGGCGGCAGCGCCCGCGCCGGTCTCGGTCTGGCGGGCGGGCTGGACCAGTGGTGGCTGGAGCGGGGCCTGGCGCGCGAGGGGCGGCTGTGGCTGTTCCGGCTGTACGGGCGGATCGCCGAGACGGGGGAGCGGATCCCGGAGGCGGAGCTGGCGGCGGCGTACCACATGCACTCGCTGCATGCCGGCGCCGACGGCGAGTTCGCCGAGGAGCTGCGCTACTCCCAGCGGGCCGAGGCAGCGGCCCGGCAGGCCGGCGACGCCGGCCTGCTGGCCCGGGTGCTCGCCGGCCGGGCCGCGCCGCTGGTGGACATGGGGCAGTTCGTCGAGGCCGAGCGGGTGTGCCGGGAGGTCATCGACTGGGCGCACGGGCAGGACGTGGTCGGCGAGGCGCTGTTCGCGGTGTTCAGCCTGGCCGAGCTGCTCTGGCGGCGGGGCGCCCTGGAGGAGGCCGCGGAGCTGCTGGGCGCGGTGCGTCCGGTGGAGGCGGCCCGACCCGTGGAGCGGGGCCGGCGTTCGGTGGACATGCTGCTCGGCATGGTCGCGCTGGCCCGCGGCGACGTGATCGCCGCCCACGAGCATCTGCTGGTGGCGCTGCGCTCCCGGATGGGGCACGGCTACCACGGCCGGGCGTGCGACACCTTGAACGCGGTCGCGGTGCGTTGCGCGATCGGCGGGCAGCGGTTGACCGCAGCCCGCCTGTTCGGGGCCGCGCAGGCCACCCGGGCGAGCATGCGTGCCACCCCCGGCATCTACGGCGGTTACTGGGCCGAACAGCAGGCGGAGTTGCGCGCGGTGTTGGGCGACGCGGCCTTCGACGACGCGTACGGCGAGGGTGCCGAGTTGGGGTTGGACGAGGCCGCGGCGCTGGCACTCGACGTGGAACACCCGGACCTGGCGGCGGACTCGACCCGCTTCAGCACCGGCCTGTCCCAACCGATACCCCGCCGTCCCACCGACTCCGACCGCCACCCAGCCACCCGAACCGAACGCGCCTAACCCCCTACCCCACCCCCCACCCACCCCGCTCCGCCCTTGTTGATCAAGAGATTTGCGTCAGGAAACGCGCTTCCGATGACCGAAACCTCTTGATCAACGCGGCGAAGGGGGGCGGGTTGGGGGCGCGGGGTTAGTGGGTGGCGGCGTTGGCTTCGGCTTGGGCCTTCATTCGGGCGGCGCGGTCGATGTCGGCCTGCTGGACGGCCGCTACCGAACCGAAGATGCTGACCGCCTGGTAGTACGTCCAGGTCAGGCTGTAGCAGGCCGGCCGGACGACCGAGTTGTACGTGGCGCAGACGCGCTTGAGGTCCTCGTAGAAGGCGCTGTCGAGGCGGGACTTGTTGGCGGAGAACTGGCCGACCGCCTTGTAGTTGCGGTAGCCGAAGTCGTGCCGGTAGCAGCCCAGGTTGAAGGTGAAGCCGAGCGGGTTGTCCGGGCTGGACGAGCAGTAGTCGGTGGACCAGTTGAAGTTGTACTCGGCCCAGGGGGCCCGGTTGACCCGGGCGCTGTTCCACGAGTTGTAGCTGGACGCGCTGGTCTGGGTCCAGCTGGACAGCACCGAGAGCCGTTGGGCGGGGGTGACGGCGGCGGCGGGGGAGGCGATGGTGAGGGTGGCGAGCAGCGCTAACGCGCCCGAGGCGAGCAGGGTGGCGAGACGTCGGGGCACGGGTTACCTCCGCGGGGTGAGCGGGTGGGACGGAAGTTACCGGCGGGTTACCGGATGTCGATGAGTGTCGATCAGCTGATCAACTAGGCGGTATGCGCGTCGCCAACTATTGGTGACATACGTTGAAACAGACGAATGCCCCGGACGCGCGAGGCGTCCGGGGCATTCAGAGAAGTGGGTCAGTGCCTGACGAATGCCGGCGGGCTCGCGGGGCTCTCGTTGGCCGACCGGTCCAGCGCGGTCAGCTGGTAGGTGTAGCGCTGACCGGGCTCGGCCGAGGTGTCCACCCAGGACTGGGTGCCGCCGGGCGTGGCCCGGACGGTGTCGACCAGGTGCGCGGCGTCGGCCGTGGCGCACCGGCCGGGCAGCGTGGTGCCGTCGAAGCGGTAGATCGCGTACGAGGTGGCGGTGCCGAGCGGGCCGACGCCGTCGGCGGGCTGCCGCCAGGTGAGTCGGACCCCGTCGGCCTGCCGGGTCGCCTTGGTGACCACCGGGAAGAGCAGCGGCCGGGCCGGCAGGTGGGGCATGGCCGGCACCAGCGCCGGGCGGGAGTAGTGCTCGCCCGCGTAGATGTCGGTGGCGCCGAGCCGGTTGGCCCGCACCTGCACCGCGGAGAAGTGCACGTTGCCCTGCACCTCCGGGTACGACCGATTGAGCGTCAGGTGGTCGGACAGCTCACGCGGGTTCTGCCAGTACGGCCCGTACGCCGGGTCGCCGCTCTTGTAGTCGGCCTGGCCGATGTAGAGCTGCACGCGGGTGCCGCGCACCGTCTCGGCCCACCACGGCACGAGGCGCGCGTAGTCGGCGGCCGGGTACTGGCCGATGTACCAGTAGAGCTGCGGCACCACGTAGTCGATCCACTCCTGCTTGATCCACTTGCGGGTGTCGGCGGAGATGATGTCGTACGACTGGCTGCCGGTGGTGTCGGAGCCGAGCGGGTCGGCGGTCTTGTTGCGCCAGATGCCGAACGGGCTGACGCCGAACTTCACCCACGGCTTCGCCGCCTTGATCTTGCCGTTCATCTCCTGGACCAGCAGGTTGATGTTGTCCCGCCGCCAGTCGGCCCGGTCGGTGAAGCCCCGGTTGTGGGCCGCGAAGGTCGCGTCGTCCGGCACCTGGTAGGTGCCACTGGGGTAGGGGTAGAAGTAGTCGTCGAAGTGGACGCCGTCGATGTCGTACCGCTTGACGGCGTCCATCATTGCGGTCTGGACGAACTCGCGGACCTCGGGTATCCCGGGGTTGTAGTAGAGCCGGCTGCCGGCCACGCCGGCCGGTGGGTAGGCGAAGGTCCAGTCGGGGTGCTGCTGGGCCGGGTGGCCGGGGGCGAGTTGGGCGAGGTCGGCGCCGGCGCCACCGGGGGCCGGCATGGACACGCGGTACGGGTTGAACCAGGCGTGGAACTCCAGGTTCCGCTTGTGCGACTCGTCGACCAGGAAGGCCAGGGGGTCCCAGCCCGGGTCCTGGCCGCGTACCCCGGTCAGGTACTCCGACCAGGGCTCGTACGGCGAGGGCCAGAGCGCGTCGGCGGTGGGTCGGACCTGCACCACGACGGCGTTGTGGTGCAGTCGCCCGGCCAGGTCGAGCAGCTCGCGGTACTCGGCCTGTTGGGCCGCGATCCGGTCCGGGTTGGTCTGGGACGCCTTGCTGGGCCAGTCGATGTTTACCACCGACGAGATCCACATGGCCCGGAACTGCCGCTTCGGGGTGGCCGGGTCGGTGGCGCAGGTAGCGGTGCTGGTGGTGTCGGCCGCGCCGGGTGCGGCGGTCCCGGGGGTGGCGGTGACGAACGTGCCGAGCAGGGCTGCGACCAGCCCGGCGACTCCGAGTCGGGTGGCTTTCATGCGGTGTGTCCCTTCGTTGGGGCTCCCGGATGTTTCGCGCGGTGCGCGGCAAGATTCGCCGCTGATGTCCGCGTTGCTGGTAGGAAATTTTCACAGTCTGGCCATCGCCGCAAGAGTTCGTGGTTGACCAATCGCGCCGCTGGGTAGCAACGGCGGTCACCGGCCGCCGCGGAGGTGGTCGCACGGTGGGAGGGGTGACCGGGTGTCCGTGCTGCGCACAAAACCAATCAAGGACGTGATAGCCCAAGGTGAGGCCGACGGCAGCGACGGCCAGCTGGGGCTGAAGAGGCGGCTCGGCGCGATCGACCTCACCGGCTTCGGCATCGGCATCGTGATCGGCACCGGCATCTTCACGCTCACCGGGATCGAGGCCCGGGACAGCGCCGGGCCGGGCGTGGTGATCTCCTTCGCCATCGCCGGCGTGGTGGCCCTGCTCGCCGCCCTCTGCTACGCCGAGCTGGCCTCCAGCGTGCCGACCGCCGGCAGCGCCTACACCTACGCGTACGCCACGATGGGCGAGATCGTGGCCTGGATCATCGGCTGGGACCTGCTGCTGGAGTTCGCCCTCGGCGCCGCCGTGGTGGCCCGAGGTTGGTCCGGCTACCTCGCCGAGCTGCTCGACCTGCCGACCCGGTGGTTCGGCGAGGAGGGCAGCACGGTCAACGTGGGCGCCATCGCCATCGTGTTGATCCTCGGCATCGTGGCGATCGTCGGCATCCGGGAGTCCGCCCGGATCACCAACCTGCTGGTGCTGGTCAAGGTGGCCATCTGCGTCTTCGTGGTGGTCGCCGGGCTGTTCTTCGTCAAGGCCGCCAACCTCACCCCGTTCATCCCGCCGGCCGAGCCCGCCGGGAGCGGCGACGACGGCATCAAGCAACCGGTCACGCAGGCGCTCTTCGGGCTGGAGCCCTCGGTCTTCGGCTTCGTCGGGGTGCTCAGCGCCGCCGCCGTGGTCTTCTTCGCGTACACCGGCTTCGAGGCCGTGGCCAACCTGGGCGAGGAGACGAGGAAGCCCAAGCGGGACCTCACCCTGGGTCTGCTCGGCACGCTGCTGATCTCCACGGTGCTCTACATCGGCGTCTCGCTGGTGGTGGTCGGGATGGTGCCGTACACCGAGATCGACCGGGGCGCCCCGATCGCGTCGGCCTTCGAGTCGGTCGGCGCGGGCTGGGCGGCCGTGCTGGTCTCCATCGCCGCCGTCGCGGGCCTGACCAGCGTCATCCTGGTCGATCTGGTGGCAATGGGCCGGATCGGCTTCGCCATCGCCCGGGATGGGTTGATCCCGCCCTCGATCGCGAAGGTGCACCCGCGCTGGGGCACCCCGTACCGGATCTCGGCGATCATGACGGTCGCGGTCGCGCTGCTGGCCGGCTTCCTGCCGCTCTCGGCGCTGGCCGACCTGGTCAGCATCGGCGCGCTCTGCGCGTTCGTCCTCGTGTCGATCGCGGTGCCGATCCTGCGCCGCAAGCGTCCGGACCTGGAGCGGCCGTTCCGAGTGCCGTTCTCGCCGGTGCTGCCGATCGTCTCGGCGCTGGCCTGCTTCTACCTGATGCTCAACCTGTCGGTGGAGACCTGGCTGCGGTTCCTGGCCTGGATGCTGCTCGGCGCGCTGATCTACTTCGGCTACGGCTACCGCCGCAACCGGCTGGCCCGACACGAACCGGCGGTCGCCCCGGCCCCGCGCGAGGCGACCGACTGACCTGCCAGGTGCGGGAGGGCCCCGTTTCCGGGGCCCTCCCGCACGATCAGCTCAGGGGCGCGGCTGGGGCCCGGGCGTGGGCCCCTTGACGACCGGTTTGCCGTCGACCCAGGTGACCTCGTCCAGCCAGGTCTGACGACCCGGGTCGGTGCTGCCCTCCTGGCCGGGCGGCCAGGCGTGGTACAGCAGCCAGGTCCGGCCGTCCTTGACCACCATCGACGCGTGGCCGGGGCCCGAGGCGGCCTCGTTGCTCTTCAGGATCGGGTTCTCGGCGGCCTTCACACACGGGCCGGTCGGGCTCTCGCAGACCGCGTAGCCCTCGGCGTACTCCGCACGGTCATAGGCGTTGGCGGCGAAGAAGAGCAGCAGCCGACCGTCCTGGCGGTGGAAGAACGGCCCCTCGATCAGAGTGCCCTCCCACGGCTCGGTCTGCTTGAGCAGCTTCGTCGGCTCGCCGACGAGGGTCAGGCCGTCGTCGGCGAGGCGCTGCGACCAGAGCCAGGTGTCCACTCCTATCGCGTTGCCGTCGTTCTTCCACAGCAGCCAGAGGCTGCCGTCGGCGTCCCGGAACGGGCTGGCGTCGATCGCCCCGCCCAGGTCGGCCTGGCAGATCAGCGGACCGGCAGCGTCGTCCCGGTACGGCCCCTGCGGGGCGCTCGCCACCGCCCGCCCGACGCACTGCCGCCCCGACTCCCGGCCGGCGACGGTGTAGTAGAGCAGGAAGCGGTCCGGCGCGAGCTGGATCGCCTCCGGCGCCCAGGTCTTACCAGCGTCCGCCCAGTCCGGCAGCGCCGGCAGGGCGTCCCCGGCCTCGGTCCAGTCGACCAGATCCGTCGAGGTGAGCACGGGGACGTTGCGGCCCCCGGAGTTGGTGTGGAACAGGTACCAGGTGTCGCCCACCTGGATCGCCTGCGGGTCCGGGGCGTCGCTTCTGACCACGGGGTTGGTGAACATGCTGGGGTCCCTCCCGTTGCTCGTGGTGGGCGTGGGCTCGGTGTCGTCGGCGCAGCCCGGAACGAGCAACGCGGCGGCGAGAACGATCGCCGCCGCGCCGCGTCGCCGGGCGGTGACGCGCGTCATCCCTTCAGACCGCTGCGGGAGACGCCCTGGATGATGTGCCGCTGGGCCAGGACGAAGAGGATCAGCACCGGCAGGCTGGCCAGTACCGCGCCCGCCATGATCACCGGGTAGTCGGTGACGTACGAGCCCTGGAGCAGGCCCAGGCCCGGTGGCAGGGTGAGCTGCTCCGGACTGAACAGCACGAAGATCGGCCAGAGGAAGTCGTTCCAGTTGGTGAGGAACGACAGCACGGCCAGGGTTGCCAGCGCAGGCTTGGACAGCGGCAGCACGACCCTGAAGAAGATCTGCCACTGGTTGGCGCCGTCGAGCGTGGCGGCCTCCTCCAGCTCGTTCGGCAGGGAGAGGAAGAACTGCCGCAGGAAGAACACCCCGAACGCGCTGGCCGCGCCGGGCACCACCACCACGGCGAGGGTGTCGATCCAGTTGAGCTGGTCGACGATCAGGAAGTTCGGGATGATCAGCGAGGTCGGCGGAATGAACAGCGTCCCGACGATCAGGGCGAAGGTCACCCGGCGCCCGCGGAACCGCAGCCGGGCCAGGGAGTACGCAGCCATCGAGGCGGTCACCAGCACCAGCAGCGAGTGCAGCGTGGCGGCCACCATGCTGTTGAGGAACCAGCGCAGCACCGGGTTGGCCGAGTTGTTGAGGATCTGTTCGTAGCCGTACCCGGCGATCGGGTTCGGCAGCCAGCTCGGCGGAATCTCCTGGGCGGCCGTGTAGGTCTTCAGTGAGGTGATGACCATCCACACCAGCGGGGTCAGGAAGATCAGGGTGAGCGCGACCAGGGTGGCGTAGAACATGACCCGGCGTGGCCCCGAGGCGGTGCCGTTGGTGGTCGGCGTGGGCGTCGTCATGGCGGTCCCCTCAGTCTTCCCGGTAGCGGAAGAGGCGGAAGTTGGCGATGCTCACGACCGCCAGCATCAGGGCGAACACGATGCTCATCGCGGCGGCCTTACCGGCGTTGTTGTTTCGCAGGCCCTCCTCGACGATGAACCACACCACCGTGCGAGTCTCCGTGCCGGGCGCACCCTGGGTGATCAGGAACGACTGGCCGAACATGTTCGCCGAGGCGAGCACGGTCGTGGTGATCACGAAGAGCAGCACCGGGCGCAATCCGGGCAGGGTGACGTTGCGGAACCGCTGCCACGTGTTCGCGCCGTCCATGCGGGCCGCCTCGTACAGCTCCGGCGAGATGTCCTGAAGGCCGGCCAGGTAGATCACCGCGTTGAAGCCCGACGTCCACCAGACGGTGACGCCGACCAGAGAGATCCACGCCCACGGCATGTTGGTCACCCAGGGCGTGTCCGACGGCAGCCCGACCACACCGAGGAGTCGGTTGACAAGGCCGAGGTTGGCGTCGAGCAGGAACCGCCAGAGCAGGCCGATCACCGCGACACCCAGCACGTACGGTGCGAAATAGACCGCCCGGAAGAAGGTCCGGCCCGGGAAGGAGCGGTTGAGAAGCAGCGCCAGCCCCAGCGGAACGACCACCAGCAGCGGCACCGACAGCACCGTGAAGATGGCGGTGGCCCGGACGCTCTGCCACCAGTCGCCGTAGACGGCGGAGTCGCTGGAGAACAGCTCCTTGTAGTTGTCCAACCCGACGAACGGCCGGTTCGGCAGCTGGAAGTCCCACTGGTGCACGCTCAGCCAGAGCCCGACGACGATCGGCAACAGGCCGAAGACCCCGAACAGCACCAGGTAGGGGGCGAGGAACAGGTATGGCGTCGCCCGTCCGGTCCGGCCCTCCGAGGCCCGGCGGGCAGCGTTGGCCGCCGGGGGCGGCGCGTCACCGCGCGCCGCCCCGACCTCGATCACGTCCGCCACTGGTTATCAGCTCCCGTACTTCTTGCGGTTGTCCTCGAGCTGCTTGTTGGCCTTGGCCACGCCCTCGTCGAGCGCCTGCTTCGGCGACTTCTTGCCCAGCGCGGCCACGTTG
This sequence comes from Micromonospora sp. NPDC050784, assembly GCF_044456765.1. Lineage (NCBI taxonomy): Bacteria > Bacillati > Actinomycetota > Actinomycetes > Micromonosporales > Micromonosporaceae > Micromonospora > Micromonospora sp. NPDC050784. The sequence continues at coordinate 98,243 of NZ_JBITGG010000001.1, read as the reverse complement.
AACGTGTCGTAGAAGGTCTTGATGACCTCGCCGAGGCCCGGGGTCGCCGGCGGGAAGGCCGCGTACTCCAGCTCGGGGGCGAGCGCCGAGATCTCCGGCAGCGCCTTGAACTCGGCGCTCTCGCGGACCGCCTTGCGAGCCGGGATCTGGCCGCCCTTGGCCCAGTCCAGCGAGTGCTGGCTCAACCAGTTGATGAAGACCTTCGCGCCGGCGATCTTGTTGGCGTTGTTGGCCCGCTGCTTCACGATGGTGAAGTTGTGCGAGTTGGCCCAGGCCGCCGGCTTGCTGCCGATCTGGGGGAGCGGCGCGACTCCCCACTGCACCTCGGGGCTCTTCTTCAGGTCGTTGATCTGCCAGATGCCGTTGAAGGTGAAGGCGTTCTTGCCGCTCTTGAACGCCAGGTACTCGGCGTCCTGGCCGACGTTGGCCGGCGAGTGACCCTGCTTGATCATGTCGACCAGCCAGGTGCACGCCTCGACCGCCGGGTCGGAGTTGAACGTCGCCTTGGCCACCTCGGCGTCGAAGAGGGTGCCGCCCCACTGGTTGAGCAGGGAGTAGAACGTCATGCCACCGGTGAACTGGAACGGGCTGACCCAGAAGCCCTGCACGCCGGCCTTCTTGAACTCGCCCAACGCCGCCGTGAAATCGTCCTTGGTGGTCGGCGGCTTGTTCGGATCCAGGCCGGCCTTCTGCATCACGGTCTTGTTGTAGTAGAAGCCGAGCGGGTGCATGTCCAGCGGAATGCCGTACCGCTTATTGTTGTAGAGGCCGCCCTTCCAGACCGTGGGGGCGAAGTCCGCCTCGGAGAGCTCCAGGTTCTTGGCCACGTCGTCCAACTCGGTGATGACGCCACGGGCGGCGAAGGTGGCGAGCTGGTCCATGTGCATGACCGCGATGTCCGGGCCGTTGCCGCTGGAGGCCGCGCCGGGGAGCTTGTTGTAGTAGTCCTCCCACTGGTACGTGGCCACCGACACGGCGATGTTCTGGTGCTCGGTGTTGAACTGGTTCACCAGCGCCTTGAAGATGTCGCCGTCACCGCCGGTGAAGCCGTTCCACAGCTTCAGGTCCACCTTGGGGCCGGTGTACTCTTTGCCCCCATTTCCGGCGGCCGGCCCGGAGGTGCTGTCATCGCCGCCGCCGCAGCCCGCGAGGGTCAGCGAGGCCGCGGCGCCGAGTCCGAGACCGAGGCCGAGCAGGCGACGCCGGCTCATATCGTTCTGGATCATGCTTTATCTCTCCTTGAGGGGGAACGGAATGAATTGTGCCTGCTCAGGACCGGTGCGACATCAGGCGCTGGTCGGGCCGAAGCGCAGCACGCTCCAGGACACGGCAGGCAGGCGCACGGTGCACCGGCCGCCGTCGGGGGTGGGTGTGGGCAGTTCCCGCGGCGTCACCCGGTCGGGCTCGGCCTCGGTATTGGTCGCCGACGGGTCAGACCCGGCAGCGATGCTCTGGAAGGAATAACCGGATAGTCCTGGCAGAGCGCGCAGATCGATGTCCAATGCGAGGTCCGTCTGGTCACGGTTCACCGCGAAGACGGTCAGTGCGCCGGTCTCCTCGTCATGCACGGCGACGGTGTCGAGCACCGGCACGTCCCCGTACTTCTTGGTGTCGTAGCGCGGCGACACCGGGTCGGTGCGCAGCACGGTGCCCCGGGCGTAGCGCGCGGTCAGCGCGAACGGGTGGAAGATGCTCTGCCGCCAGGCGGGGCCGCCGTTGCGGGTGCGGATCGGCGCGATCACGTTGGCCAGTTGCGCCTGAGCGGCCACGCCGACCCGGTCGGCGTGGCGCAGCAGGGTGATCAGCAGGTCGCCGACGACCACCGCGTCGACGGCGGTGAAGTCATCCTCGATCAGCGCCGGAGCCTCGACCCAGCCACGCCGGTCCAGGTCGGCCTGGAGGCGGGACTCGTACCAGACGTTCCACTCGTCGAAGGAGATCTTCAGCTTGCGCTTGTGTCGCTGCTTGGCGGCCACGTGGTCGGCGGTCGCGACGACCTCGGTGATGAAGTTGTCCATGTCGACGGCCGACGCCAGGACGCTGGCCTGGTCGCCGTCGGACGGGTCGTAGTAGGTGTGCGCCGAGATGTAGTCGACGTGCTCGTAGGTGTGCTCCAGGACCGTCGCCTCCCACGAGGCGAAGGTGGGCATCCGCCGGTTGGAGCTGCCGCAGGCGATCAGGCTGATCGACGGGTCGATCATCTTCATCGCGCGAGCGGCCTCGGCGGCGAGGCGGCCGTACTCGTCGGCGGTCTTGTGGCCGACCTGCCACGGCCCGTCCATCTCGTTGCCCAGGCACCACAGCCGCACGCCGTACGGGTCCTCGGCGCCGTGCTTGCGCCGCAGGTCGGAGAGCTCGGTGCCGCCCGGGTGGTTGGCGTACTCCAGCAGGTCCAGTGCCTCCTGGACGCCCCGGGTGCCGAGGTTGACCGCCATCATCGGCTCGACGTCGGCCTCGGCGGCCCACGTCATGAACTCGTCCAGCCCGAAGGCGTTGGTCTCGATCGTCTTCCAGGCCAGGTCGAGCCGGCGCGGCCGGTCACCGACCGGCCCAACCCCGTCCTCCCAGCGGTAGCCGGAGACGAAGTTGCCACCCGGGTAGCGGACAACCGAGACGCCCAGTTCGCGGGTGAGGTCCAGCACGTCGCGGCGCAGGCCGCGGGAGTCGGCGGTGGGGTGGCCGGGCTCGTAGATGCCGCCGTAGACGCACCGCCCCATGTGCTCGACGAAGGAGCCGAAGAGGCGTCGGTCGGCCGGGCCGATGGAGAAGGCCGGGTCGATCGTCAGCTGCGCGGTCCGCAAGGGGGTGCCACCTTTCCTATGCCGTTGCCCGGGTGAGCGCAGTCACCGTTCACCCGGTGTCCACCGTTTCTACAACGTTGTAGGCAACGTTGTAAAGAGCGGTAGACAAGGTAAGGTGCGCTGGGTTACATCGGGGAGGTTGCGCAGTGCGGCACAGGCTCAAAGACGTGGCCGAACGGGCCGGCGTGTCCGTCAAGACCGTTTCGAACGTGGTGAACGGCTACGTACACGTGCGGCCGGACACCCGCGCTCGGGTCGAGGAGGCCATCGCCGAGCTCAACTACCGGCCCAACCTCTCCGCCCGTCACCTCCGTAAGGGCCGCACGGGCGTGATCGCGCTGGCCGTTCCGGAACTGGACATCCCGTACTTCGCCGAGCTGGCCCGCCACGTGGTCACCGCCGCCGCCCAGTACGGCTGGACGGTTCTGATCGACCAGACCGGCGGTCGGCGTGAGCAGGAGCGGGTGGTCGCCTCCGGCATCACCGACCACCTGATCGACGGGCTCATCTTCAGCCCTTTGGCGCTCACCGCGGAGGATCTGGCCGGCCTGGACGGCACGCCCATGGTGCTGCTCGGGGAGCGGGTCGAGCATGGCCCGGCGGATCGAGTGGTGATCGACAACGTGACAGCGGCCCGGGAGGTCACCAGTCAACTGATTCAGCTCGGCCACCGCCGGATCGCGGCCATCGGCTCGCAGCGCACCGACGAGGGTGCCAGCGCCCGGCTGCGCCTGGCCGGCTACCGCGACGCGCTGCTCGCCGCCGGGCTCGGCTACGACGAGACCCTGGTGGCGCCCGCGCCGGCCTGGCACCGCGCCGACGGCGCGGCCGCGATGCGCGGCCTGCTCAGCTCCGGCGTACGCCTCGACGCCGTCTTCTGCTTCAACGACACGCTCGCCCTCGGTGCCCTGCGCGCTCTGCACGAGGCCGGCCTGCGGGTGCCGGAGGATGTGGCGGTGGTCGGCTTCGACGACATCGAGGACGGCCGCTTCTCCACTCCGACGCTGACCACCGTGGCCCCGGACAAGGAGCAGATCGCCCGCCTGGCCGTCGAACTCCTGGCCAACCGCCTGGACGGCGATCGTGCCGCCCCTGCGAAGGAACTCAAAGCCCCGTACCACCTGGAACTTCGCGAATCAACCCAACCCCGGTCCCTCCCGCCCGCGCTTCAGCAGTAGGGGTGGTTCGGCGGTCAGTCGAAGAAGCGGGCCAGGTGGGACTGGGGTGCCGGATCGGCGTCCGGGGGGAGGGGGGTCAGGTCGGCGAAGATCGACGCGCCGTCGCAGCCGGCGTGCAGTGGGTACCACCGGGGCGTGCCCGGTGGCCGGAGCTGGCAGATCCCCTTGAACGTCTGCACGTCCATCAGCCGGACGTGGGTCGGGTCGGCCACCGCGTTCACGTGCCCCCACCAGGGGCTCATCACGTGCAGCACGCCACCGGGGCGCAGCACCCGATGACACTCGTCGACCAGCGGTAGGAAGTCGATCAGGTGCTCCAGGATGTGCACCGCGAAGAGGACGTCCACCGAGTTGTCGGCGAGCGGCAGTGAGCCGGACAGGTCCGCGACGGCGTCCACGCCGGGTGCCGGATAGATGTCCAGCCCCAGGTTGCTCGACCACTGCTTGGTCGGCCCACAACCGAGGTCCACGATCACCGGCTCCCGCCCACCGATGCCCACCCGGCACCAGACGCCGTAGACACCGGCCAGCCGCCCCACCATCTCCCGCACCAGCCGTAGCTGAGCGGGCTCGGCCACGTCGCCGGTCAGATGGGCCACGCCCCGGTCGAACCGCACCTCGACCGCCAGGTCCCGCAACCGATCGTCGTGGCGGACCTGGTCCGCCCATGCCTGACCGAGGAATTCGTCGATCGCCCGCAGCCGGTCGGCCGAGGGCGGAGTTTGCGCCAAAGCGACCATTCGGGCCACCTCCCGCCGCGCGTTACCCGCAATCGCGCCCGGTATGCCCCGCTAGTCCACCTCGTTGCCTGCTCGGGTGCAGCTAGCTGCTGGGCGTGTCGCAGGATGCGAGGCAGGTCCACAGTCAGTGATGCCACACCGGCATCATGATGCTCACTGGCATCAGGCTCAACGCGGACACCGGCCCACGCCAACGTGGCCGCGCCACGGGTCAGCCGGAGAGGGTCCGGCGGCCGCCGCGCATCCGCTGGCGAGGTGGCGGGTCGGCGGGCTTCGGCCGCTTGAGGTGGTAGCGGTGCAGTTCGTGGTTGCCGGGCAGGGACGGGTCCTCGCTCATCGCGACCAACTCCCAGCCCTGGTCACCGGCCCGGTTCAGGTGGGCCAGCGAGGTGTCGCCGTACGGCGTCACGTCGACCATCGAGCCGTCCGGGCCGTACCAGACGAAGACGACCTCCCAGCCGAGGTCGTTGGTCGCGGCCTGGCGGCGGCGGACCAGCAGGGCGTACTCCCACTTGAGCATGGCGTCATTCTCACCCCGCGCCGGCCCGCGGGCACGGATCAATCCTCGGCGATCCGCCCGCCATCGACGCGGAGTCGCCTGTTGGTCTCGATGGCGGCCAGCATCCGCCGGTCGTGGGTGACCAGCAGCAGCGTTCCGGGGTAGCTGGCCAGAGCCGATTCGAGCTGCTCGATGGCAGGCAGGTCCAGGTGGTTGGTGGGTTCGTCCAGCACCAGCAGGTTGACCCCACGGCCCTGGAGCAGGGCCAGCGCGGCCCGGGTCCGCTCACCCGGGGAGAGGGTGGCCGCCGGTCGGGGCACGTGCGCCGCACGCAGGCCGAACTTGGCCAGCAGGGTCCGCGCGTCCGCCGGCGACAGATGGGGTACGGCAGCCTCGAACGCGTCGATCAGCGGCACGTCGCCGAGGAACAGCCCGCGGGCCTGGTCCACCTCGCCGACCACCACGCCGGGCCCGAGCGACGCGGTGCCGGCGTCCAGCGGCAGCCGGCCCAGCAGCGCGGCCAACAGGGTGGACTTGCCCGAGCCGTTCGCCCCGGTCACCGCGACCCGGTCCGCCCAGTCGATCTGCAGGTCGACCGGGCCGAGAGTGAAGCCACCCCGGCGTACCACCGCTCCGCGCAGCGTGGCCACGACGGCGCCGGCGCGGGGCGCGGCGGCGATCTCCATCCGCAGCTCCCACTCCTTGCGGGGCTCCTCGACCACGTCGAGCCGTTCAATCAGCCGTTCGGTCTGCTTGGCCTTGGCGGCCTGCTTCTCGCTCGACTCACTGCGGAACTTGCGGCCGATCTTGTCGTTGTCGGTGGCCTTGCGGCGGGCGTTCCGCACGCCCTTCTCCATCCAGCCACGCTGGGTGCGGGCCCGTGCCTCCAGCCCGGCCTTGGTGTCGGCGTACTCCTCGAAGTCCGCGCGGGCGTGCCGGCGGGCCACCTCGCGCTCCTCCAGGTAGGCCGCGTACCCGCCGCCGTAGTGGTTGACCTGCTGCTGCGCCAGGTCCAGCTCCAGCACCCGGGTCACCGTGCGGGTGAGGAACTCCCGGTCGTGGCTGACCAGCACCGTGCCGGCCCGCAGCCCGGTGACGAACTCCTCCAGCCGTTCCAACCCGGCCAGGTCCAGGTCGTTCGTCGGCTCGTCGAGCAGGAACACGTCATACCGGCTCAGCAGCAGCGACGCGAGCCCGGCCCGGGCCGCCTGACCGCCGGAGAGCCCGGTCGTCGGGTGGTCCAGGTCGACCGCGAGCCCCAGGTCGGCGCTCACCTGCTCGGCGCGTTCGTCCAGGTCCGCGCCGCCGAGGGCGAGCCAGCGCTCCAGCGCGTCGCCGTACGCGTCGTCGGCGCCCGCCGCCCCGGCGGTCAGCGCCTCGGTCGCCGCGTCCAACGCCGCCTGCGCGGCGGTCACCCCGGTCCGGCGGGCCAGGAAGTCCCGTACCGTCTCGCCCGGTCGCCGTTCCGGCTCCTGTGGCAGGTGTCCGACGCTCGCGGTGGGCGGGCTGAGCCGCACGCTGCCGGCCTCGACCGGCAACAACCCGGCGAGGGTACGCAGCAGCGTCGACTTCCCGGCCCCGTTCGGCCCGACCAGCCCGACCACGTCGCCGGGGGCGACCACCAGGTCCAATCCGGCGAAGAGCGGGCGGTCGCCGTGCCCGGCGGCCAGGTCCTTGACGATCATCGTGGCGCTCATCAGGACGGCAGCCTATCCGGCCCCCCGCATACGACCGGCCGGCAGCGGGCAGACTCAACGACGTGGTGACCACACTGGCGATCGACTGTGGCGGCGGAGGCATCAAGGCGTCCGTGCTCGACGAGGCGGGAACGATGCGGGCCCGGCCGTTGCGGGTGCCCACCCCGTACCCGTTGCCGCCTGCGCTGTTCGTCCGGACCCTGCTGGATCTGGGCGGGCGCCTGCCAACGGCGGACCGGCTCACGGTCGGCGTACCCGGGATGATCCGGCACGGAGTGGTCGTGAGCACGCCGCACTACGTGACCCGCAACGGCCCCCGCACGCGGGTCGACCCGGACCTGCTCGCCGAGTGGTCCGGCTGGGACGCGCGGGGCGCGTTGGCCGACGCCTTCGGGGTGCCGGCTCTGGTGCTCAACGACGCCGAGGTGCACGGCGCTGGAGTGGTCGCCGGCACCGGCTGCGAGCTGGTGCTGACCCTGGGGACGGGGCTGGGCAGCGCGCTCTTCGACGGTGGGGTGCTCGCACCGCACCTGGAGCTGTCGCACGCGCCGGTGCGCTGGGGCACCACCTACGACACGTACGTCGGCGAGCCGGAACGGCGGCGGCTCGGCGACGCCTTCTGGTCCCGACGGATCCGGCAGGTGGTGGACGGGCTCCGCCCGGTGTTCCGCTGGGACCGGCTCTACCTGGGCGGAGGCAACTCCCGACTGATCCGCCCCGAGCAGCTGACCCGGATGGGCGACGACGTGGTGGTGGTGCCGAACACGGCCGGAATTGTCGGCGGTGTCCGCGCCTGGGAGCTGCACGCCGGCCGCCGGGACGCCCGCACCTGACCCTTCGGCGCCCGTCGGCGGCCCGAACTGACCCGATCTCGACCCCGGGAACAGTCGCCAAACTCCCGGTGTTGTGCCAGCGTCGGAACAGGTGACGGTGCGACCCGAGGAGGTGGCAGATGGATCTTCTGGCGGACTACCGGCGGGCGACCATGTTCTTCGAAACCGGTGACCCCAGTGGGGCAGCCCGACTGCTGGAGCCGATCATCGACGCCGAACCCGGCAACGCGGCGGTCCGGCAGCTCCTGGCCCGGGCGTACTTCCAGTCGGCCCAGCTCAACCGGGCCGAGGAGCACCTGCGCGAGTTGATCGAGCGGGACCCGAGCGACCACTACGCCCACCATGTGCTCGGTCGGACGCTGGAGCGACTGAACCGACACACCGACGCGCTGCGGCACCTCCGGATCGCCGCCGCGATGTACGCGGCCAACGACGACTACCGGACCGCGCTGGAGCGGGTGGAGACCCGAGTGGGCGGCCGGCGCTGAGCCTGACCCGGTGATGTGTGCGGGGCGGCCCTTCGGGGCCGCCCCTTCGTCGTCTGGCGGGCGACCTGCCGGACGTGCCTAGGATGGCGGACATGGGACCTGACCGGCCGGGGGCTGCGGCATGAAGCTCAAGCTGGACCTGCACGAGATCTTCAACAAGGGCCAGGACATCGACCGCGCGTTGCGCGGGATCATGGACGAGGCGGTGGCGAAGAAGGCCACCCTCGTCGAGATCATCCCCGGCAAGGGGTCCGGCCAGCTCAAGAAGCGGGTGCTGCGGTTCCTCGACCAGAAGGACGTCAAGCAGCTCTACCACCGCGTGGAGAAGGACTCGAAGAACTTCGGCCGCCTCTTCGTCCACTTCCGCTGGAAGTAAGAACCACACAGCCTCTGACCTGCGTATCCGGCCGCTGGCAGGGCCGATTAACCATGATCATGCCGTGTCCAGGCCGTCAAGGGCTTGCGGAGCGTCGTTGCCGGCCTGGTCCTCACCGAGTGCCTTGTCGATGGCCCGGCGGGTGCGATCCTCGCTGGCCGGCAGTAGGTGGGTGTAGGTCCGAAGGGTGAAGCCCGGGTCCGCGTGGCCCAGGTAGGCCGACAGCGCCTTGACGCTCTCCCCAGCGTCCAGGAGGACCGAGGCGTAGGTGTGGCGCAGGACGTGCATCCCGTTGTGTCGGTCGTCGGGGATCCCGGTCGCGCGGATCGCGGGCTTCCAGACACCGGAGTTGAACATCGAGCGGGACAGCGCCAGACCGGCAGGTGTCGTCAGGTACAGCTCGACGGTTCGCGGCTCGCCGGTCAGCGTCTCCCACGGCAGGGTCACCGGGACCGGCGGGCAATCCCGCGCGTGTTGCTTGAGTCTGCCGGCTACCGAGTCGGGCAACGGGACCTCGCGGGACTTGCCGCCCTTCGGCGGGGCGAAGATCAGCGAACCCCGAACCAACTTGATCTGCCGAGTGATTTGCAGGACCGGGCGGGTCGGGTCGAGGTCCCCGGGGCTGACCGCGAATATCTCCCCTTGCCGTAGACCGCATCCTGCGCCCAGGTCCACCGCGATCCGGTACCGGGGACGCACGTTCTTCCGAAACGCAGTCAACCGGGTGACCGGCCATGGCACCACCTTGGTCGCAGCGGGTTTCGGCCGGCGAATGCTCTTGACCGCGAACGGGTTACTGACGATCTTCTTGTCGTCCACCGCCGCGTTGAGAATCATCGACACGTCAGTGAAGAGGACCCGGCGGTAACCCACCGACAGCCCTTTCTCTTGAATCTTCCGCGCCCACTCCCGGATCGTCGTCGGCTGGATGGACGCGATCGGCTTGTGCCCGATGACCGGGTACACGTGCAGGCGGAGTTCGTACTCGATGCGGTCGCGGGTGAGCACGTCGGTGGTCGCGGCAGCGAGCCATTCGTCGGCGTACTGCTTGAAGGTCGTGCGGCCGGCGTCGGGGTCGACGTAGGTGCCCTTGAGGATGTCGGCCTGGACGTTGGCAAGAAATGCCTGTGCGTCGCGCTTCTTCTTGTCGGGGAACGACTGCGATTTCTCTTTGCCGTCAGGGGCGAGGTACCGAACGCGGTAGCGCATTCCCTGCCCGCACTCTGGCTTTGGTTCCTGCCGGGACTTCCCATCCGGACCGACAACCGTCTTGTACCAGCGGTCAACGATGTGAGCCATGTCAGGCCACCTTGGACTGGTCGGTGAACCAGGCGCGCACCGAAGCCGGGTCATAGCGCAGATGCCGGCCGACCCGGGCGGCGGGTGGGCCGTACTTGCGTTTGCGCCACTGGTAGAGCGTCTGCACTGGCACCCGCAGGTAGGCGGAGACATCTTCGATTTCCCAGAGCGGTTCGGGCTTAGGCGGTGCGGTCATCGTGGCTCCTTCCGGGTGATGGTGATGTAGGTGCGGCTTTCGCCGCTGTAGCCGGCGGGTCGGGTGCTGGTGCGGCAGGTGACCCGCTCGCGGCCGTAGTAGGCGGTGAGTTGGGCCGCGATGGTGGCGGCATGGGTGGTGACGGTGGCGGTCGGACCGATGAGGCGGACCGCGACCAGGGGGCGGGGACATGTGGGCATGGCGCTCCTTCCGGGTGTCGGGTGGGTGGGGTGTTGCGTGCGCTGTGGAGTTGTCAAGGAACGGCTTCACGGGCGTTGACACGTACGTGTCAAGTGGCCAGGGGTTGGACCGCGCGAGCGGCGGTGAGTTCGTCGGCCAGGGCGTCGATGCCGGCGAGGTGTTGTGCGCGGGCCATGGCGGCGGCGGTGTTGGCGAGTAGGGCGTCGCCGGTGGTGATCCAGCCGGTGGCTTGGTAGCCGAGTTCGTAGATGACGCGTTCGGTTTGCTCGTCGTCCCAGGTGTGGGGGTGGCCCTCGGTGCGTCGCCAGATGGTGCGCTGCAAGCGGAGGAAGCCGAGGGTGACGGAGAAGGCGCGGCTCTTGGTGGCGATGTGTCCGCCGTAGCCGAACTGGTGCGCCCACCGCCGAAGCCGTGCGTAGTCGGGGTGCTCGCCGATGTCCCAGCACGCCCGGATCAGCCGGCCGAGGTGCGTGCCCGGGTCGCCGTGGACTTCGACGGAGAGGTCGTCGACGCGGCGCAGGCTCAGGCCGGTTACCTCGGTGCTCTTGGTGACGTACTTGGCGATGTACCCGGTGATCTGGGCAAGGTTGACCTCGCGCCCGGGGGCGTTGACGTGCTTGAGGTCCAAGCCCTTGTCACCCCAGGCGATGTGCCAGCCCTGCCGCCCGTTGGCGGGGTGCGGCGCGGAGGTGTAGGAGGTCTTCACGAACGCGGCCCGGACGGCAGCCTCGAACAGGTCTCGGGTGATGACGCGGGGCGGGGGCACGATCGCCTCAGGGCAGTCGGGGTTATAGCCGTCGAGGCGGATCAGGGCGTGGTAATGGACGACGCCGCGTACCTGGAATTCGTAGACCTTGATGTAGCGGCGACGCAGGTCCACGCCGTGTGCCCGGCCGAGACGGCGTAGTTCCCGGTCGGCTTGCTGGATGGTGCGGCGCCACAGCTCGGGTGCTTCGTGGTTCCACACGACCTGGCCGACGTGGTCGTAGCAGTCCAAGCACAACGGCTGCCCGAGCTGGGTGTCTGCGGCCTTGTGGCGCTGCCCGCACCGCAACTCCACACCGTGCGGGCAGGTGCGGCCGAAGCGGTGGCACACCGAGGGCCGGCAGGTGCAGCCGTCCTTCTTCCGGCAGTCCGCGGAGTGCACCTCCACCACCCGGTGGTGCACCGGGCCGAACGATGGGGCGGTGGCGGTCAGGAAGATGGCGATGTGCTCGTCGAGCGGCGGCAGTCCCCACCGGTCGCCCTGGAGCCCAGCTTTGATGAGGTGGTAGGTGTCCCGCCGGTACAGATCCGCGCAGGACGGGCAGACCGAGGCGCGGCGATTGCCGCAGGGGGTGTAGATCGCCCCGTCGGGCATGTCCTCGGTGTCGACCGTCGCCATGCGGTTGCCGTCGGCGTCGTTGACGTGGATCTGCCCGGCCAGCCGGATCGGGTGCTTGCACGCCGACGCGGCGCGGACGTGGCCGAGCCATTCGGAGTAGTCGGGGTCTTGGGCACGGGCACGACCGGATGCGACGGTGCGGGGGTCGTGGCCGCGTACCCACCCGGCGGCGGCGGGGTTGCGGGTGCCGGTGGTGGGGGTAGCCCAGGGCCAGTAGCTGGCGGACTCAGCGGAGGCTCCCGTGCCCGAAACCTTGGTGGTTTCGGGCGCGAGAGGCAACGTCGAGGACGTCACGCGATGGCTCCCACGGTGGTGCCGTTGTGGGGTCGGTCGTTGATGGTGGTCGGGTTGGTCAGGGCCGTGAGGATGTCAGCGGCCGTCTGGGTGGGCACGCGCAGCCGGACGGCGAGTTGGCCGGGGGTGATGGGCTCACCGTGGGCCTTCTCGTGGGCGTTGGCGATGATGCGTGCGTTGGGCAGCAGTGCAGCCGGTGGGCCGGTGGTGACCGGCGTAGCGGGCGCGGGTGCCGGGACGGGCTTGTTGTCGGTGGTGGGTTTGACCGTGGTGACGGTCGGGGTGTCCTCGCTGGAGGTCAGGTTGACGGGTGCGGTGTCGGTGTCGGGCGTGGGGTTGGTGGTCGGGGTCGCGGCGGCCGGGCGGACCAGCGTCGAGGCGGGGATGTCGGATGACGGGGCCTCGGCGGTGGTGGCCGGCTCAGGTGCCGGGACAGGTGTCGTAGACCGGTTGGCGATGGTGTTGGCGGCGGCGAGGAGCGCGGCGGCTTCGGCTTCGATGGCGGCGAAGTCGGGTCGGATGCGTCCGGCGACGAGTTCGACGCCGATCACGAGGACGACGACGAGCGCGAAGACCAGTCGGAGGCCGAGACTGCCGGGCGAGGCGAAGTTGATCGTTGCCGACAGCAGTGCTGCGCAGGCGAACACGACCAGGGCTCCGCGTTTGGCATCTTTGGCGATACCGGAGGTGCGGACGACGGTCAGCATGGAGACCATGGCGGCGTCGAAGATCAGCGGAACCAGATAGGCGAAGTAGCCGGCGTTCTGGGTCCACAGGTAGTGCGCTTGGTGCAGGTAGCTGGTCAGCAGCGCGCCGAGCAGGACGAAGCGGTTGTACCGCTTGATCGAGTTGATCGCCTTGAGCATGTTGGGCACAGCGTTGCGTGCGTACTCGGTGGCGAACTGCTCCGTGACTGTGCTGGCGTTGGCATTGGGCATCAGTGGTCACCTCCTATGCAGTCGAAGCAGGAGCCGGTACGGCGGGGGATGTAGTAGGGCTTGACCTGCTGACATTCGGGGCAGGTACGCCGGGCGGTGAGCGCCTTGTCGATGGCCGCCAGTTGGGCGGGGGTTGCGGTGCGCTTGGGCATCGCGAGGTCGAGGCGGAACAGGTAGGCGACGCGCTTGCCGCGACGCCACATGATTTGTGCGGCGGGGTCTTGGCCGCCGGGGCGCAGGTTGCGAGTGCGTAGTTGCCGACGGGTCAGCAGCCCGTCGGGGGCGAACTTGAAGGGGTAGGTCGGCAGGCCGTAGCGCTCGCCGGTCGGGTCGTAAAAGACCATCGGGTCCTCCGAGTCGGCGTCGTCCTGGTCGTGGTCGTCGCCGGCAGGAGCGCTGCCGGTGGCGAAGGTGGGGTGTTCGTAGGTGTCGCGGTCGATGTCCTCGGGCAGGAACGCCGCCGAGCAGACCGCGCAGACGATCGGGCCTTCCTCGAAGGCGGCGGTGGAGATGCGCAGCTTGCGGGGGCACTCGCATTCGCACGAGACGCCGTTGTTGTTGTTCGTGCGGGTCTTGCCTTCCCCGGTCGGTTCCGGGTGGCGGTAGAAGCGCAGCGCGACGGAGAGGCCGGTGATGGTGGCCTTGTAGCGGGCGCGGGTGAGGTCGGTCAGGGTGCAGGGCGAGTAGCCGAGCTTGTCGTCCTTAGTCGTGGACAGGCCGAGTTCGGCGGCGAGGGTGGCGAACTTCTTGTTGTGCCAGCGACCCTGCCGGGAGGTGTCCTGGACGCCTCGCACGTCGGCGAGGGCGTGGGTTGCTTCGTGCAGGAGCGTGGTGAACACGGCTTCCGGTTCGCGGGACAGTCCCTCACCGGAGATCAGGATTTCGGGCAACTGCTGTTCGCCGGCTTGCCAACGAAGGGCAGCGAAGTGACCCCACTTCATGCCCTGACTCGGCTTGGTGGGAGAGCCAGAGCCGACCACCAGAACAGCGGCCGGAACTTCGGAGTGCTGGTCGCGGATCGCGGACCAGGCGGCTTCCAGTGCGCCGACGAGAGCGGCGGTGGAGATGTCGTTTTGACACGTACGTGTCATGTCGGTGATCTCGACAGCGGTGGTCATGCGGCCCTCCAGGTGGTTGGGGCGGCGGCGAGGGGGCTGGTCGGACGAGCCAGGTCACGGGGCCGAGCGGTCGGCCGCAGGTCGGCGGCGGTGGTGTCGGTGGTGTCCGTGAAGACGGCGGTGGTCCGCCGGTTCGCGCGGGCGGTGTACATGGCGAGGTCGGCGTGGTGCAGCCAGACCGTGGCGGGGTGGGCCGGGTGGGCCAGGACCGCGCCGAGGGTCGCGCCGACGGCCAGGGTTCGGCGGTCGTAGGTGACCGGGGTGGTCAGCCGGGTGTGGATGTGGGTGAGCCAGTCGGCAAGCCAGGTGTCGGCGTCGTCGCGCCGGGTGGCGGGGCCGGTGGTGATGAGGGCGAATTCGTCGCCGCCGAGGCGGGCGCAGATGCCGGCGGGTCCGGCGATGCCGGTCAACCGTTGGGCGACGGTGGTGAGGATGTGGTCCCCGGCGTCGTGGCCGTGGGTGTCGTTGACCTTCTTGAAGCCGACCAAGTCGACCAGGACGACCGCGACGGGTCGGCCGCTGTTGTGGGCGGTGGTGATGAACGAGTCGGTGGCAGCGGTGAGGCCGGCGCGGTTGTGGATGCCGGTCAGCGGGTCGTGACAGGCGGCGTGCCGGACGGTGGCGAGTTCAGCCCGCAGGCTGTGCCGGGCGGTGAGGTAGCCGGCGGTGGCGGCGGCGCTGATGGCGCTGGCGGTGGCCAGGGCGCGCAGTCGGGGAGTCATCGGGTCACCTCCGGGAGGGCGGTCGACAGGCGCTTGCCGGTCAGGTCCATGAGCTGGTTGGGGGTGAGCGCGTCGATCGCGCCGGGGATCTCGTGGCGGCGGCGACGCAGCAGAGGCCGCACGACGGCGGCGCTCGGGCACAGCGGTGCCTTCTCGCTGTAGGGGTGACCGCAGGTAGGGCAGGTCAGCGGAACCGGCAGAGTGGCCGGGGTGTGTGCGGCCCAGATGGTGACGAGCTGGGCGACGGTGACGCCCATGCCAGCGGTCACAAGCCGGCGATCCAGACGGGCGCTCACTGCGCTGCCCGCCAGACGAGGAACCCGGCGCGGGTCGGCAGCCGTTCCTGGCTGTACTCGTGTTCGGCGTAGGTTTCGAGCTGGTCTTCGGTGGCGTGGGTCCAGTCGTAGTCATCGGCGCAGGCGCGCAGGATGTCCAGGACATCGGCAAGGGTTTGGGAGGCGTCGTCGTTCCAGTCCGCGACGATCACGGTGTAGGAGTCCGACACCGGGCTGTCGAAGTGGGGCTCGGTCGAGTGCCCGCCCTGGCGGAGGAAGTCGGCCAGGCAGATGGCGGTGGTGTCCCAGAGGTTGACGGCGGCACCGTCGCCGCAGTACCGGTCCTCGATCGCGACGGGACGGCCGTAGACGGCCATGGCGATGGCACCGAGGGTGCAGGCCGGTGGGAACGCAGGGTTCTCGGCCAGTTCGTAGGGGTCGCCCTGGGTCCAGCCTCGGATCTCCAGGTAGCGGGCGGCGCAGCGCAGGATGTCGGCCGGGGTCAGGTCGGCCAGCGCGCCGGGGGTGGTGGGCTGTTTTTGGGTAGGGTTCATGGCGGCCACGTCCTTTCGTGGGCGGTGGTTGGGTCGACAGACCGGGCAGCTTTCTCAGGGCCTTGGCCGGTCTGTCGGCCGCTTCTATCGGTGGTGCAGGTGGAGCCGAAGAGTCACCCGTTGCCGGCCGTCGGTGGCGGCGGTGGGTGCGGAGCGGAAGACGAGCGCGCCCGACTGGCGGGCGACGGCGGTGAGTGCGGCGATGTCTTCGCCGTCACCGATGAGCACGAGGTCCAGGACCCGGGCCGGGACAGCGGTCCGGGTCTTCATGCCGCGATCTTCGCGGCGGACTCGGCGGGGGCGACGAGGCCGCTACGGCGGCGGGTCCAGGTGGCGTAGTCGGCGACGCGGATGATGTCGGCGTCGGTCATGTAGGCGGCCTTCACGCGGTTGGGGATGCCGCCTTCGGCGATGAGGTAGCCCTCGCCCTGGTTGTTCGGGTCGATGCTGTTGGACGAGAAGCCGCGGGCGTACCAGCCGTGTCCGAGGACGATGTCGGAGGACACGTCGTTGGTGCAGCGGCCGGCGAACCGCCACGCGAACAGGTCCCGCAGTGACGGCGGGATGATGTCCGAGGACGGGCGCTGGGTGGCGGCGGCGACGATGATGCCGACGGCGCGGCCACGGGCGACGATGTCGCGCAGCAGCGCGGCGAACAGGTCCTGGTCTTTCTTGTCTCCGGCGGTGGCGGAGAAGTAGGCGATTTCGTCGCAGGCCACGAGGATCTGACCGAACAGGTCGTTCGGGCCGATCTTCCGGCGGCGGTGCGACAGCAGGAACGAGTACCGGTTGTCCATCACGGTCTGGACGCGGCGAAGGGTGCGGATGGCGTGGTCGATGTCGGGGCCGACGAACACGTCGGCGGCGTCCTTCCACAGACCGAGTTCGACCTGCTTGCCGTCGAGCAGGCACAACCTGACGTCCGGGCACAGCGCGGCGTGTCCGACGATGGTGTTGAGCAGCGAAGATTTGCCCGCGCCGGGTTCACCGCCGATGAGGATGTTGCGGTAGATCATCGGCAGGTAGGCCGGGTGGCCGAACTCGTCGATGCCGAGGAAGACCGGGTCGAAGATAGACAGGCCCGCGCCGACCGGCACGGTCTGCGGCGCGTCTGGCTGCGGGGGCAGTTCGATGGTGTCCGTGAGGTCCATGGATGGCTCCCGGGGTCGGTTGACACCTACGTGTCAAAAGCGGGTGGGGGATGGGTGAGGCGCGGACACTTGACCCGTCAGGGGTGCCTGGTCCGCGCCGTCCCGGTGGTTAGGCGTAGTCGGAGGGGTCGAACCCGTTCGGGCTCGCGGTAGTGGTGGTGGGGTTGCGCGGCTTGCGCTGGCGGGGGGTGTCGGTCGATGCGATGACCGGCACGTCGGGCACGTCGGGCAGGTCCAGGCCGACAGGCGGCATGCCCGGTGAGGTGGGGGCGTTGGCCGGGATGTCCGTGGGGACGTAGTCCGGCAGCGGCGACACAACGGTGTGCGCCAAGGGTTCGCGACGGGTGATGTCCAGCCGGATGAACGCGGCGTACTTGCGGCCGGCGCGCATGACGCGGACCTCGTTGGCCCAGCACGCCACCGCGAGCTTTTGCACCTGCCCGTCCTGCTCCAGATCCCGCAGAGACAGCCCCGGGCGCAGCCACACCCAGACCCGTTCACCGGCCGGGGTCGGCTTGGCGAGCAGGATCAGCGGGAGTGAGCCGTGCCGGTTGGTGGCGATGAACGCCGCGAAGCACAGCCGCAGCCGGTGCCGCACGATCAGGCACCACATCCAGGCCATGACCCGACGGCGCACAGGTGCGATCGCGGCGGGGACGCCGACGACCAGGGCGACGATGAGCAGCGAGCCCCACAGCGGGGTCGACTGCATCAGCGTGGTCCAGCCGTAGACGACGGCCAGGCCGAGCAGGATCTCTGGCAGCCAGTGCCAGAAGACCCGCAGGACCGGCCACGCCACGATCAGCGCGAACAGCACCGCGCCGAGGACAGCGCCGAGGACGACGCCGAGCAGGCCACCCAGGATCGGGTGCATGTACTCAGAGGCCACCGTGGCGGCCAGCAGGCCCACCACGCCGAGGGTGACCCAGAACGCGATGGTGGCCCGACGACGGTACGAGCGGGCAACCGGCGCTTCGATGACAGTGACGTTGTTGCCCCCACGGTTCGACCAGCCGAACGGGGACCTCTGGCTAGACTTGGACACGACAAGTCCTCCCTAGTAGGGACCTTGTTGGACAGGACGCGGGGTCGCAGACGACGCCAATCAACGGCGACCCCGTGTCCACCTCTTCGCTTGCGTGGAGCCGAACAGGAACACCGGCCGCTAGACGGCGGCGGTCTCCATCGCGGTCAGCGCCGAAGCCCGGAACGCCACACCGGAGCGGACCTTGCCGTCACGGTCGTTGACCCAGGGCAGCGCCTCCAGGTCCATCGGCACCACCGGCTGACGAACAGCCACCGCCGGCATCACCGGGCTGACCACCGTCACGTTGATGACCTCCGCGCTTCCCTCCGACAAGGCGTAGAGCTGCACCGCCCACATCGGCTGCTTCGTCTCCCGGTCGAACTTCTGCTGACCCGTCTGGTCCAGCTTCGGAACCGGGTTCACCGCGACCTCGTACGACACCCGCGAGGTGTCCAGCAGCAGACGTCCCATGACTGACTCCCTTCAACTAGGGCTCGCTCACCTTGAGCGATCGCCCGTGTTCGATGGGATCAGCGTAGCCCGTACAAAAGTACGTGTCTAGTACTTCAGTACGGGTCATCGATTAGAATCTTGGTACGAAGAAGGGCGCCCCGCTGTGGGACGCCCTTCGGTGCAGCTCGGAACGTGTGACGGTAGCTAGGCCACTCCTACGCGGCGAGCCAAGGCTGCCAGTCGGTCGGAGGGGGTGGGTTCCATCCGTACAAGGTCGGAAACCATCGTTTCGACCACCGGGTGTCCCTTAACCTGCTCCGGGGTCAGTGCCTCGGCTTGCTCAAGTGCATCGACCGCCTCAGAGACCCTGCGACGCTGAGTCCAGGCGCGTGCCACGTACATGAGGAGCCGAGCCTGCCGCTCGGACGATAGGCCGGACGAGTCGATCCGCTCCGCCGTCCGGAGCGCAGAACCGGCGTCGCCGAGTTCGACTGCCACTGCGACCTCGTGTAGCTGGACATTCGTGGGGCCAAACTCGGTCTCGTAATCGTTGCGGTCGACCCCTAGGAGCTGAGCTGCCTCTCGCGCTACTCCAAGATACTCGTGAGCCCGCTGGTCATCTCCCATCCGCGCAGAGGCCACAGCCAGTTGCAGATTCAGCGCGCCGAACAGCGACACGGCCGCCGGCTTGTCCGCCGATACCTCGGACTCAAGCGCTGCCGCAGACGACGATGCAGCGCTTATGACCTGCTCAAATTGCCGCCCGCCCTGAAACACCAGCGCAAGGCGGAACGTTCCAGCGGCGACCAGCAGCGGGTCTCCGACCTGCTCCGCAACGAGCAACGCCCGATCGATTGCGACCCAGGCCGCCTCATGCTGACCAAGCTTCGACAGTGCAGCTGAGAGGGCGTGATATACCGACGCTAGCTCGGTGAGGTACGTCTTTCGCGCCTCGCCTTTGGCGGATCGTGTTGCTCTCTCCAGATCCGGCAGTAGGCCCCGCAGCAACTCGGCCAGGTCCTCGTAACGGGCGGCATGCGCGTATGTCCAGCACAGATCGGCTCGCTCGGCTGTCTGCGGCAGGGGAAGCTCCCGGTCCTTGCCTAGGATCGCGGCCATGAGGTAGCTGGTACTTAGCACCGAGCGTAGGGCGGCAGCCGCCGAGGGAACCTCAGCGCTCTCCGGATCCGCAGTGCCCGGGGCCAGTTCGGCCATCGGGATCCCGAGGGCACCCGCAATCCGCTCCAAGATGGAAACCCGGTCAATCGAACGCACCCCGCGCTCGACCTGGGAAAGCCAAGCCTCAGACCGGCCGATCATCTCGGCAAACTCACGCTGAGAGAGTCCACGCTTTTGCCGCCGCGTAGCTATAAGTCGACCTTGCTCGTTGCTGTCAGGCATTCAGTGAACCGATACCCTTGCTGGGTCCGACCGTTAGAAACTCAACCCGCGTGTCCTGCGTGTACGGTTCGCGCTCCTTGTGGAAGCGGATCACGTGAGGTTGCACTTCGTGCGCCTCGAATGCTTCTCGGTCCGCGTAGCACTCGTAGAAGACTCGGGCAAGAGGTTCCCCCTCGACAGAGTGCGTCGCGTAAATCAGCGTTCCTGGTTCGCGGGCACGGATTTCAATCCCTGTCTCTGCGACAAGCGCGTCAAACGCCTTCACGCTCTCTTCGTCTTTCAGATTGAAGCGCACTACCAATGCGAACATGCAGCCACCCTTCCTGCTCAACCGAGAGTTACGGCTTGCGTACGCAACTCTAGCCGTACTCTTGTTCGGCCACCCGTATTCTATTACGGATCTGTCCGGCAGGGTAGCCGGTGGTCAGTTGAGCGCTCTGAGGCGAGTAGCACCTGTGTGAGAACTTTCTGTACGGGATCAAGGCGGCCCGCTTCGCAGGCCGCTCGCGCCGCCGACCAGGGGCCGACCGACACCGGTCGCCGATCGGGGACCCCGCGCCCTTAGCGCAAGCGCACGGGCGCACCCCGAACGGTTGCAGCCCCGCCGGCGGCGCGACATACGAAGAAGCCCCGGGCCGCCATGAGGTGATGGCAGATCCGGGGCTTCGGTACTGAAGGCGACGACCAGGGCGTGCCTCCGGCGGGGCGCTCGGGCGCTCTGGGATGGTTGGCGCCATCCCAACAACCTCCGTCCGGGCGGAGCCGAGCAGGTGTGGCCTGCCCGGTCAAGGTCGTTCAGACAGTGGGGTGCTCCACCTTGACCGGGCAGGCCACACCCACTCCACAATGTGCGGACGAAGGCCGACGGGATGACTTGAGGGCGCAGACTAAAGGGGTCGGGCGGAGCGAATCGGATCGGCCTAGTCCTAGAACGTCTGAGTTGATCCTATTCCGAGGATTCGAGTATGCGTCAATCGTCGTAACCATACCCTCGGTTGCCTAGAGTAGTGGGGTTTCGCTCTCCAAAGCGTCGCATCACCCGTAATGCCTCCCGCTGATTTTGTGCGCCGTCAGTCAGCACGTATGCCTGAAGGACGGCGATAGCGCTACGGCGGTATGACTTGTGCTTTGAAGCGATCCTTTCAACGGATATGATGCCGGCTGTTTGCACTACCCGAGAATCATCTGACATCTTGTCCGCTGCTGAGTCGAACTGAGAATTTAGGCGATCTGTTTCAGAATTAAAATGGCTTCGAAAGGATAGAAGAAGTGCGCCCGCGCCGGCTGTGCCGGCGAACAACGTGATACCGGTTTTGACGGCATCGAACCTCAATTGGGCTGCCGCATCCTTCGGCGCGTTAGATGCCTCTCTGAACATCAACCATGTAGCCAACAACGTGAATCCGAGTGCAACGCAGACAGTCAGTGAGATTAGCAGCCATGGCACCGGCTTGATGCCCCTATGGATTTGCACCCGCCGCCAGATGTAGTACACGAGCAGCAATCCGACGGTCGCTATCATGGCCAGTTGCTGGCGGGTGGTAAGCAGGCTGTCGATGGATTCCTTGCCTTCCACATACCATTTCTCGCCCGTAGCTACG
Source organism: Micromonospora sp. NPDC050784 (assembly GCF_044456765.1). Classification (NCBI taxonomy): domain Bacteria; kingdom Bacillati; phylum Actinomycetota; class Actinomycetes; order Micromonosporales; family Micromonosporaceae; genus Micromonospora; species Micromonospora sp. NPDC050784. The sequence continues at coordinate 77,017 of NZ_JBITGG010000001.1, read as the reverse complement.
GCTGAATTCCAATTGTTGTACCCACAGCAAAGGATGACGATTGCGATCACCCAGAAGGCTAGCCCGTAGCGTGCGCCCTGGCTCCGGTCGTCGCTCAGCCAGTCGAGAAACCCAAAGATTCGCGACTCCCAAGGAGAGTCGTCATCGGTCTCCTCATCAGGCCCGTCGCCATCATCGTCTGCGCGATCCGTCGGGTCCCCGTGGTCCTGGTCTTCGGCTTCGCTCGTCACGTGGTCAGTGGCAGTGATTCCCACCCGTGCCGTCAAGACCTTTGGCGGAAATATTACTTAGCACGGAGTGGTACGACTGCATCGGTACTCTTCGCACTCATGGCATCCCGCAGCAAGCCGAGCCTCTGGCGGTATTGGGGGTACGGCGTCCTGGCTGTGCTCCTCCTATCCCTTGGTAGCAACGCGATCGGTCCTGGCATCTACGCGGTTCTCGTCGGCCTCTTGATCCTCTTCGTGCTGTTCCAGGCACCGGTGTACTGCGGCGCGATCAACCGGAAGCGCGGCGGCGCTGTTGAGTTCTGCCGCAACAACTCAACTGGCCTGGTCATGGGCTGTCACCTTAGACAGCACAAGTGGCAGAAGTTCGGGCGTGACTGGTGGTCTCTCGGCTGGCGCGAGAAGTCGAAGGGCATCTGGACCGGGGCCTCCGCGAAGCTGGCGACGGTCAGTGGCCTCGTCGGCACGGTCACCGGGATCATTGGGGTTTTCAAGTAGGTGCGGCCTGCCGGGCGGGCCGGAGGCAGCGGTATGGTCGGCAAGATCGTCGGGCACAGATCCGGCACAACTGAGGCCGAGAAGAGCTGTAAACGGCTGTCAGACAACGGAAGACTTCGCCCAGTTCGGCGCGTCGATCCGGCCGGCTCGTCATGATCCATCTGGCACGAGAGGGATTCAGGGTTCGAGTCCCCGAAGGCTTCGTTCGGAGTTCAAGATCATGCCGTGTCCGGGCCGTCCAACGAGAGCCAACGACGACCATCGTTGACCATCCACACCAGGCGTAGCAGCAGCTCAAAGCCGCAGTCGTCCGGTTTGATCGAATACGCCCCCGGACGAGATCAATACCGCTGGAAGTAGCAGCGCCCTGTCGATGGGCGTAGGTGTGGGCGGATGGTGACAGACCATGGTGCGGCATCATCGGCAGGCGTTGGGGGTAAAAGCCGTCGATGCGCTTACATCCCGGTGAGCCCGAAGCCGTTGGCTGGCGGCTGGTGACCCTGTCCGACGCCGTCCGGCAGTTACGCGACGCATCACCAGATGTCGCCGGACGCCCGCGGGTGATCGCGATCGACGGCCGAGGTGGTGCGGGTAAGACGACCCTGGCTGAGAAGCTGCGCACGGTGGAGTCCAACTCCGCCATCGTGCACACCGACGACGTCGCCTGGAACCACGCCTATTTCGACTGGGGCGCCGTACTCGCCGAGAACATCCTGCAACCCCTGCACCGAGGGGAGCCGGTGAACTTCCGTCCCGATGCCTGGAACAGCCACGATCGCGCTGGATCGATCACCATCCCTGCCGGCGCTGACGTCGTCTGGGTCGAAGGCACCGGCATCATCCGCGAGGAACTTGGCCCGTGGTTGGACGCCTCGGTGTACATACAGGGCGATCTTGATGAACAAAAGCGCTTGCTGGTCGCTCGCGACGGCGACTCTGCCGAACAGCAGGAGCACGTGACGAACTGGCTGCGGGAGGAACTGCCTTTCATGCTGCGAGAACGACCGTGGTCCCGAGCCACCCTGATCGTCGCCGGCACTTCGGCTCTTGACCACAACCCGGACACCGAACTGGTCGTAGCCGCACCGATCAGCCTTTAGCACGCTTACTCAAGATCGGATGGTGGCATCCAGCGAGGCGGGGTGCGGCTCGTCCTGCCAGCGGTAGAGGTCGCGCAGCAGGGAGATCTCGGCGCCGTGATGGATCAGCTCCCTGTTGACGTGCAGGACGATGCCCTCCATGGGAAACCGCTCGGGACCCACCGTGGGCGGATTCTCCAGGTCGGCGTCCGAGAGCTCGCGGACCCCCGCGTTCCATCTCCCGTACATCTCGTCGAGCTGTCTCAGCGCCTCGTCAGCGGTCCCCGCGTAGGCGAACGTTAGGGAGTCGACGTCCTGGCCGCCGAAGTGCCATCCGACCCGATAGCCCAGGCAGGAGACGATGATGTGCGCCAGCCGCCAGGCAATCGTGGTCACCGGTGCCGGCACCGGGTCAGGGGACGCGGAGTCCATCGTCCATTCCCCCGAACCTGCCGACATCGGTGCGGCCGACGTGCCACGTGGGCGGATGCTCCAGCAGCCACGCACCGGCTCCCAGAAGTACTCCTCGTCGGCAAGACCGTGCAGCCGCGGCCGCAGGTTCTTGTGCCAGTGCCGGTCCAACTGGTCCGCGATCCGCTCGCTCCTAGCCATTGCCGCAGATTACATACAGGCGGCGATTGGTCGGTTCCTGGACGCAGGCGCATCAGGCCGCCATGCCGTCACGGGCGTCGACGGTGATCGTTGGCCCGTAGGGTGTCCTGATGTCGACGGTGAACCTGCGGCGATCGGCGCGTGCGGTCGTCGTCGATGAGGACGACCAGGTTCTGCTGCTCCGACTCGCCATCCCCGATCCGGCTGGCACGATCGCCGTTTGGATCACTCCCGGGGGTGGCGTCGAAGACGGCGAGACGCCGCTGGCCGCCCTGCGGCGAGAGCTGCGCGAAGAGGTCGGTCTTGCTCTCGATGTCGACCCGCCTCAGGTCTGGCGCCAAGAGATAGTCGCCGCCGGGTTCGCACCCGGCCACGATGGCGTCGTGAACGACTACTTCCTCGTTCGGACCGCGTCGTTCACGCCGCGCGGTGCGATGAGCGACGAAGAACTCGCCGCCGAGCACGTCATCGGCTGGCGTTGGTGGTCGCTGTCAGAGATCAGGGAGTACGCCGGCCCGGAACTGTTCTCGCCCCGCGATCTCGCCACGCCGTTGACCGAATTGATCAATGGCGGAGTACCAACCCAGCCCGTCGCGCTCGGCCTGTGAACCACACCCCTGCCGGACCGGTTGTGGCGCACACCCGTAGTCACCTACGACTTTAGGTAGATCGCTCCGAAGTAAGATTGGATCTAGCTTCGGGAGGTCGATGTTCGTCGGTCGGCGCACGGAACTCGACCTGCTCGACGAACTGCGGCGTCACGCCCCGCTGATCCCGGGTTTTCGCCGCCCGGAGTTCTGTGGGTGGGTCAGGCGGGTGGCGTCTGCTGGCGGCGCCGGCGATCGATGTCCTGCTGGATCTCGGGGTCCCACAGGGACGCGTTCCAGTCCTCCGGCTGCGTCTCGATGTCCAGCGGCGGCCGGGCGGGCTGGCTCCTCACCTGTTGGGGCACCTGTCCCGGCCGAGCTTCGTCCATGTCTCGTGGCGGGATGTCCCCCGCAGAGGTGGCCGGGTCAGCGAGCCGGCGCGTGGCTCTGCGGTGGGTGATCACAGCGCCGACGCCGAGCAGGATCGCGGCCGCCGCCCGCACGACGTGAAAGGCGGTCGGGGTCTTCACCGGCAGGAGGTACGACAGGAAGAGGAGCAGAGCACCCGCTCCGATCGCCCAGTGCCGGACCGTCGCCGCAGCGATCGAATGTGCTTCGATGACGCGCTTGGTGACATTCGACCAGGTGAGGAAGGCCGCGAAGAGGGCCAGCGGCCCGGCGATCGACAGGGCGGAGATGACCTTCCCGCTCGGCGGCGTCATCAAGTCGGCGGTCATCGCAGCTCGGACCAACGAGAGCCCGGCGAAGAGCGCTGCCAGCGTCACCAGCGCCCACTGAGCGGCTTGCCAATGCGCGGGTGGCTGGGGTGGTTGCGCGGTTTCGCCGAGGCAGGTGTGCCCCTGCCCAGGATGGTCGAGTTGGCTCCCGCAGATCGAACAATTCATGCTGCACCGTCCCCCGTGCTAGCTGTAGCGACGCGCCAGGCTAGCAGCGCTGTTCGGGGCGCCGGGGGTAGCTGTGTGGAGGGTCAGCCCGTGAGGGCGTCGGCGCGGGTGCCGTGGCGGGCGGGGCGTCGGGACCAGCACTGGGGGCGCTGCCGGACGGCGAGCTCCAGAGCCTGATGGTCGGACTCGATCATTTCCCGGGCTATTCGACGCGCCGTTTCCAGGCGGTCGACGTGCAAATCAAGATCCGTCGGGCCGGCGCCTGCCATCTCGAACTCCTTGTCAGCGTTCGAACTAGTCGCATCATGCTTCACGCCGAGAATCGTCACCATTCCCCGATCGGTGGAAAGCTTCCGCCGTACGGTTCGGTGTCGCGTACCCCGCTTGCGCCGATGGTAGCGGTGGCCGTGCCAACTCGCCCGGAACTGTGAATACCTCGCCTTGCCTGTGGTTTGTACATTGCACGGTGCGCGGATCGGGGGGCGCGACAAGTCCGGTGAGGGATCTTCGTTACGGGAGGACCGCCGTGCAGCATTCGAGCAGGACCGACCCCTTGTTCGTCGCCGTCGAATCAGAGTCGATCACCCGTGCGGATGTCGCCGGGCTCATCGCGGGGAGGCTGGCCGCCGTTCGGGTGCCGGGAATGCTCTCCGCAGCCCGGTGTCAGGCGATCACGGCCGCCCTCGCCGACGCGCCGATGGACCGCTACGACGAGAGCCGGGTCTTTCCCGTCGTCGCCAAGTTCGGCCCGGCCATCAACGATCACCGGTCCACCGGTGAACTCCGCGAGGACTATTGGGACGCGGCCCGGGCGGCCGAGAAGAGCTGGTCGACGCTGGGGCTGGCGGACTCGCCCCGGGACCTCTGCCTGGCCGCGTTCCGAGGGGCCTGGCCGGACGTCGCGGCCGGGCGGCGGCAGGGCCGGGAGATGCACGTCGGCATCGTCCGTGAGATCAACGCGGGGCTCCAGGTGCACTTCGACGACGCGGTCCGGGAGTACGCGGGTCGGCTGCTCGACAGCGAGGTGGTGGCGCAATTGGCGTTCAACATTTACATCCGGGTGCCACCGGCCGGAGGGGAGACCGTGCTGTGGCGGCGGCGCTGGCAGCCGGACGACGAGCCGCTGCGGGTTCCCGGCGGGTACGGCTTCCAGGAGGCGGTGGCCGCCGACACGCAGTCGTTGACGTTGCGCCCCACGCTCGGCGAGGGGTTTCTGTTTGATCCGCGGCAGTACCACACGGTGCGTCCCGCGTCGGATGGCCGACGCATCTCCATAGGATGTTTCGTCGGGCTCACCGACGATGGTCGACTGGCCCTCTGGTCGTAGTGAAGGGCGTTTCCCCATGGTGGACAGAAGCGACGTCGAGGCGGCCGCGGCCCTTGTCGAGGGGCGGGTCCGGGAAACCCCGGTCATCGCTGTCGACGGTGCCGATCTGGGTGTGCCCGGGCAGCTCACCCTCAAGCTGGAGCTGCACCAGCACACCGGCTCGTTCAAGCCGCGTGGCGCGTTCAACCGGATGCTCCAGGGGGCGTTGCCCTCGGCCGGGGTGATCGCCGCGTCGGGTGGCAACCACGGCCTCGCCGTCGCGTACGCGGCCCGGTCGCTGGGCGTGCCGGCGGAGGTCTTCGTGCCGGTCACCGCCTCGCCGGTGAAGGTGCAGCGGTTGGCCGGGTTGGGCGCCCAGGTGCGCCAGGTGGGCCAGCACTACGCCGAGGCGTTGGCGGCGAGCACCCAGCGGGCCGGGGAGACGGGCGCGCTGGTCGTGCACGCGTACGACCAGCCGGAGGTGGTGGCTGGTCAGGGCACCGTCGGCCGGGAGCTGGAGCGGCAGGTGGACGGAATCGACACCGTGCTGGTGGCGGTCGGTGGCGGCGGGTTGGTGTCCGGTATCGCCAGTTGGTTCGGTGGGTCGGTACGCGTCGTCGCGGTCGAGCCCGAGCAGATCCCCACGCTGCACTCGGCTCTCAAGGCGGGTCGGCCGGTCGACATCGAGGTGGGTGGCATCGCCACCGATTCACTGGGTGCTCGGCGGATCGGTGAGATCGCCTTCGACACCGCCCGCCGGACCGAGGTGGTGTCCGTCCTGGTCCGCGACGAGGATCTGGTGCGGGCGCGTCGGCTGCTCTGGTCGGAGCTGCGGGTCGCGGCCGAGTTGGGTGGTGCCGCGGCGCTGGCCGCGCTGGTCGGCGGCGCGTACGTGCCGCAGCCGGGGGAGCGGGTGGCCGTGATCATCTGTGGCGGCAACACCGACCCGAGTGACCTGGGCCCGGTCGCGCCGCACTGATCTTTCAGTCGCCGTCGCGCAGCCGGCGCAGCGCGTGCTCCACCTGGAGGGTGTCCAGGTGGGTGTCGCCGAGGAGCCGCCGGCGGTCGGTCAGCAACTGCTCGTACACCTCGATCGCCGCGTCGACCTGCTCGTCCAGCAGCAGCACCAGGCCCAGGGTGAATCGGATGGCGAGCACCTCGCTGCGGTCGGCGTGCCGGGGTTCGACGGTGGCCAGGGTGGCCCGCAGTTCGGCCTCCGCCTCGGCGAGTCGGCCCTGCGCCTGCATGCACCGGGCCAGCGTGTGCCGCGCCTGCCAGGTCTCCGGTTGGTTGAGCGGCCACAGTCGGTAGCGGACCTCCAGGATGGCGTGCAGCATCTCCTCGGCCTCGGGCGCCCGTTGCTGGGCGAGCACCGCCAGCGCCAGGCTGTGCCGCACGATCATGGTGTCCCAGTGTTCCGGGCCGCGTACCTGGTCCTCGGCGGCGACGATCTGCCGCAGCTCCAACTCGGCCTCCGGCCACTGACGCTGCGCCATGATCGCCTTGGTGAGCTTGTGCCGGCTGGCGAGGGTGTCGGCGTTGTCGCTGCCCAACACCCGGGTACGGTCCGCGATCACCTCGCGGAGCACCCGGTCGGCCATCTCCGGCTGGTTGCGCTCCAACCAGGTGCGGCCCAGCTCGTGGCGCAGCGCCAGCAGCTGCGGCCGGTCCAGGTCGTGGTCGTACGCGGCACAACCGCGCACGATCGGGTCGAGGATGTCGAAGGCCGAGCCCGGTAGGCCGACCGCGATGAGGTAGCGCGCGGTGAGTCGGGTCAGCTCCAGCGCGCGGCGTACCGTCTCGGGGTCGTGCTTGTGTTTCTGCGGCACGAGGTATCCCCGTACGGCCTCGACCAGGTGCGGCACCAGCACGTCCCAGTTGGTCCAGGCCGCCGAGTCGTCCGGGTTCTGCCCCTCGGTGGCGGCGAGCAGCAGCTTCATGACCAGCCCGTGGTAGTCGGCGATCTGCTCCCGGACCTCGTCCCGGTCACGGAACATCGCGTGCACCAGTGGGTGCAGCGAGAGTACGTGTGCGAACGCCGGGTCGGTGACCTCCTCCTGGACGTCGAAGTCGACCAGGGCCAGGTCGCCGATGCCCTCCAGCACCTTCACCCGCTGCCGGCCGGTGAGCCCCTTGAAGAGTGGCGACTCGGCCAGGATGGCCGGCTTGAGCACCACCTCGTAGGGCACCGGGGAGGTGCTCAGGCAGGCCAGCACGTTGAGCAGTGGTCGGCTCTGTTGGAGCTGGCGGCGGGCCAGCAGGTCCAGTGAGATGTCGTCGACCTCGCGGACGATCTCCAGGCCGAGGGACTCGTCGAGGTCGACGTCGGTGGCGTCGCGCGGCGAGCGGAACCGACGCTGCACCGCCGTTCGGTAGTCGGCGAAGGTGGTGATGGTGGACGAGCCGCGCCAGACCGGGCTGGCGTTGACCGACCGCAGGTAGTTGCCGGCGGCGCGCAGGGCGAGGGGCAGCCCGCCCAGCTCCCGGGCGAGTTCCCGGGCGTCGGCCAGGCCGCCGGCCTGGGCGCCGGCCCGGTCGATCAGCACCTGCGCGCCGGCGTCGGCGTCGAGCGGGCGCACCTGATGCAGCATCGACCAGGTGCCCCAGGTCGCCCGGTTGCCATCCCGGCTGGTCACGATGACCATGCCGTCGTCGGCCTCCGGGCTGCGCAGCCAGCCGGTGCCGTCGGCGAGCACTCCGTCGGTGGGGCCCAGGCTGGCGGGCTCGTCCGCGCTGTCGAAGATCAACAGCCAGGGCTGCGCGGCCTGGTTGAGGTAGCGCCACACCAGGTCGGTGGCGCTGATCATTCCGGTCCAGGCCTGGTCGACCTGGGTCTCCGACGCGCCGAGTTGGCTGACCACCTCCCGCATCCCGGAGTTGAGCCGCCCCGCCTGCACCCACCAGACCGTCCGGCCGTCAGCCCGCGCCCGACGGGCGATCTCCAGCGCGACGTGGCTCTTGCCGGACCCGCCCATGCCACACAGGATGTGCACCGAGGGTTGCCCCCCGGCGCCTTCCCCCGGCTGCACGATCTTGTCGATCAGGTCGTCGCGCCCGTGCAGGGGGCTGTCCAGTCGTCCGAGCGGTGGATCGACGGAGACCCGACTCGGCCGGTCGTACGCAGGCCGAGGCACGCCGGCATCCTCGGGTGGAACGTCCGCAGTCAATGCGGTCCCCCTTCGGTGGCGAATTCGCAATGGGCCGGCGACGAAAGATCCTGTCCATCTGGTGGACAGTCGGAGGGATAGCCACCCGCACCATGTCGACCGCAAGCGTATCCACCGCCGTACTGGGTTGCACACTCTCCGTTTAGGCCGCCCGACCGACCGGAATCGGTGCCGGAATTCCCAATCCGCGGTTGATTCCGGCCGATCCGCCGGGCGTGACACTCGACAGGTACATCCACGATGGACTTATGAACTGGTCGCCAATCCAGGACGTCGTCGACTGGGGAACCGTGCCGGACTGGTTCGGCGCGGTCGGCTCCATCGCCAGCGTGCTCTTCGTCTATCTCGGATTGCGGCGCGAAATTCGCGCCCGGCGCAACGACGATCTACGAAGCCGGGCCACCCAGGCGCGTTTGGTGTCGGCGGTGGCCGAGATCCGCGGCACCTCGGTGCTGCGGGTCGCCGTGGCCAACGAGAGTGACGCCCCCGTGCTGGACGTGGTGGTCCTGGCTCGGCTCGTCCCGCCCGACGACCCGGACGCCCCGCCGGTCGGGCTGGCCCCGGCGAAACAGGTCCGTCGGATACCCGGCCGCGACGTGCACGACCTCTTCGTCACCGTCGCGGCGGAGCACCGGCTCCGCCCGGCCGACACCGTTCTGGTCGACCTCACCTTCACCGATCACGACGGCAATCGCTGGCACCGGATCGGTGCCGGTCAACCCGAGCCGGTGGGCTGACCGGAGGAAACGAAACGGTGGTCCGGCGGAAAGACGCTCCGCCGGACCACCGTTTCGGTCGGTCAGATGGGATAGGTGCGGGCGACCGCCAGCATCTCCGAGCTGTGCGACCCGACGACGCCGACGGCCGGCGGCCGGGGGCGGAAGCCGGGCAGCGCCTCCAACCCGTCACTGGCGTCCATCACCCGCAGCGCCACCTGCCCGGCGATCGGCCGCAGCGTCAACGTGACCTCGACACCCTCCGTCGGCGGGGCGTGGAACACCAGCCCGAAACCCCACTTGCCCGCGCGGGGCTCCACCGGCACCGACCGCCCCGCCACCTCGGCGCGCAGCACGGTGGCGGTCGACGTGTCGACGTGCAGGGTGGCGAGCCGGGCCGCCCGCTGCGAGGTGAGCCGCAGCCGCAGCGTGCGTTCCCCACCGGAGGTGGCGTCGGCCACCACCTCCAGCTTCGGCGCCGGCAGGTTCGCCGACTGCGCCGGGCCGGCCCGTAGCTCACCGTCGCCGAGCCCGGGGAAGTCGTCGCCGACGTCGGTCACCCCGTCCACGTAGCCGTCCGTCCACGGCTGGGGATCGGTCTCGTGGCTGAGCCAGCGGGCCTGGCCGGTGTCGGCGTCCATGGCGTACATCAGGTGGGTTGGCGCCGGGTGGGCGGCGTCGAAGCGGTCCACGGCCAGCCCGACCCCGGCGAGCACCACCGCCGCCACGGCGGCGGCGCCGGCCGGTAGCACCGCGAGCCGCCGGGCCCGCAGCGCGAGCAGGCCACGCTGGCCGCCGGCCTGCGGGTGCAGCAGGTCGACCACCGGCAGGGCGACGAGGCCGAGCAGCACCGCGACCAGCGCGGCCACCCCGCCCATGGCCATTCCCAACGCGGGGAAGAGCAGCACCACGGTGGGCAGCAGGATGACCACACCGACGGCCGCGGCGGCCGTCACCGCCACCACCGGCCACGGTCCGGTCTGCCGGGTACGCAGCGCGACCAGCCCGCCGAGGGCGCCGACCAGCGCCGGCAGGGTGGTGAGGTACGCCCCGCCCGGAACCGCCACGGCGAGCAGCACCCCGAGCAGGGCCAGCCAGGCCAGCCCGCCGACCGCGAGCGCTGCCGGGCCGATCCGACGGCGGGTCAGCGCGTACCAGGTGAACAGGATGGCGGCGGCGAGCGCCACGACGGCCAGGCGGTACCAGATCGGCCGGTACGGGTCGAGCAGCTCCGCGTACCCCGGTCGGATCGTGGTGATCGCGAGCCAGAGCAGTTGGGCGGCGATCGGCGCGGCGACGATCGGCACCAGGGTCAGCGCGAAGGCGGCGGCCAGCCGGCCGGTGCTGGCCCGGCCGCTGCGGCGGGTCAGCCAGCCCAGGGCGGCAACCAGGGCCACCGCGAGCAGGGCCAACGGCAGGGTGAGCCAGCCCGGGTACCGGACCAGACCGCCGGGGACGGGGAAGTAGGTGGCGTCGTGCCCGGAGCGCAGGTCGGTCAGGTCGGTACGGCCGAACTCCCGGGCCAGGCCCAACGCGTTGTCCCCGTGCTGCTGGAGGCTGCTCCGGTCCATGGCGGCCGGAGTGTCCAACGGCGTGTGGTAGATCGCCCCGCCGTCGATGTACGCCGAGTTCAGCCCGACGAACTTCTGATCGAGGAAGGCGGTGAAGTCGGTGTCGTTGGGCAGCGCGCGGTAGATCTCCACCGCGAACGAGGTGCCGACCGGGTGTGGGGCGGCCCGGCCGAAGATGTCCACCAGCTTCGCGTTGTTCCGGGACGTCTCGAACATGATCACCGGCCCGGTGGAGCCCCGCGCCTCCAGGTTGAGCACCACCCCACCGTCGGCGGCCAGCGGGTGACTGGCGGCGAACGCGGACGCGCCGCACAGGCACGCCTCCTCGGCGTCGGTCAGCACGAAGACGATGTCGTTACGGGGCCGGGGGCCGGTGGTCAGCGCGCGGGCCACCTCCAGGATGGTCGACGTGCCGGCCGCGTCGTCGTTGCCGCCCGGCCCGGTCTGCACCGAGTCGTAGTGGGCGACCAGGAAGACCCGGCCCGTCGAGTCGGTGCCGGGCAGCCGGGCCACCACGTTGCGGACCCGGGCCAGTGTCGCCCCGCCCGCCGCCCCGCTGAGCTGGCCAGCCTCCGGTGCCACGGTGTCCTGCACCTCGGTCTCCAGGCCCAGCCCCCGCAACTGCTGCTCGAGGTGCGCGCGGACCTGCTCGTTGGCCGGGCTGCCGGCGACGTGCGACCGGGCGGCGATCACCTGGACGTCCTCGTACGCCCGGCCCGCGCTGAAGGCGCCCGCCGGCGCGTCGGCCGGCTTCGGGGCCGGGGTGCGCAGGTCGAGCAGACTGCCGGCGCCGACCGCGGCCAGCGCGACCAGAGCCGCCGCGGCGGCCACGAGCCGCCGACGCGGCCGGGTCAGTGCCCGGTTGGCAGAGAGTACGCCCGGAGTCGGACGGGGCGGCGTGCCCGCCGTGGCCGGGGTGGTGGGTGCGCCCACGTGAGCTCCTCGGGGGGTGGTGGGGCCTGGGGTGGGATCATCCTGCCCGTCAGTGGCTGCGGATGGGATGGCCGGTACGCCAGGCGTCCACCAGCCGTCCGGTTTGTCCTCGGGCGGGCAGTGACGCGGCCCATCCCCGCCCGCGCCGCGGACATCGTGTTGTGTGCGACCGTTGTCTAATACAGGATCAGCAGGGCACTCGGAAGGAGCCCGACATCACCAGCGAACTCCCGCGTCTCGCGGCGGTGACCCGGCCGCACCGGGGGGCCGGCTTGGCCGGTTCCCCAGTTGTGCCGTACCCGCACGGTGGCCTGGCGCGGCACGCCAACCTGCCGCCGGGTGAGCGTCTGCGGGTGCTGCTGGTGGAGGACGACGAGGGTGACGCCTTCCTGGTCGGTGAGCTGCTCGCCGAGACGAACTCGATGATCGACTTGCTGGTCGCCACCAGCCTCCGAGAGGCGCGGCAGAGGATCGGCGGCGTCGACTGCGTCCTGCTCGACCTGGGCCTGCCCGACGCGCAGGGGCTGGACGGGCTGCGCCAGGTGCTGGAGATGTCCAGCGGCGCCGCGGTCTGCGTGCTGACCGGCCGTACGGACGAGCACCTGGGCGTCGTGGCGGTCGCCGAGGGCGCCCAGGACTACCTGGTCAAGGGCCAGGTCGACGGGGTGCTGCTGACCCGGGCGCTGCGCTACGCCGTGGAGCGTAAGCGTGCCGACGAGAACGCCCGCCGGTTGCGCGAGGTCGAGCTGCGTCAGGCCGAGTCGGCTCGACTCGAACGCGGCCTGCTGCCCCAACCGCTGATGACCACCGATCAGGTGGCGGTGCACACCTTCTACCGGCCCGGCCGGCACGCCGCGTTGATCGGCGGGGACTTCTTCGACGTGGTGCAGACCCACCCGGACCGCCTCGACCTGATCGTCGGCGACGTCTGTGGGCACGGGGTGGACGAGGCCGCGCTCGGGGTCGAGCTGCGGGTGGCCTGGCGGGCCCTGGTGCTCGCCCGCGTGCCGGACGACGAGGTGCTGCCCGCCCTGGAGCAGGTGCTGATGAGTGAGCGCCGACTCCAGGAGATCTTCGCAACGGTGGCCACGGTCAGACTCGACCTGGACGCCAACCGGGCCACCGTCCGTCTGGCCGGGCACCCGCCACCGCTGCTGCTCTCCGGCGGCCGGGTCGCCCCGGTGCCCGCGCCCGGCGGCCTGCTGCTGGGCGTACGTCCTCGCCGGCCGATCGCCTACGACCTGGAGTTCGACACCGATGACTGGTCCCTGTTGATGTACACCGACGGCCTGATCGAGGGGCGGGTGGGTGCCGGCAACGAACGGCTCGACGTGCCGGGCCTCAGTGGGTTGCTGGACGAGCCGGCCAACCGTTCGGTGTCGCTGCCCGAGCTGCCGGCCTGGCTGGTCGGGCGGGCCGAGCGGCTCAACGGTGGCCCGCTCGCCGACGACGTGGCCATGCTGCTGGTCAGCCGGGGCGGTGGCCGGTGAAGCCCGTGGTCGGCGGCTGGAGTCTGCGCCGCCGGGTGATCACCCTGCTCACCGTCGTGGGTGTGCTGCTGATCGGCCTGGCCGCCGCCGAGGCGGCGATGGCCGCCCGCAACCGCACCCAGATCGACGCCGTGCTGAACGAGACCGGTCCGTTGCGGGTGCAGTCCCAGGAACTGCTCAACGCGCTGCTCGACCAGGAGACGGCGATCCGCGGGTACGCGGTCAGCGGCGACCCGGACGACCTGACCCCCTACCGGGAGGGGCTCGCCCAGGAGAAGAGCGTCACCGCCTCGATGCGGACGCTGCTCGACAACTATCCGCAGATCAGCCAGGAGTTGCAGACCGTCGAGGAACGCGTGACGCGGTGGCGGCAGTCGGTCGCGGAGCCGGTGATCACCACCACCGAGCAGAGCGGCACCCGCGCCGGCCAGGCGTTGGTCACCGAAGCGGCCCGGCAACAGTTCGACGAGGTGCGCTCGGCGGTGAACGACCTCCAGGGGGAGGTCCTGGCCGCCCGGGAGCAGACCGCCCACGATGTGCGTACCAGCAGCAACGTACTGGTCGTCCTGCTGATCGTCGCCGCGCTGGTGGTGGTCGTCGCCGGTGCGGTGCTGCTGCTCTCGCTGGACCGGATGGTCATCCGTCCACTGACCGGCCTTGCCACCCAGGTTCGCGAGGTCGCCGAGGGCGACTACCAGCACGGCATCGCCACCGTCGGCCCGCCGGAGTTCATCCAGCTCGGCGAGGACGTGGACGCGATGCGGCAGAAGATCGCCGCCGACCTGGCCGAGGTCCGCGCCGCCCGCGAGCGCATCGAGTGGGTCAACAACCAACTCCAGAAGCAGGCCGAGGAGCTGACCCGGTCCAACCGTGACCTGGAGCAGTTCGCGTACGTGGCCTCGCACGACCTGCAGGAGCCGCTGCGCAAGGTCGCCAGCTTCTGCCAGCTGCTCCAGCGCCGTTACGCCGGCCAGCTCGACGAGCGGGCCGACCAGTACATCGCCTTCGCGGTGGACGGCGCGCAACGGATGCAGCGCCTGATCAACGACCTGCTCGCGTTCTCCCGGATCGGGCGGCTCACCACCGGCTTCGTCGAGGTCGACCTCAACAAGGTGATGGGCGACGTGGCCGGCCAGACCGAGGCCGCCCGGCAGTACGCGGACGCCGAGCTGACCTGGGCCGACCTGCCGGTGATCTTGGGTGAGGAACCGCTGCTCACCAACCTGCTGGCCAATCTGGTCAGCAACTCGATCAAGTTCCGCCGTCCGGACGTACCGTCGAAGGTGCACGTCTCTGCCCGGTTGGTGGGCGCCGAGTGGGAGATCACCTGCCAGGACAACGGCATCGGGATCGAGCCGGAGTTCGCCGACAAGATCTTCGTGATCTTCCAGCGGCTGCACTCGAAGGACGCGTACCCGGGCACCGGCATCGGGTTGGCGATCGTCAAGAAGATCGTCGAGTACCACGGCGGTCGCGTCTGGGTGGACACCGACGTGCCGGAGGGCACCGCGATCCGGTTCACCCTGCCGGCGCTTCCGGAGGACGTGGAGGCGGCTGCCGCTGCCGATTCCGCAACGGAGCCGAACGCCCTGACCGCAGGCGACACGGCGCCCTCGACCGAGGCTCCGGCAGCGCCGCCGGAGCAGCCCGACGGGCCGGACCAGCCGGACCGGGCCGACGAGACGCTGGAAAGCGGTAGAACGGGTGACATGAGGGAGACGGTGGGATGACCGCGCCGGCGGATGGCAGGAGCCCGATCGAGGTCCTGCTCGTGGAGGACGACCCGGGTGACGTGCTGATGACCCAGGAGGCGTTCGAGGAACACAAGCTGCGCAACCGGCTGACCGTCGTCTCCGACGGGGCCGAGGCGCTCGCCTACCTGCGACGGGAGGGTCAGTACGCCGACGCGGTGGCGCCCGACCTGATCCTGCTCGACCTCAACCTGCCCCGGCGCGACGGCCGGGAGGTGCTGGAAGAGATCAAGAAGGACCAGGAACTGCGCCGGATCCCGGTGGTGGTGCTCACCACCTCGCAGGCCGACGAGGACATTCTGCGCAGCTACCAGCTGCACGCCAACGCCTACGTGACCAAGCCGGTGGACTTCGAGCGCTTCATCTCGGTGGTCCGTCAGATCGACGAGTTCTTCGTCAGCGTGGTCAAGTTGCCGCCGCGTGGCTGACACCCTGCTGGACGACGTTGGCGGCCTGCTCTGGGAGGCCGCCAACCAGGTCGTGCTGCCACTGTTCCGCAAGCTCGACGACGATGACGTCTCGGAGAAGGCGCCCGGCGAGGTGGTCACCGTCGCCGACCGCCGGGCCGAGGAGCTGCTCTCGGCGGGTTTGCGCCGGCTGCGGCCGGGCTCGATGGTGGTCGGCGAGGAGGGTGTCGCCGACGACCCGGGGTTGCTGCGGCACCTACGCGACGGCGGGGACGTCTGGCTGGTCGACCCGGTCGACGGCACCGCCAACTTCGCCGCGGGTCGCCGGCCGTTCGCCCTGATGGTGGCGCTGCTGCGCGAGGGGCGCCCGACCGCCGGCTGGATCCTCGACCCGCTCGCCGACACTCTCGCCGCCGGCTCGGCGGACGAGGGCACCCTGCTCAACGGTCGTCCGGTGGACGGCGCCGGTTCGGTGCCACCGCTCGGCGAGCTGCGCGGCGTGGCGATGACCCGGTTCCTGCCGCCGGAGACCCGCGACCGGGTCCGCGCTGGCGGCCGGCGGCTCGGTGAGCTACTGCCCGGCCAGCACTGCGCCGGTCGGGAGTACCTGGACATCCTCACCGGTGAGCAGCAGTTCGCCCTGTTCTGGCGCACCCTGCCGTGGGACCACGCCCCGGGCACCCTGCTGGTCCGTGCCGCCGGGGGTGTCGCCCGCCGGTTCGACGGCGCCGACTACCACCCCGCCGACGACGGCCGCGGTCTGCTCGTCGCGGCCAACGAGCAGGTCTGGGCCGAGGTGCACGACGCGCTGCTCAGCACCTGATCCGTGCGCTGCGCAACCGCGTTGGGACGCTCCGTCGACATCGAGACAGCCTGGGGGTCAGAGGGCTGGTCACCGGCCCACAGTCCGGTATCGTGACCGGCGGTCTCCCGCCAGCAGGCCGCCGACCGGCGCCGCCGTGCAGTGTTCAATGGGGGGCCGGCGGTCGACGGAAGGACGCTTTCGTGCCCAGGACCAGGCTCAGCCCGCGGCTCGGTCGCCGCGCTCTGTTCGCCCTGCTCGCTGCCGTCGCGCTGGTGCTCGGCGGTGCCGCCGTGCCCGCGTACGCGGAGCCCGGCGAGGGGGGCAGCAAGAAGCTGCAGGACGCGCTGGAGTTGACCGCCAAGGGCCACATCGAGGCCAAGGCGAAACTGGACAACTCCAAGCGTCGGCAGACGGCGCTGACCGGTGAGCTGACGTCACTGGAAGGTCGGCTGGTCGGGCTGACCAGCCAGGTGGGCGAGGTGGCCGCCCAGTCGTACCGCGTGGGGCGACTGAGCGCGGTGTCGATGCTGCTCAACACCGCCACGCCGGAGGCGTTCCTGCAACGCGCGGGCGACCTGGACCTGATGGCCCAGCGGGACAGCAAGCGGCTGCGTGATCTCACCGCAGCCCGGCAGCAGGCGCAGCAGGCCAAGGTCGCCATCGACGCCGAGGTCCGCGAACAGCAGAAGCAACTCGCCGTGATGGCGAAGAAGAAGAAAGAGGCCGAGGAGGCGCTCGCCGAGGTCAGCTCCGGCAGCAGCAACGGTTTCAGCGGTGGCAACTCCGCCTCGGCGAAGCCGGCGCCGCGTAACTCCGACGGGTCCTGGCCGTCGGAATCCTGCTCGGTGAAGGACCCGACCACCTCCGGGTGCATCACTCCGCGCACCCTCAACGCGCTCAAGCAGACCCAGGCGGCCGGCTACAAGCGGCACGTCTCCTGCAAGCGCAGCGGCGGCGGCGGCGAGCACCCGAAGGGACGGGCCTGCGACTTCTCCGCCGCCACGAACGGCTTCGAGGACAAGAACGCGACCGGCGGCGACAAGGCGTACGGGGACAGCCTGGCCGCCTGGCACGTGCGCAACGCCGACCGGCTGGGCGTGCTCTACGTGATCTGGTATCGGCAGATCTGGCATCCCGGCACCGGGTGGCGCTCGTACAGTGGAAGCGGCAGTCCGGCGGCGTCCCACACAAACCATGTTCATCTCTCGATGTACTGACCCGAAGCACCAGCTTCGCTGCGTACCATCGCGACGATGAGTTCCCCACCGTCCGACGTAGCGGCCCCGCTGGCCTCCCCGGCCCCGCCCGTGCCGATCACCGGCCGGGCGCTGCCCAACGGCCTGGCCGCCTTCCTGGTCTTCTTCTCCAGCGGTGCCGTGCTGGTGCTGGAGACCGTCGCGCTGCGCCTGGTCGGCCCGTACGTCGGGGTGACCCTCCAGGTGACCAGTTCGGTGATCGGCATCGCGCTGGCCGCGATCGCGTACGGGGCATGGTCCGGCGGCTGGCTGGCCGACCGGCGCAACCCGCGGGGCCTGCTGGCGCCCGCGCTGGTGCTGGCCGGCATCGCCACCGCGGTCACCCTGCCCGTCGTCCGCTACGCCGGTGAGGTGCTGCGCGGTGGTGCGGCCAGCGGCATCCTGCTGCTGGTGGCGCTGGCGGTGTTCGTGCCGGCCGCGCTGTTGGCCGCGGTCACCCCGTTGGTCGTGAAACTCCAGCTCGCCGACCTGCGCCGCACCGGACAGGTGGTCGGTCGACTCTCCGGGATCGGCACCCTGGGCGGCATCACCGCAACCCTGCTCACCGGGTTCGTGCTGGTCGCCGCCCTGCGCAGCACCGTCATCCTGCTGGCCCTGGCGCTCGCGCTCGGGCTGGTCGGTCTCGGCCTCGGCTGGTACCTGCGCCGGCAGGAACCCACCGAGCTGCCCGGCCCGGCCCGGGCCCGAGCCGCGCTGGCCGTGCTCGGCCTGGTCGGGGCGGGGCTGACCACCGTGGCACCCAACCCGTGCGACATCGAGACGGCGTACCACTGCGCCCGGGTCACCTCGGACCCCTCCCGGCCCAGCGGCCGTACGCTGCTGCTCAACTCCGCCCAGCACTCGTACGTGGACCTCGCCGACCCCAAGCACCTGGAGTACGCGTACACGAAGTGGATCGGCGCGGTCGCCGACGTCGCCGCGCCGGCCGGTCAGCGCCTGGACGCGCTGCACCTGGGCGGCGGCGGGTTCACCGTGCCGCGCTACCTGACCGCCACCCGACCGGGCACCGACAACCTGGTGTTCGAGATCGACGGTGGGCTGGTCGAGCTGGGCGAGCAGGAGCTGGGCGTACGGCCGGGGCCGGAGCTGCGGGCGGTGGTGGGTGACGCCCGGATGCTTGTCGCCGGCGAGCCGACCGACAGCCGTGATCTGGTGGTCGGCGATGCGTTCGGGCATCTGGTGGTGCCCTGGCACCTGGCCACCCGGGAGATGGCCGCCGACGTCCTGCGGGTGACCCGCCCCGGCGGCGTGTACGTGCAGAACGTCATCGACTACCCGCCGTTGCGGTTCATCCGCGCCGAGCTGGCCACGGTGGCCGCCGAGTTCCGGCACGTCGCGTTGATCGCGCCCCCGGAGGCGCTCGCCGAGGAGCAGGGCTCCAACTTCCTCATCGTCGGCTCCGACGCGCCGCTGCCGCTGGAAGCCGTACGCGCCCGGCTGGCCGAGGTGGACCCGAAGGTCAGCCTGATCGCCGGCGCGGCGCTGACGGACTTCGTCGGCGGGGCGATGGTGTTGACCGACGACTACGCCCCGGTGGACCAACTGCTTGCCACTGCCTGATCGGGTGACAATCCTGACCGATTCCGATACTCCAGGTGTAGGCGGGCCGTTCCTGGGCAACATCGCTCACCATGGGTGGTGGGGATCGAAACGGCGCGCAGTTGCTCGATGAGCGGTACCGGCTGGTCGAGCAACTCGGCGCTGGCGGGATGTCGGTGGTCTGGCGTGGCTACGACGAGGTGCTCGGCCGCCAGGTCGCGGTGAAGGTGCTGGCCTCCCGGCTCGCCAGCGACCGGGCCTTCCGCCACCGCATCCGGATCGAGGCGCAGGCCGCCGCGCGGCTCTGCCACCCCAACATCACCAACGTGTACGACTACGGCGAGTCCGAGCAGGTTGGCCTGACCGTGCCGTACGTGGTGATGGAGCTGGTCGACGGCGCTTCGCTGGCCCACCGGTTGGGCCGGGAGAGCCGGCTGCCGTGGCGGGACGCGGTGACCATCGGCGCGGAGGTCAGCTCGGCGCTGGCCACCGCGCACGCCCGAGGTGTGGTGCACCGCGACGTCACCCCGGGCAACGTCATGCTCACCTCGACCGGGGTCAAGGTGGTCGACTTCGGCATCTCCGCGCTCGTGGGGGAGAGCGAGAAGGGGCCGGACGGCGCGCTGTTGGGCACTCCCGCGTACCTCGCCCCGGAGCGGCTGGACAACGGCCAGGTCTCCCCGGCCACCGACGTGTACGCCGTGGGGCTGCTGCTCTACCGGATGCTCACCGGCCGACTGCCGTGGCAGGCCAGCACGACCACGCAGATGCTGCGCGCCCACATGTACAACGACCCGGAGCCGATGCCCAGCGTCCCGGGGCTGCCCGACGGGGTGGCCGAACTGGTCGCACGCTGCCTGGCCAAGCGGCCCGCCGACCGGCCGGCCACCGCCGAGCTGACCCGGACGCTCGCCGACGCGGCCGGCATGCTGGCGGCGGTGCCGGTCTCTCCGGCCGCCGGGCCGCTGGACGAGGCCCTGCTCGGCAGTGTGGGTACGACGATCCTGCCCTGGTCGGCGGCGACCGACGCGTTGCCGTTGTCGCGGACCCGCAACCGGGACCGTCGGACGCAGCAGCGGGTGACCCGTCGTCGACGGGTGGAGGCCGGAGTGGCCGCCGTCGGTCTGATCGCGGTCACCGGGGCGATGTGGGGGTTCACCTCGCGCAGCCCGGCCAGCGGCGGGGACCGGCCGACGACCGAGGCGCGGATGGGTCTGCCGGCGGCGGCGCCCTGCGAGGTGGCGTACGCGCTGCGCACCGACTCCGGCAGCGAGTTCGCCGCCGAGCTGACCCTGACCAACACCGGGGGCCGTGAGCTGCGGGACTGGACGATGAGCTTCAGCTTCCCCGGGCAGCAGAAGGTGACGAAGGCGGAGCCCGCGCCGGTGCACCAGGAGGGGAGCACGGTGCTGGTCCGGCCGGCGGCCCAGCGCACCACGCTGGCCCCCGGCGCGGCCGAGAAGGTGACCCTCACGGGTCGGTACAGCGGGGCGAACCCGTTGCCTGTCGAGTTCCGGCTCGGCGAGGCGACCTGTGGGGTCCGGGTGTCCGGGGTCGCCGGCAGTGCGCCGTCCACGGCCCCGCCGAGCACGGCCGCCACGACGAAGGCCCCGCCCAAGCCCGCGAAGGCGCGGAGTGGCTCCGGTTCGGGCGGCGGTGCGTCGAAGGTTAAGCCGCCGAAGGCGCCGAAGGGCCCCGAGAAGCCCAAGGCCGCGGGTGGTGGTCCGGGAAAAGCGGAAAGGTGACCAAGGGGTCGGGTGGTCACCGGGAGAAGTGAGCAGGCCACAACCGTGTCGGCGACGCGCGCAGCGGGTCAGCGCAGACCCGCGAACCGCTGCACCTGGTCGATCCGGCCCTCGACGATTACCACCCCGCCCCGAGGAAGTGCGATGTCGTCGGACGCGTACCGGAAGCGTTCGCCCGGCAGCTTGGCGCCGACCACGCGGACCCCGTAGCGCTCCTCCGATCGCAGGTCGAGCAGGGTGCGCCCGACCAGGGACTCCGGCACCCGCACGGTGGCGATGGCGAAGTCGTCGTCGAACTCGATGAAGTCGAGCAACCGACTCACGATCAGGTGCGCGACCCGGTCCCCGGTCTCCGCCTCCGGGAAGATCACGTGGTGCGCGCCCACCGACGCCAGGATCTTGGCGTGCTTCTGCGAGGTGGCCCGCGCCCAGATCTGGGGCACACCCAGCTCGACCAGCGCCAACACGGTGAGCACACTCGCCTCCACCGAGGCCCCGATGGCCACCACCGCCCGCCCGAAACTGGTGATGCCCAGCTGCCGCAGCGCCCCCTCCTCGGTCGCGTCGGCCTGGACCACCCGTTCGAGCTGCGCCGACCAGCGCTGCACCTTCGCCGGGCTGCGGTCGATCGCCAACACCTCGCGGTTCATCCGGGTCAGCGACCCGGCCAGGTGACAACCGAATCGACCCAAGCCGATCACCACGATGCCGCCGCTGTCCGCCCGTCTAGCCGACACCTCGGCCCTCCCTGCTTCCAAGGGCATGTTGCCGACCTGCGGGCCGGCCGACACTTCCGAAACACGCCCTAGCCGACAATGGGTTGCTCCTGGGGATAGCGGTAGAGCCGGCGTCGGGTGTTCAGGGCGATCGCCGACCCCAGGGTGAGCGTCCCGACCCGGCCGATGAACATCAGCACGGTCAGCGCCAGTTGGCCGCCGGCCGGCAGTTCGGCGGCCAAACCGGTGGTCAGACCGGTGGTGCTGAACGCCGAGGTGATCTCGAACAGGGCCGCCACGAAGCGGACGCCCTCGGTGAGCAGCAGCAACAACATGGTTCCGGCCATCACCAGTGCGACGCTGAGCAGCGCCACGGTGATCGCCTGCCGCTGGCTCGCGGTGGCCACCCGCCGGTGCCCGATCGTCACGTCGGGCTCACCCCGCAACTCCGCCCAGATGGTGAACGCCAGCAGGAAGAACGTGGAGACCTTGATGCCACCGGCCGTGCTGGCACTGCCGCCGCCGATGAACATCAACACGATCAGCAGGGGATAGCTCTCCTCCTGAAGGGCGGTGATGTCCAGGACGCTGAACCCGCCGGTGCGGCTCAGCGCGATCTGGGTGAACGACGCGAGGATCTTGCCCGGTACGTCGTACTGGCCGATCGTGCCCGCGTTGGTCCACTCGGCGGCGAGCAGGCCAGCGAAGCCCACCACCAGCAGCACCACGCTGCCCCAGATGGTCAACTTCGTCGCCACCGCCCAGTGCGCCGGCTGACGCCACTCCCGGACCGCCTCGAACAGCGCGGGAAACCCGAGACCGCCGATGATCGCGCCGATCGCCAGCGGCAGCGACACCCACGGGTCACGACTGAAGGCCAGCAGGCCGTCGGTGTAGAGCGCGAAGCCACCGTTGTTGAACGCCTGCACGGCGTGGAAGACGCCCGACCAGAGGGCCTGCCCGAAGGGATAGTCGTAGGTCAGCCAGAGCCGACCGGCGACCAGCACGGTCATCACCGCCTCGCAGGCGAAGACGGTCAGCGCGATCCGGCGGAGCAACCGGCCGACGTCACCGATGCCGAACTCCGCCGTCTCGGCCTGCACCAGCAACCGGTTGCGCAGCCCGAGCTGACTGGAGACCACCAGGATGACCAACGCCGCGACGGTGAGGATGCCGAGGCCGCCGAGCTGGGTGAGCAGGGTGATCACCAACAGTCCCCCGCTGGACCAGTAGTTCGGCGTGTCGGTGATCGCCATGCCGGTGACCGACACGGCCGAGGTGGCGGTGAAGAGCGCGGTGACCAGCGGCGGGCGCTGGTGTTCGACTGTCGCCCAGCGCGCCATGAGCAACCCGGTACCGAGCAGGATCGGCACCAGGAACGCGAACGGCACCAGCCGCACGGGATTGCGGAAAAACCGGCGCACCAGACAATCTTCCTGTCCGCCAACGGCTCCGGAGTGGGAACGGGCATTCCGGAGATTCATCTGCCGGCCAGCCATCGACCAACTCCTGGCAAATCGCGGGCGGTCTGCTTACCCGGACCAATCGATGACAGGAGACGGCGTTGCGACGTACCCTCTCGACCCTCGGCGTGGCCGGCGTTCTGCTCGCCGCCGCCGTGGCCCTGCCGACCACGGCCGTGGCCGAACCGGCCACGAACGCGGACCACTCTCGGGCCAACGACCGACCACTCGTGATCGGTCACCGTGGCGCCAGCGGTTACCGGCCGGAGCACACGCTGGAGGCGTACCGGTTGGCGATCCGGATGGGTGCCGACTACATCGAGCCGGACCTGGTCTCCACCTCCGACGGCGTGCTGGTGGCCCGGCACGAAAACGAGATCTCCGGCACCACCGACGTGTCGACCCGCCCGGAGTTCGCGGCCCGCAAGACGACGAAGACCATCGACGGCGTTGCGGTGACCGGTTGGTTCACCGAGGACTTCACCCTCGTCGAGCTGAAGACGCTGCGGGCCAAGGAGCGGCTGCCGCAGGTACGCGTGGCGAACACCGCCTTCGACGGCCGCTTCGAGGTGCCCACCCTCCAGGAAGTCATCGACCTGGCCCGGACCGAGGGGCGGGCACGGGGCCGCACCATCGGCATCTATCCGGAGACCAAGCACCCGAGCTACTTCGCCTCGATCAAGCTGCCGTTGGAGGAGCCGCTGCTCCGGGTGCTGCGGCAGAACAAGTTGGACCGGAAGAACTCGCCGGTCTTCATCCAGTCGTTCGAGACGGCCAACTTGCGTCGCCTGAGCCGGCTGACCGACGTGAAGCTGGTCCAACTGCTCGACGCGACCGGCCGCCCCTACGACTTCACCGTCGCCGGTGACGCCCGCACCTACCAGGACCTGGCCACGCCTGCCGGGCTGAAGTGGATCGCCGGGTACGCCGACGGCATCGGCGCGAACAAGAACCTGATCGTCCCCCGGAACGCCGCCGGCGCCCTGCTCGCCCCCACCAGCGTGGTGCGTGACGCGCACCGGGAGCACCTGCTCGTGCACTCCTGGACGTTCCGCGCCGAGAACCAGTTCCTCCCGGTGGACTTCCGGATCGGCACCGACCCGAACGCGCGCGGCGACATCACCGCCGAGTACGAGCTCTTCCTCGGCCTGGGCCTCGACGGTGTCTTCAGCGACCACCCGGACACTGCCGTCGCCGCCCTCGCCGGCCGCTGACCCGAACCCCGGCCCGGAGCTGATCCGCTCCGCGCCGACCACCGGGCCCATCACGCCCGGCCCACACGCTGGCCCGTCGTCCGCCACCCGGACGACGGGCCAGCGGCACGCCGGGGCGGGTCCGCCGCAAGATCGCACTTGATCCAGGAAGTAGTGGTGTTGAGGCCGCCCGAGGTCACTACATCCAGGATCGAGCACGATCTTGAGTGGGCGGCCCCGACCGAACCGGGCGAATGGCGCGGGGCGACACACGGCTCGGGTGGTCCGTGGGGGTTCGGGCCATCGAGGGCGTGGGCTCCCGCCTGGTAGTGCGGCCCGTTGTAACCTCCGGCCACCTCAATCCTGTTACTTGTGTGTTTCCGCCACATAGCTCGTGGGTGACGTCACTTCTAGCGTGAGCCGTCACGAAGAAGTTCTCTCCCTCTGAGTCCTCATGTGGAGTCGCAATGACGGTCCGGACGACGCGGCGGGCGTTCCTCTCCGCCGCCACGATGATGGCCGCGGCGTTGGCCGCCACGGCCTGTGGCAGCCCGCAGGACACCGCCACCGGCGGCGGCGACAGCGCCGCGCCGGTCAAGGTTGGCCTGGTGTACTCCCAGTCGGGAGCCCTGGCCAGCTACGGAAAGCAGTACAGCGAGGGGTTCAAGGCGGGGCTGGACTTCGCCACCAAGGGCACCGGCAAGGTCGGTGACCGGAAGATCGAGCTGACCGAGGTCGACGACGCGGGCGACCCGGCAAAGGCGGTCTCTGCGGCGAAGGACCTGATCGGCAAGGGCACGAAGATCATCGCCGGCTCCACCGCCTCCGGTGTGGCGCTCCAGGTCGCGCCGATCGCGGCACAGAACAAGGTCCTGTTCATCTCCGGCCCGGCCGCCACGGACGCGGTGACCGGCGCGAACAAGTACACCTTCCGCTCCGGCCGGCAGTCCTACCAGGATGTGGTGACCGCCAAGTCGTTCATCGGAGACCCGACCGGCAAGAAGGTCGTGGTCTTCGCCCAGGACGGCGCGTTCGGCGACGCCAACGAGGCGGCCGTCAAGGCCGTCATCGGCACCGCGGGCGCGACCGTGAGCAGTGTCCGGGCCCCGGCCAGCGCCACCGAGTTCACCCCGTTCGCCAGCCAGATCAAGGCCGCCAAGCCGGACCTGCTCTTCGTGGCGTGGGCGGGCACGACCGCACCGGCCATGTGGCAGACCCTCGACCAGCAGGGCGTCCTCTCGTCCACCACTGTCGTCACCGGCCTGGACATCCGCGCCTCGTGGCCGACCTTCGGTGCTGCCGGCGCGAAGATCTCCTTCCTGTCGCACTACTTCGACGGTGCCAGCGACACCGAGGCCAGCAAGGCGTTGAAGGCCAAGGTCAACACCATCGACCTGTTCCACCCGGACGGCTTCGCCGCCGCGCAGATGGTGGTCCGTGCCGCACAGGAGGGCGGGGACGACGTCGACAAGATGGTCACCGCCCTGGAGGGCTGGAGCTTCGACGGGGTCAAGGGCAAGATGACCATCCGGGCCGCCGACCACGCGCTGCTCCAGCCGATGTTCCAGGCCAAGCTGACCGGCAGCGGCACCGCGTTCACCGCGACGGCGCAGAAGAGCCTCACCGGTGACGAGACCGCGCCGCCGGCCGTGGCCATGAAGGGCTGACCATGCTCGCCACCCGCGGTCTGACCTGGCGGATCGGTGAGGTCGCCATTGTCGACAGCGTCTACCTCGACCTGGCGCCCGGGGAGTTCCTGGGCGTCATCGGGCCGAACGGCGCCGGTAAGACCTCACTGTTCAACCTGATCACCGGCCTGCGCCGGGCCACGGAGGGCCGGATCACCCTGGACGGGCAGGACATTGGAGAGCTTCCGCCGCACCGGCGGGCCCGCCTGGGTCTGGGCCGTACCTTCCAGGCGTCCTCGGTCTTCGGCTCGCTGAGCGTGCGGGAGAACGTCCGGCTCGCCGTGCAGGCGCACCGCGGGGGCTCGATGGCACTGTGGCGGCGGGCGGCGGCCGACCGGGAGGTCGCCGCCGCCGCCGACGCGGCGCTCGACCGGGTCGGCCTCGCCCACCGGGGTACGGCCCTCGCCGGCACCCTGGCTCACGGCGAGAAGCGCAAGCTGGAGATCGCCCTGCTGCTCGCCGGTGAACCGCGGGTGATGCTGCTGGACGAGCCGATGGCCGGGGTCAGCGCGGAGGACGTACCGGAGCTGGTCGCCGTCATCAAGTCGCTGACCGGCGACAGCGGCAGGGCGGTGCTGATGGTCGAACACCACATGGACGTCATCCTCGAACTGGCCGACCGCATCGCCGTCATGCACCACGGCGCGCTGCTGGCCTGCGACACCCCGGAGACGGTGATGGCCAACCCCACGGTGCAAGAGGCCTACCTGGGGGAGTCGCTCTGATGGAACCGATCCTCAGTGTGGAGGAGCTGTCGGTCCGGATCTCCGGGCTGCACATCCTCCAGGGGGTGTCCTTCACGGTCGCCCCGACCGGCGTGACCGTCCTGCTCGGTCGCAACGGCGTCGGCAAGACCACCACGCTGCGCGCGATCGTCGGCCTCACCCCGCCCGCCGGGGAGGTCCGTGGCACCATCCGGATGGGCGCGCAGAGTCTGCTGGCCCGGCCGACGCACCGGCTGGTCCGTGGCGGTCTCGGCTACGTGCCCGAGGACCGCTGCGTGTTCGCCGGGCTCACCGTCGCCGAGAACCTGCGGCTCGCCGAGCGGCGCGGCACCAGCCCGGCGTACGACAAGGTCTTCGCGCTCTTTCCGGAGCTGGACCGGCGCGGACGGCAACGGGCCGGTTCGCTCTCCGGTGGGCAGCAGCAGATGCTGGCCATCGGTCGGGTGCTGCTCAACGACAACCGGCTGCTGCTCGTGGACGAGCCGACCAAGGGGTTGGCGCCGAAGGTGGTCACCGAGGTGGCCGAGGTGTTGGAACGGGTCGCGGAGTCGGTGCCGGTGCTGCTCGTCGAGCAGAACCTGGCCGTCGTACGCCGGCTGGCCCGTGACGCGGTCGTGCTGGCCGCCGGCAAGGTGGCCTGGACCGGCGACGCCCACGAGTTGCTGCTGGAGACCGCGTTGACGAAGTCGCTGCTGGGTGTGGGCTCGGCGGAGGTGAATCACTGATGGGCACCGTGATCCTGTTGGCGCTGACCGGGCTCGGCCTGGCGGCGCTGTACTTCCTGGTCGCCTCAGGTCTGTCCCTGGTCTTCGGCCTGGCCGACGTGCTCAACTTCGCGCACGGGCTGTTCCTCGGTGTGGGCGCGTACGGCACCTGGTGGGCGGCGGGCAACCTGCCGGGCGCCGGGCCGGACGGGTTCGGTTTCGTGCTCGCGGTCGCATTCGGGGTGGCCGCCGGCACGCTCGTCGCGATCCTGGTCGAGCTGGTGCTGATCCGCCCGCTGTACTCCCGCACCATCGAGCAGGTGCTGGTCACCGTCGGGCTGTCCCTGGCCGGGGTGGCATTGCTCCAGGCCACCTGGGGTGCGGACGCCCGGCCGTTCCCGCGTCCGGACTGGACCCGGCAGGTGACCGGGATCCTCGGCGCGCAGGTGCCCAACGGTGGCCTGCTGCTGATCATCGCGGCGGTGCTGGTGCTCGGCGCGATCCTGGCGTTCCTGCGCTGGACCCGGTACGGCCTGGTGATCCGGGCCGGGGTGGAGAACCGGGAGATGGTGACCGCGCTGGGCATCGACGTCCGCAAGGCGTTCACCCTGGTCTTCGCGATCGGTGGGGCGGCCGCCGCGCTCGCCGGCGCGCTCGGCGGGGTCTACTTCGGCACCGTCTCGCCCGGGCAGGGCGGCTCGCTGCTGATCTTCGCGTTCATCGTGGTGGTGATCGGCGGGATGGGCTCGGTGGTCGGCTCCGCGTACGCGGCGGTCGTGGTCGGGTTGGTGCAGCAGTTCGTCAACTACTACGGCACGTCCGGGCTGGGCGACATCTGCGTGGTCGGACTGCTGGCCGTGGTGCTGCTGCTGCGCCCGCAGGGCATCGCCGGAAAGGTGGCAACGGCATGACGGTGATCGACGCTCCTCCCGCGCAGGTGCCCGACGAACTGACCCCGCAGCGGGGGCGGTGGCACCGGGTCCGCCCGTTCCTGCCGCTGGTCGCGCTGGTCGTGCTGGCGATCCTGCCGTACTCGACGATCTCCCTGCCGGGGATCTTCGAGGGGCCGGTCAACTCACCCGGCACCCTGCAACTGCTCGCCATCTGCCTGATCTTCGGCGGGTTGGCGGCCGGGTACGACCTGCTCTTCGGCCGGACCGGGATGCTCTCCTTCGGGCACGCGCTGTACTTCGCCGCCGGTGTCTACGGCACCGACATCCTGGTCACCCGGGCCGGTCTGCCGCTGTGGCAGGCGGCGCTGCTGACCATCACCGGCGGCACCATCCTCGCGGCGCTGCTCGGCGCGGTGGCCCTGCGGACGGTGGGCATCGCGTTCGCCATGGTCACGTTGGCCTTCGCCCAGGTGGGCGCGATCCTGGTGGCCCGGGACTTTGGCGGGCTGACCGGCGGCGAGGAGGGCCTGCCGCTGGACGTGTCCGGGCTGCCCGCCGGGCTGGTGGGGGTGACCAACACGGTCAACCTGTACTGGTTGGCGCTGGCGTACCTGACCCTGGTGGTCTTCGTGGTGCACCGGGTGAGCGGGTCACCGACCGGTCGGGTGCTCGCCGGGCTGCGCGACGACGAGCGGCGGATCGGCGTGCTCGGGCTGGACCCGTACCGCTACAAGCTGGTGGCGTTCACCCTGGCCGGCGGCTTGGCGTCGGCGGGCGGGGTGGTCTACGTCCTGATCGTCGGCGGCGCGTCGCCGCACATCACGTCCTCCGAGCTGACCCTGTCGCTGCTGGTCATGGTGGTGCTCGGCGGGCCGGGCACCCGGTGGGGTCCGGTGCTCGGCGGCGTCCTCTACATGTACCTGGACCATCGGCTCACCGCCTTCGGCACGAGCGACGCCGTGGACAACCTGCCGGCAGTCCTCAGCCGTCCGCTGAGCCAGCCGCTGTTCGTGCTGGGCACGGTCTTCATCCTGGCCGTCTACTTCTTCCCCGGAGGCCTGACCAGCCTGGCCCCCCGCCTCTCCCACCTGACCCGTTCCCTCCGCCCCCGCCGATAACACCGTTGATCAAGAGGTTTGCGTCGGAATCCGGCCGAATGATGACGCAAACCTCTTGATCAACAAGGGCTTGACGGACGGCGCTGGTAGAAATGCCGGGTGGAGACAGCAGAGCGGGCAGGGGTACGGGAGCGGGCCGAGGCGGTGCTGCGCCGGCTGGCCGGTGACCACGCCCGGCTGCGCGAGGATCAGTGGCGCGCCATCGAGGCACTGGTCGTCGACCGGCGACGGGTGCTCTGCGTCCAGCGGACGGGTTGGGGCAAGTCGGCGGTCTACTTCGTGGCCACCGCCCTGCTCCGGGACCGCGAGCAGGGCCACCAGGCCGGGCCGACCGTCATCGTCTCGCCGCTGCTGGCGTTGATGCGTAACCAGGTCGAGGCGGCCGCCCGGGCCGGCATCCGGGCCCGCACGATCAACTCGGCGAACCTCGACGAGTGGGACGAGATCACCGCCGAGATCCAGACCGGCGCGGTGGACGTGCTGCTGATCAGCCCGGAACGGCTCAACAACCCGGACTTCCGCGACGGCGTCCTGCCGAAGTTGGCCGCGACCACCGGCCTGCTGGTGGTCGACGAGGCGCACTGCGTCTCCGACTGGGGGCACGACTTCCGGCCGGACTACCGGCGGCTGCGGACGTTCCTCGCCGAGCTGCCCGAGCGCACCCCCGTGCTGGCGACGACCGCCACCGCCAACGCCCGGGTCACCCAGGACGTCGCCGAGCAGCTGGGCGACGCCCTCATCCTGCGCGGCACCCTGGACCGCGAGTCGCTGCGCCTCGGGGTGCTCGACCTGCCCAGCCCTGCGCACCGGCTGGCCTGGCTCGCCGACCACCTGGACCAGCTGCCCGGCTCGGGCATCGTCTACACGCTGACCGTGGCGGCGGCGGGGGAGACGGCCGAGTTCCTGCGCTCCCGGGGCTACCCGGTCGCCTCCTACAGCGGGCAGTCCGACGACGCCGACCGGCGGGCCGCCGAACAGGACCTGCTCGACAACAAGATCAAGGCGTTGATCGCCACCAGCGCCCTCGGTATGGGCTTCGACAAGCCCGACCTGGGCTTCGTCGTCCACCTCGGCGCGCCACCCTCGCCGATCGCGTACTACCAGCAGGTCGGCCGCGCCGGCCGCGCCGTCGAGCACGCCGAGGTGCTGCTGCTGCCCGGCGTCGAGGACGCCGCGATCTGGCGGTACTTCGCCTCGCTGGCGTTCCCACCGGAGCAGCAGGTCCGGGCCGTGCTGGCCGCCCTGCACACCGACCGCCCGCTCTCCACCCAGGCCCTCGAACCCCTCGTCGACCTTCGCCGGGCCCGGTTGGAGCTGATGCTCAAGGTGCTCGACGTGGACGGCGCGGTCCGCCGGGTGCGCGGTGGTTGGCTCGCCACCGGCGAGCCGTGGGTCTACGACGAGGCCCGGTTGCGCCGCGTCGCCGAGGCGCGCACCGTCGAGCAACAGGCCATGCGGGAGTACGCGACCACGTCCGACTGCCGGATGCGGTACCTACGGGAACGCCTGGACGACACCGGGGCGGTCGACTGCGGCCGGTGCGACAGGTGCGCCGACCCCCTCTTCGCCGCGGACGTGTCGACGGCCGCGCTCGCCGCCGCGCAGGCCTTCCTGGGCCGACCCGGCGTGGAGATCGCGCCGAAGAAGCTGTGGCCGACCGGGCTCGACGCGGTGGGCGTACCCCTCAAGGGCCGGATCGCCCCCGCGGACCAGGCGCTGCCGGGCCGTGCCGTCGGGCGCCTCTCCGACCTGGGCTGGGGCGGGCGGTTGCGCGATCTCGTCGGC
Organism: Micromonospora sp. NPDC050784; assembly: GCF_044456765.1. Classification (NCBI taxonomy): domain Bacteria; kingdom Bacillati; phylum Actinomycetota; class Actinomycetes; order Micromonosporales; family Micromonosporaceae; genus Micromonospora; species Micromonospora sp. NPDC050784. The sequence goes on along the minus strand of NZ_JBITGG010000001.1, from coordinate 46,138 downwards.
CCGGAGGCGCCGGACGCGCCGGTGCCCGACGACGTCGCCGGCGCGGTGGTGGAGGTGCTGAAGGCGTGGGCGCACGGCGACGACCCGTGGCCCCGCCGGCCGGTGGGGGTGGTCGCGGTCGGTTCCCGGCGCCGGCCCCGGCTGCTCGGTTCGCTCGCCGAGCGGATCGCCACCGTGGGCCGGCTGCCGCTGCTCGGCGAGGTCACCGCGGCCGGCCCCGGCGGGCCAGCCGGGCCGCGCGGCAACAGCGCCCAACGGGTACGCGCGCTGCACGACGCCTTCACCGTGCCGACCGACCTGGCCGACGCGCTGGCCGGGCTGGACGGCCCGGTGCTGCTCGTCGACGACCTGATCGACTCGGGCTGGACGATGACGCTGGTGGCCCGGGCCCTGCGCCGGGCCGGCGCGACCGACGTGCTCCCGCTCGCCCTCGCCGTTGCCGGCTGACCCGCTGCCCTCGCGGTCGGGTGGGAAAGTTCCCGGGCGGCGTCGAGTGCGACCGTCGCCACGCTGTCCGGGCGTCGGCCTGACCCGGCCGGAGGCGGCGGTACCGTGGGCGGCATGACCGACCAGCAGCCCGTCCGCCGCGCGTCCGCCGGCACGGACCTCGCCTCTGGCGGTGAGGCCGGACCGGGGCTGGGCGGGTCTGACCAGGTCTCCGCCGGGCCGGACCGGAGCACGCTCCGGCTGGCGCTGGTGGTCGGCGGGCTGGTGCTGGCGGTGCTGCTCGGCTTCGGCCTCGGCCGGTTGAACACCACAGGTGCCGCCACCGGCAGCCCGTCGTTGGCAGCCGAGCACACCGACCCGCCGGGCGTCGGGCCGCACAACCACGGCTCCGCCACCACCACCGATCAGGGCGCGACCACCGAGCCGGGCGGTCTGGCGGTCAGCTCGGCCGGGTTCACCTTGGCACCCCTGGCCACCGAGTTCGCGGCGGGCCGCCCCGGTCAGCTCCGCTTCCAGGTGCGCGACGCGCAGCGCCGGCCGATCACCCGGTTCGCCATCGTGCACGACAAGCCGATGCACCTCATCGTCGTCCGACGGGACCTGACCGGTTACCAGCACCTCCACCCGACCATGGCGGCCGACGGCACCTGGTCGGTGCCGTTGACCCTCGCGCAGCCCGGCCTCTGGCGCGCGTACGCCGATTTCACAGTCGTCGCCGACAACGGCGCGCAGACCGCGGTGACCCTCGGCACGGACCTGGTGGCGCCCGGCGACTACCAGCCTCGTCCACTGCCGGGGCCGGCCACCTCGACGACCGTCGAGGGCTTCACCGTCGGCTACCAGGGCACTCCGCAGGCCGGGACGACCGTGCCGCTGACCTTCCGGGTGGACGGCGTTGGCGGCGCAGCTCCGCTGGAGCGGTACCTCGGGGCGTACGGGCACCTGGTGGCGTTGCGCGAGGGCGACCTCGGCTACCTGCACGTGCACCCGGAGACCGAGCTCGTGGACGGTCAGATCAAGTTCTGGTTGACGACTCCCGGCCCGGGCCGCTACCGCCTCTACCTCGACTTCCAGGTGAGCGCCGAAATCCGAACCGCCGAGTTCACCCTGACCGTCCCCTAGGCCTCGGCCCTCACCTCGGCCCGGTGATCATGAAGTCATCGCCTCTCGGGCCTGTCCCTTGGCGTGCCCGGGAGGCGTCAACGGCGGGATGTGAGTCGAGGGACCCCCCGATTACGGCCGCTGGCGGAAGCTGATGCGCATCAGCCGGCTTTCGGCCCAATCTTCGAGCCGTGTCGGCCGGATGGTTCCGGGGTCGTGGGGCTGATTGAGATCCGCGACGATTTCCGCCAGCACGGCCTGACGCTCGGCTGGGTCGGTGACCGGCGTGGCCCGTGCGGGCAGATCTGCGGCGATCCCGTTCTTGAGATGGAAGGTGAAGTTGGGATTGGAGAGAAGGTTCGCGTGCCAGTCGGTCGCGGCTCCGCCGGCGCCGCTACACAGGTAGGCCGCGCCTGCGGCTCGGTAGAAGAAGATCTCGATGCGGCGTGGCCGGCCGCTGCGGCGCCCCAGCGTCGTGATGTCGATGATCCGTTCCCCGGTGCCCGCGGCGGGTGTGATCTCGATGGCTCGCCGGATCGGATCGGGCAGATGGGACAGAGACGCGTCGGAGTCGTTCGATGCGGTCGTGTCTGGAGTGCTCATGCGGTCTCTTTCTGGAGAGCGGGGCCGAGGAGGAGCCCACCGTCGATGACGTACTCCGAACCGGTGATGAACGACGCGTCCGAGGACGTGAGGAAGAGGAGAAGACGGGTGACGTCGGTCGGCTCGCCGAGGCGGGGGATGGCGAACGGCTCAGGTGAGTAGAAGTCGGCGATTGCTGCGGTGGCGCCAGCCGCTGGTTCATGGATGAAGGACGTCGCGATCACGCCAGGGTGGATGGTGTTCACACGGATGTGGTCGCGGCCGAGCTCGAGCGCTGCCGTTTGGGTGAGTCCTCGCACGGCCCACTTGCTGGCGACGTAGGGCGCGTAGTGAGCCGTGCCACCCAGGCCCATGGTCGAGGCGATGTTGACGATGGCCCCTCCCGCCGCGCGACGCAGAGCCGGGGTGGCGACCTTGATGCCGAGGAAGGTCCCCGTGAGGTTGATGTCGAGGATGCGCCACCACGTGGCCTGCTCCGTGTTCTCGATCGGCGCCGGCGGGTTCTGGACACCCGCATTGTTGACAAGCACGTTCAGGGCACCGAAAGCGCTTTCGGCGGCTAGCACGGCGGCGGACCACGAGCTCTCGTCGGTGACGTCGAGGCGGGTAAAGCGAGCGCGGGGCCCGAGTTCGTCGGCGAGAGCGGCGCCGCGCTCGGCGTCGATGTCGCCGATCACCACGTTCGCTCCCTCCGCGTGAAAGGCGCGTACGTGGCTCGAGCCCTGGCCGCCGGTCCCACCGGTCACGAGCACGGTCTGGTTGTCGAAGCGGTTCATCAGATGTTCCTTCGGCACGGGGGGGTCCGACCGGGATCATCGGCGATGCACGCCGGCCGGTGGTGAGCTGAGCGACTCACCATTGCCCCGACGCTACGCCGGCGGCAATGGCGAGTCAAGCCACTCACCTCGTATGCTCGATCCATGAGCAGTGTCGTGACGACGTACCACCAGCGCGTCGCCCAGGAGAAGCGCGCGCTGATCGTGGCGGCCGCGACCGCACTGTTCCTCGAGTTGGGCTACGACCGGACGTCGCTGGCGCGGATAGCGGAGCGCTCGGGCGTTTCGCGGGCCACCTTGTTCAAGCAGTTCCCGAGCAAAGCTGCCCTGTTCGACGCCATCGTCACCGAGTCCTGGTCAACCGCTGACGAGGGGGAACCTCCGCCGGCAGGAAACGTCGTCGACGGACTCGGCGCCATCGGTCACCGTTACGCCGAGCTGTTGAGCCGACCCCAGATGACCGACCTGTTCCGGATCGTCATCGCCGAGCTGCCACGGTTCCCCGAACTGGCCCACGCGCAGTTCTCGCACGGGAAGATGCCCTACTTCGAGTCGGTACGCGGCTACCTCCTGGCCGAGCACGAGGCGGGAACGGTGCGGATTGAGGACGTGGACGTCGCAGCCACCCAGTTCCTGGGCATGATCTCCAACTACGTCTTCTGGCCGAAACTCCTCGTGCCGGACTGGGAGGTGAGCGCAGTACGCATCGCGCAGGTGGTCGACGAGGCCGTCAAGACCATCGCCGCACGGTACGGCGCGAGCGGCGCATCAGGCGAATGACGTTCCCGGCGCCTTTCGTCAACGATGAACCGCTACCAGATCGGCAGGACACGCCCTAGCCTGCTCGGCGGATGGGGCGGCGGGCCAGGTAGCGGAGCAGGTCGCGGATGTGGTGCTTCTCCTCGGCGGGGACCGTGGGGTCGGCCAGCCGGTCCAGGATGGCCCGGACGTCGGCCTCGACCGGGCCGTCGTCGTGGCGGCGGCGGGGCGCGGGGCCGGCGTCGGGCAGCCCGAGCGCGCGGAACGCGGCGGCGACCGGCAGATCCAGTGCGGAGCAGAAGCCGCGCACCTTGGCCAACTCGGGATAATCCTGCCAGTCACCGGCCAGCCAGCGGAACACGGTGGAACGTCCCACGCCCGTGTGCGAGGCAAGATCGGTCACGGTCCAGCCACGTTCGTCGCGAGCGTCATCGATGGCGCGCCGGACGAAGCGGGCGAAGGCCATCTGCGGTGATACGTCGGCTGATCCCATCCCTGTGTGTCTTCCCCTCCTGCCGGAGCACCGGGACGATGCGCCTTCCGAGGGTAGTACGCCCGGAGCCGGAAACAATTGACTGACCGCACAAACTGTCCCGTGGACGAGACTTTTCTCTGGAACCGTGTGTGCAGAACGAAAATTGCATCAAGCGATCATCATCGTTCTTCGATTAAGCTCGGTGCCCGTCCCGACATGGCGTCCATCGCCTGCCGCGTCCGACCGGACCACCGCCGAGGAGCACCATGGCCGAATCGAGCCGCCCCCAGCCGTACCAGCCCGGTGCGGTGAGCCTCTTCTTCGTCGCCAAGGCCGGCGTCTTCGCGGCCGGGTTCTGGATCTGGTTGCTGGTCCTGGTACTCCGCACCGACTCGGCGACCGGTCTCCAGGTGCTGGCCGCCACCGGCACCATCACCACCACGCTGGTCGCGGTCCTGCTCGGTGCCCGAATGGCGTTGCAACACAACGCCGCCATCCGGCACGCCGAGGTGAAGAAGCTGCTGGTGGACATCTCCTGGAACGCCTTCGCGGCAGCCGGCAACGCCGAGAGCGGGGGCAAGGTCGTGCCATTCCCGACCGCCCCGGGCGACGGTGAGTGGGCCGCCCAGCGACCCGCCGCCGACCGGGTGTCGGTCCTCGACCGTGGTGCCGGCGAGCGCAACGGCGGCCGGGACCGCCGACGCTAGCCACCCAGGAGCTAGGGCGTCTCTCCGGCGGCCAGCAGCGTCTCCAGCCGGGGGGTGACCTGCCACTGGTCCACCAGCTCGCGGTACTCCGCGCGCTGCGGCTCGGTCGCCCCGGCGCCGGTACGACGTGCGCGGATCAGCAGGTTACGCGGGGTGTGCTGCGAGTCCACGAACTCCACCACCTCGGCCCGATACCCGTGTACGCGCAGCAGCCCGGCGCGCAGGGCGTCGGTGAGCACGTCGGCGAAGCGTTCGCGCAGGATGCCCTGCCGGGTCAGCAGCTCGTACGGGGCCGGGGCGGGGTGGGCGCGGAGCTGCTTCGCCAGATCGTGGTGGCAGCACGGCGCGGCGAGCACCCAGCGGGCCTCCCAGCGCACCGCGCGGGCCAGCGCCTCGTCGGTGGCGGTGTCGCAGGCGTGCAACGCCAGCACCAGGTCGGGGGCGGGGTCGACGACGGCGTCGGCGATCGTTCCGGCCACGAAGCCGACCTGATCGGCCCAGCCCAGCCGCTGCGCCAGCTCGGTGTTGCGCCGCCGCTGGTCCTCGCGGACGTCCACGCCGATCAGCTGGACCTCGAGCCCTCGGCTCATGAGGTAGCGGTACGCGGCGAACGTCAGGTAGGCGTTGCCGCAGCCCAGGTCGACCACCCGTAGCGGACCGGTCAGGTCGTCGGGCAGGGTCGCGGCCAGGGCCCGCAGGAACGCGTCCACCTGGCGGCGCTTGGCCGCCGAACCGCCGATCTCGGCGAAGATCGGGTCACCCGGGTCGAGCAGGTATTCCTTCGTCCGGTCGTTTCCGGTGGGGGTCGCCGCCGGGCGGGACGTCACGGCCCGGTGCACCTGCGCCTCACCGGACTTGGTCACCCGCAGTTGGAGCGTCGCGTCGGCCGTCTCGACGTGCCAGTTGCCGAACGGCTCGGCGAGCAGTTCGTCGATCGCCGCAGCGGCCTCGGGACCGGAGGCGAGGTTGCGGGTGTACGGGCGAGCGCCGTCGGACGTGGTGATCTGCATCCGGGGCCCGGCCTTGAGCCTCACCGGCCGCAGCTCGGCCCGCTCAACGGTGGGGCGGCGCCCGCGGCGGCGTCCGGCGGCGACCGCCCGGGTCAGCGCGGGGTCGAGCAGCAGCGCCCGAACCTCGGTCAGGGCGGCGTCCAGTGGTTGCGGCATCGTTCCATTTTCAGCAGGTGGGGTGGGAGAAGGGAACATCCCCCGCACCGCGCGAGGCGGTGCGGGGGATGTCAGGTGTGGCTGGTGGTCAGTCCGCGGTCGCCTCGGCCGGCGTACCCGCGCCGGAACCGCCACCACGGCGGCGCCGGCGGCGGCGCGGCTTGGACGCCTCGCCGTCGGACGCGGTGGCCGGCTCGGCGGGGCTGGCGTCGGCGGAGATCACCGCGGTCGCCTCGCCCGCGACCACCTCGCCGGACCGGCGGCGACGCCGGCGGCGGGGGGTACGGGTGCCTTCGTCGTCGACGTCGGCCACGGGCGCCTCGGCGACGGCCGGGGTGCCGGCGTCGGAGCGGTCGCGGCGGCCATCGCCCCGACCACGGCGCTCGCCGCGGCCCTCGCCACGGCTCTCACCGCGTCGGGGGCCCCGACCACCGCTGTCGCCCCGGCGGGAGCGGGTCGTCCCACCCAGATCCTCTTCGATCTCGGCGGACAGCCCGGCCCGGGTGCGCTCGGCCGTCGGCAGCGTGCCGCTGACCTCGGTGGAGATGTGCAGGTCGGTGTAGAGGTGCGGCGACGTGTGGTACGTCTCCGGCGGCTCCGGCATCTCCAGACCGAGGGTCTTGTCGATGATCCGCCAGCGCGGCATGTCGTCCCAGTCGACGAAGGTCACCGCGACACCCGTCGCGCCGGCCCGGCCGGTACGACCGATCCGGTGGGTGTAGGTGTCCTGGTCTTCCGGGCAGTCGTAGTTGATCACGTGGGTGACGCCGGTGACGTCCAGCCCACGGGCCGCCACGTCGGTGGCGACCAGGATGTCGATCTTGCCGGCCCGGAAGGCCCGCAGAGCCCGCTCGCGGGCGCCCTGGCCGAGGTCACCGTGCACCGCGGCGACCGCGAACCCGCGGAAGTCGAGGTCCTCGGCGACCCGGTCGGCGGCCCGCTTGGTACGCGTGAAGATCATGGTCAGCCCACGCCCCTCCGCCTGGAGGATGCGCGCCACCACCTCGACCTTGTTCATCGAGTGGGTGCGGTAGACCAGTTGCTGGGTCTGCGGCGACGGGCCGGTTTCGGCGGTGTGCCCGGCGTGGATCGTCATCGGTTGGCGCAGGAAGCGCCGCGACAGGGTGACGATCGGGTCCGGCATGGTGGCCGAGAAGAGCATCGTCTGCCGGTCTTCCGGAAGCATCGCCAGGATCTTCTCGACGTCGTCGAGGAAGCCCAGGTCGAGCATCCGGTCGGCCTCGTCGAGGACGAGTGCGTGCACCCGGTCCAGTCGGAGGTGCTTCTGCTTCTGCAGGTCCATCAGTCGGCCGGGAGTGCCGACCAGGATCTCGACGCCCTTGCGCAGCGCGTCGATCTGCGGCTCGTACGCCACGCCACCATAGATCGGCAGCACCCGGACGCCGCGCGTCCGGCCGGCCGCGGCCAGATCCTTGGCGACCTGGATGCCCAGCTCACGGGTGGGGACGACGACCAGCGCCTGGGGGACGCCGTCGCTGCCCTCGCCCGGGGCGAAGACCCGGTCGAGCAGTGGGACGCCGAAGCCGAGGGTCTTGCCGGTGCCGGTGGGCGCCTGGCCGATCAGGTCGACGCCGCGCAGCGCGATCGGGATCGCGTACTCCTGGATGGCGAAGGCGCGGGTGATGCCAGCCGAGGCCAGGGCCTCGACGGTCTCGGCGCGGGCGCCGAGTGCGGCGAACGTGGGGGCCTCCGGTCGAACCGGGGCGATGGGGGCCAGTTCCTGGCCGTCCAGCAAATCTTGAGTCAGGTCGCTCATGTGGATGTGGGGGTGCCCTCTCGTGGGTGCGCCCGTCATGTCCTCAGGGCGCGTTCGGTATGACGCGGGCCACACGGTCGGCGGCAGATTGCCGAGCCGGACCGGGCCGCACGCGCGCCGCGGGCTGAGCTTCGATCAGATCGGCGCCCACGGCAACTGCTCCATGTTACCTGAACAGGCACGCCCCCGTCCCCATTCCCAGTCGGCCCCTCGCCACGCGGGGCAAGCAAATGTGACTCACGCCACAAAGGCTGCCCACCTCGCGCCGCCCCCGGCGCCGCGCAGGCCTCGCGCCCGTCCTCGCGCAGGCCTCGCGCCCGTCGGCGTCGATCATGGAGTTGTGGTGGGGTACAAAGTTCGCAAATTATGTCAAGGCGGGCACCAGTACTCCATGATCGACACGGAGGTGGCGGGACGCCCGCGCAGAGCGGTACGGGGTAGCCTGCCGCTCGTGTCTGCTTTCGCCGTCGCTGACCTTTTGGGTCTCGTCGCCTTCGGTGAGCTGCTCGCCTTCGAGCGGATGGCCGGCGACGCCCGGCTCGCCCCCGACCTGCGCCGCCGAGCCGCGTTGAACGAGATGGCCGCGGCCGAGATCGTCAACTACCGGCGCCTCGCCGACCGGCTCACCGCGCTGGGCGTGCCGCCAGAAAATGCGATGGCGCCCTATGTCGAGCCGGTGCAGGCGTACCACGACTCGACCGAGCCACGGGACTGGGCGGAAGTGGTCACCAAGGCGTACGTCGGCGACGCGATCACCGACGACTTCGTTCGCGAGATCGCCGATGCGCTGGAGGAACCGGACCGGGGGTTGGTGCTGGACGTCCTGCACGACTCCCGGTACGCGGACTTCGCCGCGGCGGAGATCCGGCTGGCCGTCGCCGACGACCCCCGGGTGGCTGGTCGGCTCTCGATGTGGGCCCGGCGGCTGGTCGGAGAGGCGTTGTCCCAGGCCGGCCGCGTCGCCGCCGAGCGGGGCACCCTCACCGCGCTGATCGCGCAGGACGGCCGGGTCGACGTGCCTGGGCTGTTCGGCAGGCTCACCACCGCGCACACCGCGCGGATGGCCGCCGCCGGGCTGAACAACTGACCGCCCGGCCGGGTCGGGCCGGTGCCGGCCTGCGGCAGGTGGCCAAGCGCCGACCTGCCGCGATGGCCGGACCGGTCAGCGGACGGTGAACCCGACCGCCCGGGGCGACGCCTCGGCGATCTCCACGTAGGCGACCTTCTCGACCGGAACGATCACCCGCCGGCCCTTCTCGTCGGTCAGGGAGAGCGTGCCGCCGTTGCCGGCGAAGGCGTCGGTCACGATCTGCTCGATCTCGGCCGGCGACTGCGCGCTGTCCACTACCAGCTCGCGCGGCGCGTACTGCACGCCGATCTTGACCTCCACTGTGCCTCCTCAACTGGGGCGAAAGAACCGCCCTGCGAAGGCTATCCGATCACGGGGTCGACGGTCAGGCTGACTCACCTTGCAGCGGGAAGCTCGCGATGCCCCGCCACGACAGCGCGGCCACCAACGCCTCGGCCTCGGCCTTCGGCACCTGCCGGCCACCGGCCAGCCAGAACTGCGCGGCCGTCTCCGCCGCGCCGACCAGCCCGGAGGCGAGCAACTCGGCGTGCGCCCGGCTCACCCCGGTGTCGGAGATGATGGTGTCGGTGATCGCCGCGATGCAGCCCTGCTCGACCCGCTCCACCCGCTGCCGCACCGCCGGGTCGTTGCGCAGATCCGACTCGAAGACGAGCCGGAACGCCTCGCTCTCGTGGTCGACGAAGTCGAAGTACGCCCGCACCGAGGCGCCGACCCGCTCCTTGTTGTCGCTGGTGCCGCGCATTGCGTCTTGCACCTGAGCGACGATGGCGTCACAGTGCGTGTCGAGCAGCGCCAGGTAGAGATCCATCTTTCCGGGAAAGTGTTGGTAGAGCACCGGCTTCGAGACCCCGGCCCGCTCGGCGATGTCGTCCATCGCGGCGGCGTGGTAGCCCTGCGCGACGAACACCTCCTGCGCCGCAGCGAGAAGCTGCTTACGGCGCGCGGAGCGGGGCAGGCGGGTGGGCCGGCCGGCGGTCTGTGCACCGTTCCCCGCAGCGGTCATGGGATCCTCCGAGTTCTCCGTACGAGCCGGCATTTTCCCCCCAGACCGGGCGAGGCCCGTGACCTCGGTCGTGGAAATGGCCCGCCGCTGTAACTTATCGCCACTCTCGGCACACGGTAGCCTCAGCGGGGGCGACCAAGGAGCGCGCGGTGAGTGAAACAGGGCAACCCGGAGCCGCCACCCCGGGAGAGCACGGTGACGGAGCGGGTCAGCACGACGACCCGAGCCGTTCCGTCAGCGGGTGGGCGCCTACGGCGGGTGGGTGGCCCCGAGCCGCCGACCGCGAGGACGCCCGGGACGAGGCGCCGCGCTGGCAGCCGGACCCGGCGTCGGGCTGGCGGACGTCCTCGACACGGCACGGCGACCTGCCATCGCCGCTGGTCGGGCGGTCGGGCGACCCGGAGTCGCCGGCCCGCAGCAACGGCCACCACGTCAACGGCGTGCACCACCCGGACGACGTCAACGGCGTCCATCACCCCGGTCTCGAACCGCCGGCGGGACGCCCCACCCCGGTGAGCGCGCCGCCCGGGCTGCCCGCCGAGGGTCGACCCGGGGCGGCCGGCGACCGGCTCGTGGTGCCCGCCCAACGTCCCGCACCTCCGGCGGAGCAGGGTGCCGTCGAGCCCGACCCGGGCCCCGCCCCGCACTCCACCGTCGATCCGGCCGCCGCGCACCGTGCCCGCTGGGCCGAGCCCGGGTTGCCGACCTCGGCCCCACCGGCCGTCCAGGTGCCGCCCGTCGGCACCGCGGCGTCGGGTTTCGAGGTGCCGCCCGGTTTCCACGCGCCGACCGGCGAGCGACCGGCCGCCGACGAGAATCCGACCGCGCCACGCGACTGGCGGGACCCGCTCGCACCGGAGCACGCGGCGACCGCGGGACGCACCCCGGGCCCGGCCGGGCCCGCCGACGAGGGCGAGCCCGGTCGAGCCGCCGAGGGCGCCCGGCCGGCAGAGACACACCGAGCCGGAGACCCGCACCTGCCCGGCGACACGCACCGGGCCGGCGAGTCGTCGGCCATCGAGCCCGACTGGTCGGGGCCGAGCTGGAACCGTCCGAGTTGGGGTGGCGGGTGGGCCCCACCCTGGTCCCGTCCGGACGACGAGCCGGTTGGCCCGGCAGCACGGGACGAGTCGGCGCCGGGCTGGGTCGCCGAGCCCAACCAGCCGTACGAGCCGGTGCGCGCCGAGGTGCCCCGCCCGTACGAGCCGGTGCGCGCCGATCCGCCTCGTGCGTACGAAGCTGGCCGGGGTGGATCCGATTCCACGCCGGAGCGCCCCGCCGAACCGACCAGCGCACCACCGGCTGACCGGCCGTCCTGGGCTGGGGGTGCGTCGCCGACCAGTGGTCCACCGGCTGACCGGCCGTCCTGGGCTGGGGGTGCGTCGCCGACCAGTGGTCCGCCCGCTGACCGTCCGTCCTGGGCTGGGGGTGCCACGCCGACCAGTGGTCCACCGGCTGACCGGCCGTCCTGGGCCGGGGGTGCCACGCCGACCGGCGGGTCCCGGGCCGACCATCCGTCCTGGGCTGGCGGGGCCGCTCCCGACCCCACCAGCGCGTCGCCCGCGCGTCCCTCCTGGGCTGGGGGGTCGGATCCGACGCCGACCAGCGTGCCGCCGGCGCGGCCGTCCTGGGCCGGCGGGTCCGAGGCGGCGACAAGCGTGCCGCCGGTACGACCCTCCTGGGCTGGCGGGTCCGAACCGTCGACGACCAGCGCGACGTCGACGCGGCCGTCCTGGGCCGGGGGTTCCGATCCGGCACCGGCCAGCGCGCCGCCGACGCGACCCTCCTGGGCCGCCAGCCCGTCAGCTGCCGACCCGCCCGCAGCGGTCGAGGCGTCACCTCCGGCACCCGCCGGCCCGCCTCCGGCTCCCGCCGGGCCACCGCCCACGCTGACCGATGCGCCACCGGCTCCGGCGGGTCCGTCGCTGGTCGCGGAGCGGCCGACCTGGACCGGCGGTTCGCCGACGGCGAGCAGTTCCCGGGCCGAGCGGCCGGACTGGTCCGAGGGCCGGATCCCCGCGACCCCGGTCGAGCGTCCGTCCTGGCCGGCCAGCCGATCGGCCAGCTCCGGTGGGGGCGACGTCGGCGAGACGCCCGGCCGCTCCCGGCCCGAGGTCCGGCCGACCGCACCGTTCCGGCTCCGGCCGGAGTCACCCGAGCCCGGTCCGTCACCCGTCGAGTCGCCCCGACCGGCCGTGCCGGCCAGTGACCCACCATCGAGTGACGCCGCACCGCCCGCCGCCGCAGCGGTCCCGCCCGCCGTCGCGAAGGTTTCCGGCCGCCGCGATCAGCCCGCGTCGGCGTCCGCCTCCTCCTACGCGGCGCGCCGATCCGCCCCCGACCCGACGTCGCCGGGTGACGATGGCCCGCAGTCGGACCCGAGCGCGGTCGTGCTGCCGCAGCGCGTCCCCGCGGAACCGGACGTGCCCGTCGTGCCGGAGCCGCCAGCCGTGGAGCCACCCGCCGAAACCCCGGAACTCGCCCGCATCGCCACCCACCTGCGTCGGGACGACGAGCCAGCCCCACTGCGGGAGCGCCCCGAGGGGTTCGACGTCAACGCCATCCTGGACGCCGTCCGGGAGGTGGCCGGTGTCCGCGACGCGGCCCTGCGCCGTACGCCGGCCGGGGCGCACAGCCTGCGACTGGACCTGGCCGACGGCGCCGACCCGGCCGAGGTGAGCCGGCAGGTGGCCCGGCTTCTCCAGGAGCGGATGGGGTTGGCGGCGGCCCCGCAGAACGTGCCCGGCCTGCCCAGCACGCCACCTCCACCGGTTCGCCGTCGCGCGGCCGAGCCCCGACCCGCCGAGCGGCGTACCCCGGAAACCAAGAACGCGGCTTCGCGCGATCCCGGCGAGGTTCGGGCGGCCGAGTCGCCGACTGTCGTCCGTCCGCCCGGCGCTCGGGTCGAGACCCCGCCGGCCGGCCCGGAGCAGCGGACCAGCACGGACCCGACGCGCCGCCGCCGGTCGAACGCTCCGCACCGGGGTCGCGCCACGGTGGAGGAGCCCGGATCGGTCTCGGCCGCGCCGACCAGCGGCGCGACCGGTAGCCCGGCGACGCTTGGCACGTCGTACTCCGGTGGTCAGGTGACCACGACGGAGTCGGCGCCGTCCCGGCCGCTGGAGACCGGCGACACGCCGGGACCTCGCGTGGTGATCGACCACGTGCAGGTCAGCACCTTCGGCCTGGACGCGAACGTGGAGGTCCGGCTGCTGGCCGGGGGCGACAGCGCCTCCGGGTACGCCACCGGGCCGGCGGTGGACGGTTACGTGCTGCGGCTCTGCGCGGTGGCCGCGGCCGCCGCGGTGGACGAGTTGCTGCGCGGCTCCGACAACGCCGAGCGGGGGCGCTGCTTCGTCGAACACGCGGCGGTGGTGCCGTTCGGCAATTGCGAGGTGGCCACAGTGGTGGCGTTGCTGGTCTGTGAGGGTTGGGTCGAGCAGCTCGCCGGGTCGGCCCTGGTCGCGGGTGATCCGCGTCAGGCGGTGGTGCGGGCGACGCTGGCGGCGGTCAACCGTCGGCTGGAGGCGCTGCTGTCCTGAGTGGTCCGGGGCAGACTGGAACGATGAGAAGCGCCACCCTCTGGCCGGACCACCTGCTCCCCGACCACCGTGTCCCGCCGCCGTGGCCGGGCCGGGAAGTCCGCCTCGACGGCCGGGTCACGTACGTGCGGGACACCCCGGCCACCGCCGCTGGGGCGGAGCCGGCGCTGTACGTGCACGGGCTGGGCGGGTCGTCGCAGAACTGGACCGACCTGGCCGGGCTGCTCGCCGACCGGCTGGACGGTCAGGCCATCGACCTGCCCGGCTTCGGCCGTAGCGAGCCGGGCCCGCGTTACACGATCCCGGCCTTCGCGGATCTGGTCGTCCGCTGGATCGAGCATTCCGGTCGGGGGCCGGTGCACCTGTTCGGCAACTCGCTGGGCGGCGCGGTCGCGGTCCAGGTCGCCGGGCTCCGGCCGGACCTGGTCCGTACCCTCACCCTGATCTCCCCGGCGCTGCCGTTCCTGGATTTCCGGCGCTCGTTGCAGGGGCGGATGCTGCCGGTGCTCGCCATTCCACGCGGGGAACGGCTGGTCGCCCGACGACTCACCTCGCTCGCGCCCGAGGTGATGGCCCAGCAGGTGCTGGAGGCGTGCGTGGCCGACCTCAGCCGGATCTGCGATCAGCGCCGGGCCGAGGCGCTGGAGGAGATCCGGGTGCGGTACGAGGCCGAGCACTACGCCGCCGCGTACGTCCGGACGTTCCGTGGGCTGGTCTCCAGCTTCCTGCGGGCGTACCTGCCGGGGCCGGGGTCGCTGTGGCGTCTCGCCGAGGCGGTACGCGCGCCGACCCTGGTGGTGGGCGGTCGCCAGGACCGCCTGGTCGACGTGCGGGTCGCGCCGCAGACCGCACGGGTCATTCCGGACAGCCGATTGATGATGCTCGACGGTGTGGGTCATGTGGCGCAGTTGGAGGTTCCCCGGCTGGTTGCCCGCGCGGTGGTCGGCCTGCTCGCCGAAACGGAGGACGCCGCGGGGCGGTCTGATCTGGCAGGCTGACGTGGATGCCCAGCTCAGCCCGCCTCCCTAATCGCCGTCGGCGACGTTTCGCGCTGCTCGCCCAGCTGGTGGCGGTGGTGGTGGCCGTCGGCGCGGCGGTGACCGTGATCGCCGAGGGGCCGGGCGGGCACCCCGGCGCCGACCGGCTGGCCGCCGAGGAGATCGGCACGCCGCCGCTGGTGGCCGGGCCGCTGCCGCCGTCGGCCGAGCCTTCGCCCTCCGACGCGGTGCCGTCCAGCTTGCCCCCGGTGTTGCGGGTGCCCGGAGCGGTTCCGAGCGCCGGCACGGGCAGGTTCGGCTACCACGCCCGCTCCGGCCCGGTGCTGGGTCGGGCGGGTGAGCTGCGGCGTTACCGGGTCGCGGTGGAGTCGGGCAGTGGTGCGGACGCCGCCGAGTTCGCCCAGGCGGTTCAGGTGGCGCTCGCCGGGCCGGGCAGTTGGGTCGACAGCGGTCGGCTGCGGCTACAGCAGGTGCCCGGGGCTGCGCCTCGGGACTTCACCGTCTACCTGGCCACCGCCCGCACCGCGGGTCGGATGTGCGCCGAGGGTGGGGTGGACATCCGCATCGACGGTCGGCCGTACACGTCCTGCCGGGCGGCCGGCCAGGTGATCATCAACCTGGATCGGTGGCGGTTGTCCGTGCCGCACTTCGTCTCGGCCGGCGTGCCGCTGACCGTCTACCGGACGTACGTGGTCAACCACGAGGTGGGTCACCAGCTTGGGCATCGGCACGAGCGCTGCCCCGGTGCGGGCCGGCCGGCGCCGGTGATGATGCAGCAGACGCTCTTCCTCAACGGCTGCCGGGTCAACCCGTGGCCGTACCTGAACGGGCGTCGGTACACCGGTCCCGCTCTCTGAGCCGATCGGCCCGACAGGCCGAGCACCGACCCCCATCAGGCGGCTTGCGGCAATAGCGATAAAAATGGAGAAATGCCCGAATAATCTGGCACGCTTGACTCCATGACGCCGT
Organism: Micromonospora sp. NPDC050784; assembly: GCF_044456765.1. Taxonomy (NCBI): domain Bacteria; kingdom Bacillati; phylum Actinomycetota; class Actinomycetes; order Micromonosporales; family Micromonosporaceae; genus Micromonospora; species Micromonospora sp. NPDC050784. The sequence continues at coordinate 30,725 of NZ_JBITGG010000001.1, read as the reverse complement.
CGTCCCCTTACGGCCCGCCCCGGCCGCCCGACCACAGCTCGGCGTTTCGGGGTGTGCGTCCCGCGTTCGTCCGGATGCACAGGCGTCGTCGCCGCAGCATGCTGCTCGGCCTGCTCGTGCTCGCCGCCGCCATCGGCGTGACGGTGAGCCGAGGCGGTGAGCCGTCAGGCGAGCCGCCGGCCACCACCCAGGGCGGAATGGGCCACGGAGGTGGGGTGGCCGCGCACCCGGCGCCCACCAGCTACCCGTCGGTCGGAGCGGGACGCTTCACTGTGGCCGACGGCGAGACACGCGTGCACGGCACGGACGGGCCGCTGCGCCGTTACCGGGTCGTCGTCGAACGCGGCGCCGGCCTGGACGCCGACGTGTTCGCGGCCAGGGTGGACGAGGTGCTGGCCGACCCGCGCAGTTGGATCGCGTCCGATGAGCTGCGGGTGCAACGAGTGGCCGACGCGGGGGCCGCCGACTTCACCATCTACCTGGCCACCCCGGTCACCTCCGAGCAGATGTGCGCCGAGGGCGGGTTGACCACCGAGCGCTACACCTCCTGTCGCCTGCCCGGCCAGGTCATCATCAACCTGGCCCGCTGGATGGAGGCGGTCCCCGACTACGGCGCTTCGCTGGACACCTACCGGACCTACGTCATCAACCACGAGGTGGGACACGAGTTCGGCGAGGACCACGAGGCGTGCCCCGGCCCGGGGGAGCCCGCCCCGGTGATGCAGCAGCAGACGTACGGCCTGCACGGCTGCGTGGCCAACGCCTGGCCATACCTCGACGGTCGTCGCTACGCGGGGGACATCGTCCCCTGATCGGCCGGGTCGTCGGTTATTCCCGCTCCCGCATACCGGACCACGTGTCGTCCCTCATGGCCGAGCGGGGCTCCCGCGAGCAACAATGGCGCGGTTCACACCGCCGATCCCGGGGAGTCCACCGTGTCGTTGCCCCCGCTCGTCGAGCCCGCCGCCGAGCTGACCGTAGACGAGATCCGCCGCTACTCACGTCACTTGATCATTCCGGACGTCGGGGTGACCGGCCAGAAGCGGCTGAAGAACGCCCGGGTGCTCTGTGTCGGCGCCGGTGGCCTCGGGTCGCCCGCCCTCATGTACCTCGCCGCGGCCGGGGTCGGCACGCTCGGCATCATCGACTTCGACACCGTCGACGAGTCCAACCTGCAGCGCCAGATCATCCACGGCGTGTCCGACATCGGCCGGTCCAAGGCCGAGTCCGCCGCCGCGTCGATCCGCGAGATCAACCCGCTGGTCAACGTGGAGATCCACAACACCGCGCTGGACCGGGAGAACGTCCGCGAGATCTTCGCCCAGTACGACCTGATCGTCGACGGCACCGACAACTTCGCCACCCGCTACATGGTCAACGACGCGGCGGTGCTGCTCGGTAAGCCGTACGTCTGGGGCTCGATCTACCGCTTCGACGGCCAGGCGTCGGTGTTCTGGGCCGAGCACGGCCCCTGCTACCGCTGCCTCTACCCGGAGCCGCCGCCGCCCGGCATGGTCCCGTCCTGCGCCGAGGGTGGCGTGCTCGGCGTGCTCTGCGCGTCGATCGGCTCGATCCAGGTGAACGAGGCGATCAAGCTGCTCACCGGCATCGGTGAGCCGCTGGTCGGCCGCCTGATGGTCTACGACGCCCTGGAGATGGAATACCGCAAGATCAAGGTCCGCAAGGACCCGAACTGCGCGCTCTGCGGCGACAACCCGACGGTCACCGACCTGCTGGAAGACTACGAGGACTTCTGCGGCGCGGTCTCCGAGGAGGCCCAGGAGGCGACGCTCGACTCGACCATCACCGCACTGGAGCTCAAGGAGTGGCAGGACGCCGGCAAGGACATCTTCCTCGTCGACGTGCGCGAGCCGGCCGAGTACGAGATCGTCCGGATCCCCGGCGCCACCCTGATCCCCAAGGGCGACATCATCTCCGGTGAGGCCCTCGCGAAGCTGCCGCAGGACCGGCAGATCGTGCTGCACTGCAAGTCCGGTGTCCGCTCGGCGGAGGCGCTCGCCGCGCTCAAGGCGGCCGGATTCAAGGACGCGGTGCACGTGCAGGGCGGCGTGCTCTCCTGGATCAAGCAGATCGACCCGTCGCTGCCCGCGTACTGACCAATCGAGCCGGGGCGGCCACGCCGCCGTGCCGGGGCGGCCCGCGAGCCACACCGCCGGGCCGGGGCGGCCCACCGGCCGTTCCGGCGAATCGACGCAGATCACGCCGAGCGGCCGTCCGGCGGGAGCGACGCAGCCATTCCGGGCTGGCCGATTCTCCGAGGCGGCATCGCGTCTGCGCAGGTAGCGTGTCCGCCGTGGTCGACTTGGAAGCCGCGATCGGGTTCGTCGTGGCGCACGGGGATGCGGTGGAACGCGCCCGCCTCTCCTGGCTCCGCAACGGCACCCCCGTGCCCGCCGAGTTGCTGGAGACGGCCGAGGTCGGCCAGTCACCGGACGGCGGTTGGCCGGCCACCTGGGGCGGCGAGATCGCCTCGATCGACGCCACCTGCTTCCGGCTCGCCGAGCTGGACGACCTGGGCGCGCTCGGCCGTCCCGCCGCCCGCCGCGCACTGGACTGGCTGGCGTCCCGGCAGCAGGCCGGCGGCGGTTGGGAAGAGGACGTGTCGCTGACCGACTCGGCACCTGAGTGGGCCCGGCCCGGCGACCCGGAGGCCGGGTTCCTGGTGTCGGCCAACGCCGGTTTCTGGCTCACCGTCGCCGGCCTGGACGCCCGGGCTTCGGGTCCGCTCGATCATCGGGTCGGCGGGGCGTACGCCGGGGTGGTGCAGGCGGCGGCCCACTCGCTCGCGGCGCGGTTGCGCCCGGACGGTAGCTGGCCGTCGTTCCTCGCCGCCGGTTGGCTGAGCGCGGCCGTGCTGCACCGGCAGGAGATGTTCCAGGAGTCGGCGCGGATCCAGGTGGTGCTCGCCGAGCGGATGCCGAAGATGTCCCCGGGGGACGTGGCGTGGCTGGCGGCCACCCTGCGCCGCGCCGGGGTCGACCCACAAGACTGGATCATGGTGCGGGCGCTGCGTCGGCTGACCGAGACCCAGCGCAGCGACGGCGGCTGGGAGAGCGACGACGGCCACCAGTTCGACGTGCACGCCACGCTGGCCGCGATCCGGGCGGCCCGCCCCGCGCCGACGGGCTGACCCCGCGCCCCCGCGCGCCCGCCCTCTGCGGCGATCTTGCAGTTCCTGTCGCCGATGTGCGCTGATTGCACCTTATGTCGACGCAGTAAGTGCAAGATCGCCGCAGGGGGACGGGGGCGTCGCTAGCGCAGGTGCCCGTCGCCGGTGACGACGTACTTGGTGCTGGTCAGCTCGGGCAGGCCCATCGGACCGCGGGCGTGCAGCTTCTGGGTGGAGATGCCGATCTCCGCGCCGAAGCCGAACTCGCCCCCGTCGGTGAACCGGGTCGAGGCGTTCACCATCACCGCGGCCGCGTCCACCCGCGCGACGAAGTCGCGGGCCGCGCTCGCCGAGTCGGTGAGGATCGCCTCGGTGTGCCCGGTGCCGAAGCGGCGGATGTGCGCGACCGCCGCGTCCAGCGAGTCGACCACCGCCACCGAGATGTCGGCGGACAGGTACTCGGTGGCGTAGTCCTCCTCGGTGGCCGGGACCACGGCTGCGGAGTACGCGGCCACCTCGGGTGAGCCGTGCACTGTCACCCCCGCCTCGGCGAACGCGGCCAGCACCGGCGGCAGGAACGCGTCGGCGATGCCGGCGTGCACCAGCAACGACTCGGCCGTGTTGCAGGTGGACAGGCGTTGCGTCTTGGCGTTCAGCGTCACCGCGACGGCCTTCGCCAGGTCGGCGGCGGCGTCGACGTAGACGTGGCAGTTGCCCACCCCGGTCTCGATCACCGGCACTGTCGACTCCTCGACCACGGTGCGGATCAGCGACGCGCCACCGCGCGGAATGAGCACGTCGACGAGCCCTCGGGCGCGCATCAGCTCCTTGACCGAGTCACGGGAGCTGGCGTCGAGCAACTGCACCGCGTCGGCCGGCAGACCGGCCCCGGCGACCGCGTCGCGCAGCACCGCGACCAGCGCGGCGTTCGAGTGCGCGGCCGACGACGACCCACGCAGCAGCGCCGCGTTGCCGGACTTGAGGCAGATGCCGGCGGCGTCCACTGTCACGTTGGGCCGAGCCTCGTAGATGATGCCGACCACCCCGAACGGCACCCGGATCTGGCGCAGCTCCAGGCCGTTGGGCAGGGTGGACCCGCGGACCACCTCGCCGACCGGGTCGGGCAACGCGGCCATCTCGCGTAGCGCGTCGGCGATGCCGGCCACCCGACCCGCGTCGAGCGCGAGCCGGTCCAGCACGGCCGCGCTCAGTCCGGCCTCGCGGCCGGCCGCCAGGTCCGTCTCGTTCGCGGTCAGGATCTCCGGGGTACGCGCCACAAGCGCGTCGGCCATCGCCACCAGCGCGGCGTCCTTGACCGTACGCGTGGCCACGGCCAACTCCGCGGCGGCGTCCCGCGCCCGTCGCGCCTGCTCGGTCACGCTCATGCCGGCACTCCGCTGCGCTCCGTGCCGCCCTGAGGCACCAAAGCCCTGAGCCGATGACTCGCTCGCTGACGCTCACTCATTGTTGACTCCTTAGAGCAGCACCAGGTCGTCGCGGTGGACGACCTCCCGTTCGTACGCCGGGCCGAGCGCCGCGGCGAGTTCGGACGTGGAGCGGCCGAGCAGCCCGGGTAGCTCCACCGCGTCGTAGTTGACCAACCCTCGGGCGACCGATGCGCCGGCGGTGTCCACCAAATCCACCGGGTCGCCGGCCGTGAACGTGCCGTCCACGGCGGTGATGCCGGCCGGGAGCAGCGACTTGCGCCGCCCGACGACGGCGGCGACCGCGCCCGGGTCGAGGTGCAGCCGGCCCCGGGGTGAGGTGGCGTGGGCCAGCCAGAACAGCCGGGCCGTCGGGCGTTGCCGCTGCGGGTGGAAGAGCGTGCCGACCGGTTCGCCGGCCAGCGCCTGCGTGGCCAGGTCGGCGGCGGTGAGCACCACCGGGATGCCGAAGCCGGTGGCGATCCGGGCCGCCTCGACCTTGGTCACCATGCCGCCGGTGCCGACGCCGGACCGGCCGGCCCCGCCGATGGTGATGCCGGTGAGGTCCGCGTCGTCGCGCACCTCGGCGATCCGGGTCGAGTGCGGGTTGGTGGGGTCGCCGGTCCAGAGCGCGTCCACGTCGGAGAGGAGCACCAGCAGGTCGGCGTGCACCAACGCGGCCACCAGGGCGGCCAGCCGGTCGTTGTCGCCGAACCGGATCTCCTGGGTGGCCACCGTGTCGTTCTCGTTGACGATCGGCACCGCCCGCAGGTCGAGCAGCTTGCGCAGCGTCCGGTACGCGTTGCGGTAGTGCGCCCGCCGGGTCACGTCGTCGACGGTGAGCAGCACCTGCCCGACGGTGCGGCCGTGCCGGGCGAAGCTGGCCGCGTACCTGCCGATCAGTAGCCCCTGCCCGACGCTGGCGGCGGCCTGCTGGGTGGCCAGGTCGCGCGGGCGTCGGGACAGCCCGAGCGGGGCGAGCCCGGCGGCGATGGCGCCTGAGGACACCAGCACCACCTCGCGGCCCTCGGCGGTGAGCCGACCGAGGGTGTCGACCAGCGTGTCGACGCGCTCGTCGGCCAACCCGCCGGTGGCGGTGGTCAACGAGGAGGATCCGATCTTGACGACGACCCGCCGGGCCGTCGTGACTGCGTCGCGCACCCGACCATTCTGCGTGGTCACGGCCGCACCGCCCGGCAGCGTTCCCATATGGTGGCGGATTGTGACTCCTGACGAGTACGTCGAGGCGGTGCTCGACCTGGTGGAGCGGATCCCAGAGGGTCGGGTCATGTCCTACGGCGGGGTGGCCGACGCGCTCTCCGAGCGCTCGGGACGCGCCTCGGCCCGGTTGGTCGGCAACATCATGGCCCGGCACGGAGGCTCGGTGCCCTGGCACCGGGTGGTGACGGCGAGTGGTCGCCTGCCGCCGGGGCACGAGCGGGAGGCGCGGGCCCGACTGCGGGCCGAGGGAGTGCCGCTGCGCGGCGAGGGAGTGGACATCGCGGCGGCGGGCTGGTCGCCTGATGAGGGGATGTGACCGCCGCCCTAACGTGAGTAACATTCGGGCCCATGAAAACGCCGCCGGGCGCCGGCTCGTCAGCCAATGGCTCGCTGCCCCGCTCGGTGCACGCCGGCTACGCGCTCGGTTCCCTGGCGACCGGAGCGTTCGGCACCGTGCCCGGCCTGCTGCTGCTGCCGTACCTGACCGACACCCTGGGCGTGGCCGCCGGGCTGGCCGCCCTGCTGGTGTTGCTGCCCAAGGCGTGGGACGTGTTGGTGAACCCGGTCGCCGGGCGGATCTCCGACCGCACCCGGTCACGGTGGGGCGCCCGTCGGCCGTACCTGCTCGTCGCCGGCCTCGCCCTCGCCGTCCTGTTCGCGTCGATCTTCGCCGCGCCCTTCGGTAACGGCCCGGCCGCCGTGGCGTACGTGGCGTTCGCCTTCCTCGCCACCGCCACCGCGTTCGCCTTCTTCCAGGTGCCGTACGTGGCGATGCCGGCGGAGCTGACCGGCGACTACGCCGAGCGCACCCGGTTGATGACCTGGCGGATCGCGGTGCTGGCGCTGGCCATCCTGGTCTCCGGCGCGGTCGCGCCGCTGGTCGTCAGCGCCGGCGGTGACGGCGTGGTCGGGCACCGCTGGATGGGCCTGTTCGTGGCCGTGCTGATCGCCCTCGGCGCGATCGGCGCGTTCCTGGGCACCCGGTCCGCGCCGACCGGCACGGTGGGCGAGAGCGAGCCGACCCTGCGCGCCCAGCTCGCCGTGGCCGGCGCCAACCGGCCGTTCCGGGCGCTGCTGATCTGCTTCGTGGTGCAGTCCGCCGGGGTGGCCACGATCCTGGCCGGGGTCAACTACTTCGCGGGGCAGATCCTGCGCGACGAGGAGAGCGGACCGACCCTGCTCTTCGTCTGCTTCGTCGGGCCGGCGCTGCTGGTGATGCCGATCTGGAGCCGGATCGGTGTCCGGCTGGGCAAGCGGACCGCGCTTGTCGTCGCCTCGCTGATCCTCGCCGTCGGTGCGTTCGCCCTGGTCGCCGCGCCGGTGCTGCCGCCGGTCGCCGTCTATCTCGTGGTCGCGCTGATCGGCGTCGGGTACGCCGGGCAGCAGGTCTTCGCGCTGGCCATGCTGCCGGACTGCATCGCGCACGAGACGGCGCGCACCGGTCGACGGCAGGCGGGCGTCTTCACCGGGCTGTGGACCGCCGGGGAGACCTTCGGCCTGGCGCTCGGCCCGGGCATCTACGGCCTGGTGCTCCAGCTCTCCGGCTACGTCTCCTCCGACACCGGCTCGGCGGCGGCCCAGTCCGACACGGCGAGACTGGGCGTGCTCCTCGGCTTCACGCTGATCCCGGCCCTGCTGATCGCCCCTCCGATCCTCCTGCTCCGCCAGTACACCCTCACCGCTCACAGCGACCGGGTCGATCACGGAGTTGTGGTGGGGGACGAAAGTCGTTGACCGTCACGAGAAGGGCACCATGACTCCATGATCGACGAGAACAGGGTTGAGGCCGGGGCGCTTCCCGCTGCCGGCGTTCCCGCCGAGGTCGCCCTCGCCGAGGTTCGGCAGTTGCGGGGCGTGGACCGGCCCACCCACGGGGGACGGCTGTTCGCGTACGTCTACGACCCCGCGGTACCGGGGCTGGACGACCTGGCCGCCGCCGCCCACCGGGAGAGCGCCCACGTCAACGGGTTGGACCCGACCGCGTTCCCGTCCCTGCTGGCCATGGAGAACGCGCTCGTCGGCGCCGCCGGCCGGGTGCTGGGCGCCGGCCCGGGCACCACCGCCCCGGACGTCGTCGGCAGCGTGACCAGCGGCGGCACCGAGTCGCTGATCCTCGCCGTCAAGACGGCCCGGGACGCCCACCCGGAGATCACCGCACCCCGGATCGTGGTGCCGTCGAGCGCGCACGCCGCGTTCGCCAAGGCGGCGCACTACCTGCGGGTGGCGCTTGACGTCGTGCCGGTCTCCCCGGAGACGCTGCGCCCCGACCCGGCCGTGATGGCCGCCGCGATCCGCCCGGAGACGGTGCTTGTCGCCTGCTCCGCGCCGTCGTACGCGCACGGGGTGGTCGACCCGGTCGCGCAGATCGCGGCCGCCGCGGCCGAGGCCGGGGTGCGCTGCCACGTGGACGCCTGCTTCGGCGGCTGGACCCTGCCGTACCTGCGCCGCCTCGGGGAGCCGGTGCCGGCGTTCGACTTCGCGGTGCCCGGGGTCACCTCCATCTCGGTGGACCTGCACAAGTACGCGTACGCGCCGAAGGGGGTGTCGGTGCTGCTGCACCGCGACGCCGCCATGCGCGCCCCGCAGTACTTCGCGTACGCCGACTGGCCCGGCTACACGATGATCAACCCGGTGATCGCGTCCACCCGCTCGGGCGGCCCGATCGCCGCCGCGTACGCCACCGTGCGGCACCTCGGCGACGACGGTTACCTGCGGCTGGCCGCCGTCACCCGGGACGCGGTCGCCGGTCTGGCCGACGCGGTCCGTGCCGTCGACGGGTTGCGGCTGATGGCCGAGCCGGAGTCGACAGTGGTCTGCTTCACCGCCACCGAGGGTGGCCCCGACCTGTTCGTCCTGGTCGACGAGCTGACCTCACGGGGCTGGCACACCCAACCCCAGCTCTCGTACGCCGGTCTGCCCGCCAGCGTGCACCTCACGGTGACCGCCGCGGTCGCGCCCCGGGTGGCCGAGTTCGGGCCGGACCTGGCCGAGGCGGTGGCCGCGGCCAGGGCCGCCGGCCCGGTCCGGCTGCCCGCCGAGTTGGGCGCGATGGTCGGTGCCCTCACCCCGGACGCACTGACTCCGGAGATGGTCGTCGGGCTGGCCGCCGGCCTGGGTCTGGGCGGCGATCCGGACGCGGGGCCACTGCCGGAGCGGATGGCGCTGGTGAACACCCTGCTCGACGCCGCGCCATCGGCGCTGCGCGAGCGGTTGCTTGTGGAGTTCGTCAGCCTGCTCCAGCGCCCCACCTGGGCACCCAGCTGACCGTGCGGCACCGGGCCCGGCCGGCAGTACCGGCCGGGCCCGGTCGGCCGGATCAGGAAACCACCCGCACCTTCACGTAGTTGTCTTTGAAGGTCCGGTCCTGCCAGTGCCGGTCCTGGTCGTCGAAGTGCACCACCCGGACGCTGGGCTGGTTCAGCGCGGTCGGATCGACAAGCAGATGGAACGTGTACGCCCGGCGCTCCCCGGACCGCAGGCCGGCTGAGCGACAGGTGGTCCCCGACTCGTCGCCTCCCCGCCACGGCACGCAGATCGACGAGTCGGAGTTGTCCATCGCCCCGATGCGCTCGATTTCGGCGAAGCCGAGGTGCGCCACGTCCACCGGCCCCTTGTTCGTCACGGTCAGGGTCAGGGTGCCTGGGCGCTTCCCGTCGGTGCCGGCCGGCCCGAGTACGAGGTTGCCGCCGGTCAGCACCAGGTCGGTCAGCCGGGGGTCCTTGCCGAAGGACCTCGGCCCGTCGCTCTGGGTGAACCGGCCGTCGTGCCAGCGGTACGTCCGCCACTGCTTCTGCGCCCAGTAACTCGGCGTCGAGCAGCAGGGCTGGATGTCGGCCACCTCCGCCCGCACCGTTCCGTCCTCGGTGACGGCGGCGTCCGTGATGTCGTCGAGCCCCTCCTTGGTGCCGACGACCCGAGCCATGGTCACGATCCGACCGTGCCCGTCGCGGTCGAACGCCACGAGTTGTTTCGCCGAGGCCTCGCCGAGCCGGCAGGTGACCAGGGCGACCGTCTCGGTCGCGCCATCGCCGTCCAGGTCGGTGTAGCTCAGGTCCAGGTCCGCCAGTGTCGACACACTCGTGTCGCGTCCCGAAGGCCGCAGCCGAACGTCCGAGGTGGCGCAGTTCGAGGCGTACGAGGGCCAGGCCGGCAGATCGACGCGGGCGGCCAGCAACTGCGCCCGGCTGATCCGGCCGTCCGGCGCGGCCGGACTCGTGGTCGTGGTGGTGCTGGGCGTGAGCGGGGTGGACGGCGTCGGTGCGGGAGCGCTCGTCGGCGGTGTCGTCGGCTCGCCGGTCTGCGCCGGCACCGGCACCGACCCGTCGTCCCGTAGGGCGGCGTTGGCGACGATCGGTGCGACAGCCAGGGCAATCGCCGTCACGGCCACCGCCACCGCCTTCGTGCGCCGACGCCGACGAAGGGTACGCCGGGCCTGGTCAGGTCCCGGACCGGTGATCTGGCAGACCGTCTCGGCGCGGTACGCGGCGAACCGGTCCCGTAGGCGCGGATCGATGTCAGACATTGTCTGTCCCCTCGGTGCTCTCGTCGAGCAGCCCCGCCAGCGCCAGCCGACCGCGGTGCAGCCAGGACTTGACCGTGCCCTCGGCCACCCCCTCCTGACTCGCGATCTCGTTGACCGGCAGGTCGGCGAGGTAATGCAGGATGACGGCCCGTCGGTGGTTGGCGGGCAGTTGGGCCAGCGCGGCGTCGATCGCGACCCGATCGGGCGTCGGCCCGGCCATCGTGGCCTCGGTCCGCCGCTGCCGGAGCAGGTGGTTGCGCGCGGTCCGGAGCCGTCGCCAGCGGCTCCGGGCGAGGTTCCAGGCGACCTGACGGACCCAGGCGACCGGGTCGTCGTACCGGGCCAGCCGGTCCCAGCGGGCCAGGGCCCGGCAGAACGCCTCCTGCGCGAGGTCCTGGGCCTGTGAGAGGTCGCCCGTGTAGGCGCCCAGTTGGGTGGTCACGCTGCGGAAATGCGCGTGGTAGAAGTCGTCGAAGCTCACCGTCCCGGTGTGCTCCCCGGCCATCGCGGCGATCGCCCCCGGTGGCTCGTTGGCACGGGCTCCCGTCATCACTGTCACTGCCCCTCCCCGTTCGCCGTCGGGCCCGTGCCCGAGGCGGTCGTACCACTCGCTGATCTGCCGGGGGTTGTTCCCGTGCTCCCCGTTGCGGCGGTCGTGCTCGGCGCGCCGTACCCCGTTAGAAGCCTCGAACGGGCCTCGGGGTTGCAGCCGGGCGCTGTGGTTGACTGTCGTGTGGGGGACAGGGAAGGGGGCGGTCGTGCAGCTGCCGGCAGTGCTCGGTGAGCCGATCCGGTTCGTGCTGAACTGGGGCCGCCGCTACTCGCTCTGGGTGTTCAACTTCGGTCTGGCCTGCTGTGCCATCGAGTTCATCGCCACCAGCATGGGTCGGCACGACTTCATCCGGCTCGGCGTGATCCCGTTCGCCCACGGCCCCCGCCAGGCCGACCTGATGGTGGTCTCCGGCACGGTGACCGACAAGATGGCCCCGGCGATCAAGCGGCTCTACGACCAGATGCCCGAGCCGAAGTACGTCATCTCGTTCGGCGCCTGCTCCAACTGCGGCGGCCCCTACTGGGACTCGTACTCGGTGACCAAGGGCGTCGACCAGCTCATCCCGGTCGACGTGTACGTGCCGGGCTGCCCGCCCCGGCCGGAGGCGCTGCTGCACGGCATCCTGCGCCTGCAGGAGAAGATCGCCGCCGAGCAGTCCGGCATCGGGGGTGTGCCGCAACGGGACGTGCTGGCCGCGCCGCTGGACGCTCCGCCCCGCGAGGCCGCCGCCCCACGCTCGGTGGACTCGCTCACCGCCCCGCCGGTACGCCCACCCGCCGCGACCTGAGGTCGACGCGCGCCCCTCGCGCCCGGACGCCACGCAGCACCATCGATGGGTGGCTGGTTCGCCACCCCGTGGTGGATCCGCCGCACTAGCCTGCGCACTATGAGCAGCTCAGTGGACCAGCGGTCCGCCCACATCGTCGACGTGCTCACCGAGGAGTTCGGCGCGTCGATGGCGATCGACCCCTCCGCCTTCCGCCGCAAGTTCCGCAAGATGGCGGCTTCTCCGTTCGCCTTCTACCGGGGCAGCGCCGCGCTGTTCTACGCCGACCAGCGCGGCGACTTCGCCGACGACCGGTTCTCCGACGAGCGGACCAGCCGGGTGTGGATCCACGGTGACCTGCACGCGGAGAACTTCGGCACCTACATGAACGCGTCCGGGCAGCTGGTGTTCAACGTCAACGACTTCGACGAGGCGTACGTCGGGCCGTTCACCTGGGACCTGCGTCGGCTGGCGGCCAGCGTGGCGTTGCTCGGCTACGGCAAGGCGCTCTCCGACACCGCGATCGGGGAACTGGTGGCCGGGTTCGCCCGGTCGTACCTGACCGAGCTGCGGGCCATCGCCGCCGGCGGCGACGACGCGATCGGCTCGATCACCCTGGACAACGCCGACGGGGTGCTGCGCCGGGTGCTCCAGCGGGCCCGGCTCAACACCCGCGTCGACCTGCTCGCCGCGCAGACCACCATCGACAACTACGAGCGACGCTTCTCCATCGGCGACGGCGTCTTCGAGATCGACGACGCCACCCGGGACCTGGTCACCGCCGCCTTCCAGGACTACCTGGGCACCCTGCCAACCGCGTCGGCGCAGCTCCGCCCGGTGGCGGCGCGGATCAAGGACGTGGTGCTGCGCAAGGGGGTGGGCATCGGCTCGGCCGGGCTGCCGTCGTACAACCTGCTGCTGGAGGGGCACACCCAGGCATTGGAGAACGACGTCGTCATCTACATGAAGCAGGCGCAGGTGCCGGCCGTGGCGCGGTACGTCACCGACGAGTCGGTCCGCGGCTACTTCCAGCACCAAGGGCACCGGACCGCCGAGTCGCAGCGGGCGTTGCAGGCGCACGCCGACCCGTGGTTGGGCTTCACCGAGCTGAACGGGGCCGGTCAGCTCGTCGCCGAGGTCTCCCCGTACGCCGCCGACCTCGACTGGTCGGACGTGAACGAGCCGGAGGAGCTGACCGGGGTTCTCGTCGACCTTGGCCGGGCGGTGGCCCGGATGCACTCGGTCGCGGACGACGAATCCAGTCACGATCTGGTGGACTACTCCACCGAGGAGGCGATCGTCGCGGCGGTGGACGCCGACGAGGCGGGCTTCGTCGCCCATCTGGTGGAGTTCGCGCACGCGTACGGGGTGCGCGCCCGCCAGGATCACCAGCTTTTCGTCGACCTGTTCCGCAACGGTCGACTGCCGGGCATCTGATCGGGTGCGGCCTCGCTCAGGACGCGAACTCCAGCACCACCTTGATGTCGTCCGGCCCGGGGGTGTACGCGTCGGCGTACCGGTTCACCGGCACCCGCCGGGTGATCAGGGACTCGAGCCAGACCTGGTCGGCGCGGGCGAGTGCCTGCGCGGCCATGGTCCAGTGCCGCCGGTTGGCGTTCACCGAGCCGAACACCACGTTGTTCTCCAGCACCAGCGCCCGGTTGAGAGCCCCGGCGTCGAAATCGATGGTCCGGCCACCGCTAGACACCCCGGCCAGGCAGACGATCCCGGTCGGCGCCGCCTTGCACATCACGTCGAGGACCACCGTGGGAGCGCCCGTGCACTCGATCACCACGTCCGGCTCGAAGGGCAGGTCGTTGACCGGCACCGTGTGGTAGGTGGCGCCGAGCCCGGCGACCAGCTCCGGCTTCGGCCCCTCGGTGTTCCGGTCCAGCACGTGGACGGTGAGCCCGCGCTGGGTGCCGAGCAACGCGGCCAGCAGGCCGATCGGCCCAGCCCCGGTCACCAGGACGGTCTGCGGCTGCCACTCGGCCCGGTGCCCGATCCGCTCGATGTGGTCCCAGGCCTTCGCCACCACACTGGTCGGCTCCAGCAGCACGCCGACCTGCGCCAGCGTCGGGTCGAGCCCGACCGCGAACCGTGGCTCGACCCGCCAGCGGTCCCGGGCGAACCCGGCCAGCCCCTTGATGCCGTGTTCGGTGTACTGACCGTTGCGGCACATGTCCCACTCGCCGACCGCGCAGTTCGAGCAGGGCACCGGGTCGGGGTAGCGGACGATTCCCGCCACCAGGTCACCGGGTTGCAGGGTGCCGCTGGAGTCCTCGATCACCCGGCCCAGTGACTCGTGCCCGATGACCAGGCGGTCCGCACCCGGCGGCGCCTCGCCGTACTCCCCGGCGATGATCTCGTGGTCGGTGCCGCAGATCCCCACCGCCAGCGCCTCGACCAGGACAGAGCCCTCCTCGGCAGCCGGCTCGGGCTGATCCTCGACGAGGCTCAGCGAGTTGGCGACTCCGGGTCTCACTGTCACAGCGCGCACACCCTCATCTTTCCCCGCCGGGAAGTGCGCCGCGCCCAAAGCCGGCAGATCGCTGGGCATCGGCGGCGGCCAGGTGCCGGCCCGGGCGGCACTAGGATCAGCGGCATGACTCCCGAAGAGGTCGGCGCTCGACTGGTCGCGCTGCTCGCGCCGGTTGAGGCGACCCCGTCGGTCTCCGGCGGGCAACGGTTCGCCCGGGCCACCGTCGACGTGCCGCCCGCGAGTTGGCTGACCGCGGTCTCCGCCGCCCGTGACGACGCCGAGCTGGCCTGCGACTTCTTCGACTGGCTCTCCGCCGTCGACGAGTTGGCCGAGGGCTTCGACGTGGTCGCGCACCTCTGGTCGACGCGACTGCGCCACGGCCTGCTGCTGCGTACCCGGTTGCCGCGCGGGGCGCCCACTGTCGCCTCAGTGGTCGACGTCTACCCCGGTGCCGCCTGGCACGAGCGGGAGACACACGAGATGTTCGGCATCGACTTCGCCGGCCACGGGGAACTGCTGCCGCTGCTGCTGCCCCCGGAGTTCGAGGGCCACCCGCTGCGTAAGGAGTTCGTGCTCGCCTCCCGGGTGGCCAAGCCCTGGCCGGGTGCGAAGGAGCCGGGCGAGTCCGAGGCCGGCGGCGGGCGCCGACCGATCCGCCCGCCGGGCGTTCCCGCTCCGGGCGAGTGGGGCCCCACGCCCACCCCGGCTGGCGCCGGTGGCGTGGGGGAGGGCCCGCGTGGCGGCACCCCGGCCAGACCGGCCCGTGAGCGTCCGGCGCGGCCCGCCCCGGGGGCCCGTCCGGCGCGTACACCCCGGCCTGCCGGCACCGCCGACGGCCCGACCCCCGTCGACCAGCCCACGCCCGGCGCAGGCCCGGCTGCCGAGCCTGTGTCCGGCGCTGGTCCGGCTGCCGAGCCCGTGCCCGGCGCAGGTCCGGCTGCCGAGCCTGTGTCTGGCGCTGGTCCGGCCGCCACGTCTGTGCCTGGTGCGGCCGCACCTGACAAGCCTGGCGCAGGCCCGGCCGACCCGGCCGCATCGGGCGGCGAGCCGATCGCGGACCCGCCGGGCCGCGCTGGCCAGAGCGACCACGACGGGGGTACGGCCTGATGCCGCTCTGGGTGGAGCTGCTGCTCCGGATCGGCGGCGTGGTGGTCGCGTTCCTCACCCTGCCGTTGCTTGTCGGTCAGGCCGAGCACAAGGTGATGGCGCACATGCAGGGCCGGCTCGGTCCGATGTACGCGGGCGGCTTCCACGGCTGGGCGCAGCTCGTGGCCGACGGCGTCAAGTTCGTGCAGAAGGAAGACATCACGCCACGCGAGGCGGACCGGGCGGTGTTCCGGCTGGCGCCGGCGGTGGCCCTGGTGCCCTACCTGCTGGTGCTGTTGGTCATCCCGCTGGGTCCGAACGACCTGGTCGGGCAACCGTTGGACATCGGCCTCTTCTTCGTGCTGGCCGTGGTCGGCGTCGGGGTGGTGGCGGTGCTGATGTCGGCGTGGGCGTCGGCCAACAAGTACAGCCTGCTGGGCGGGCTTCGCGGAGCCGCCCAGTTGCTCGGTTACGAGCTGCCGCTGGTGCTGGCCGCCGCGTCGGTGGCGATGGCGGCCGGCACGCTCAGCCTGTCCGGCATCGTCGAGGCGTGGCAGCCGTGGTGGCTGCTCTGGCAGGCACCCGCGATGATCATCTTCTTCGTCGCCGGGCTGGCCGAGATCCGTCGGCCGCCGTTCGACATGCCGGTGGCCGACTCGGAGCTGGTCTTCGGTTACATGACCGAATACACCGGTCTGCGGTTCGCGTTCTTCCTGCTCGCCGAGTACGTCGGCATCGTGGTGATCGCCGCGCTGACCACGGTGTTGTTCCTGGGCGGTTGGCAGGGCCCGTTCGCCGACGACCAGCTGGGCTGGCTCTGGACGCTGCTCAAGATCTTCGCGGTGTCCTTCGTGATCATTTGGCTCCGGGTGTCCTACCCCCGGCTACGCGAGGACCAGCTGCAACGCCTCTGCTGGCTGGTGCTGGTCCCCGCATCCCTGGCGCAACTGGTCCTCACCGCAGCCGTCCGCATCGCCCTGTAACCCGCCCCCGCGCGCGCCCTCCCGCGCGCCTCGCCGCGCCTCTCCCACCTCGATCTTGCACTTTCTGTGCCGGCAAATCCTGCCAAGGTGGGCATTTCGGCGACAGAAAGTGCAAGATCGACGCGTGCTGGGGGCTAGCGCAGCGGGGTGTGTGCGGGGTCGACGGGCTCGGCCGGGGGTGGGGGTGGGGTGCCGTCGCCGAAGGGGCGGCCGCCCAGCGTTTCCCGGCCGTGTGGGGTGAGCCAGTTGGACAGGTCGGGGCCGAGCGGGACGATCCCGGTCGGGTTGATGTCGCGGTGCACCTCGTAGTAGTGCCGCTTGATGTGGTCGAAGTCGATGGTGTCGCCGAAACCGGGAGTCTGGAAGAGGTCCCGGGCGTACGCCCACAGCACCGGCATCTCGCTCAGCTTCTGCCGGTTGCACTTGAAGTGGCCGTGGTAGACCGGGTCGAAGCGGACCAGCGTGGTGAACAGCCGCACGTCGGCCTCGGTGATGGTGTCGCCGACCAGGTAGCGCTGGTCGGTCAACCGCTCGGTGAGCCAGTCCAGTCGGTCGAAGAGCTGGTGGTACGCCTTGTCGTACGCCTCCTGGCTGCCCGCGAACCCGCACCGGTAGACGCCGTTGTTGACGTCCCGGAACACCACGGCGTTGACCTCGTCGATCTGCTCCCGCAGGTGCTCGGGGTAGAGCTGCGGGGCACCCTCGCGGTGGTACGCCCTCCACTGCGTGGACAGGTCCAGGCTCATCTGCGCGTAGTCGTTGGTCACCACCTGCCCGGTCGGCACGTCCACGATCGCCGGCACGGTGATGCCGCGCTCGTACCCGGGGAAGCGCTTGAAGTACGCCTCCTGGATGCGCTCGATGCCGAGCACCGGGTCCCGGCCGTCCGGGTCGAGGTCGAAGGTCCAGCTCCGGGCGTCGTGGGTCGGGCCGGCCACCGCCATCGAGATGGCGTCCTCCAGACCGAGCAACCGCCGTACGATGATCAGTCGGTTGGCCCAGGGGCAGGCCCGGCTGACCGCGAGCCGGTACCGGCCCGGCTCGACCGGATACCCGTCGCGCCCGTCCTCGGTGATCCGAGTGGCGATGTACCGCTGGTCGCGGGTGAACTCGCCGCCCGGCTCGACGTACTTGCCGCCTTGTTCCTCGCCCACGTCGCTCCTCCCGGTCTGGTCAGTGTCTCTACCCAATCCTCGCGGATCTACGGCGCACCGTGGTCCCGGATACCCTGCCGGCATGACGGATGTGGAGGCGGCGGCCCGACGGTTCATCGCGGATGTGTGGAATGCCCGCCAGGAGGAGTCGGCGTACGAGCTGGTCGCCGAGGAGTGCCCGGGGCTGGGCGGCACCGGGCCGGAGGCGACGCTGGCCTGGCACCGCGAGCGCCGGGCGGCCTTCCCGGACCTGCGCTACAAGATCGTCGACGTGGTCGCGGCCGGCGAGCGGGTGGCCGTGCACTGGCGGGCCGCCGGCACCCACGTGGGGCAGTTCGGGCCGGTGCCGCCGACCGGTCAGGTGGTCAGCTACTCGGGGGCGACGTTCCTGCGCTTCGACACGGCGGGCCGGATCGTCGAGGTGTGGAGCTGCAACGAGCTGTTCCAGTTGCTGCAACAACTCGGCGTCGAGATGCTCCCACCGGCCGTCGTCAGCGGGCCCGGGGCGTGATCCGGCTGATCGGCAGATTGATCGGAAAGGGCTCGCCGGTGTCGACGAACTTCGTCCACCGCCCGGTCTCGGTGTAGACCTCGTTCACGGCGTCGATCCGGTAGGTCACGACCTCCAGTGCGCCTTCGGTCTCGATCCGCCAATAGAAGGGGATGCCGGCCTGGGCGTACAGCGCCGGCTTCAACACCCGGTCGATCGTCTCGGTGCCCTTGCCGACGACCTCGACGGCGATCACGACCTCGCTCGGGGCGAACCAGTGCCGGTGCCCGTCGTCGTCGCCGGTGACCCGGAGGACCACGCCGTCGGGCACGAACGTTCGGCTGTTGCTCACCCGCACCTCCACACCGTGGACGGCGACGTACCCGTCGGATGACATGTCATCGAGCGCTGCCATGAGACGTGCCGTGACCTGCTGGTGCGAGGTTCGAGGAGGCGGCGGCATGAGCAAAATGCCGTCGAGCAGCTCGCGGCGGCGATTGTCGTCGGGGAGTCTGTCGAGATCCTTGGCAGTCCAGCCGCCCTCCGGAGTGCAAAAAGTTTCCAGTTCGGTCGTCATCGATCCTCCGGGCGGTTCGTGCTTCCCGGGTACACCCTAGGGTCGTCGACCTGTGGGTGGTGGTCGCGCGCGCCGTGGCCACAGGGCAGGATGGTCGACATGAGCGACCCCAGCGAGCGCGGTGACGCCAGCGACCGCGGCCTTCCCGGCGCGGGCCTGGTGAAAGGGCTGGCGGTCACCCTCAAGACGATGACCAGCCGTTCGACCACCCAGCAATACCCGGACACGGCCCCCGACCTGCCGCCCCGCTCGCGTGGCGTGATCGCCCTGTCCGAGGAGAACTGCACGGTCTGCATGCTCTGCGCCCGCGAGTGTCCGGACTGGTGCATCTACATCGACTCGCACAAGGAGGAGGTGGCGGTGCCCGGCGCCGCCCGCCCCCGCCAGCGCAACGTGCTCGACAAGTTCGACATCGACTTCTCGCTCTGCATGTACTGCGGCATCTGCATCGAGGTCTGCCCGTTCGACGCGCTCTACTGGTCACCGGAGTTCGAGTACGCCGAGTACGACATCAAGGACCTCCTGCACGACAAGGACCACCTCGGTCAGTGGATGGCCACCGTTCCGCCGCCGCCCGCGCACGACCCGAACGGCGAGCCGGCCAAGGAGGAGACCGCGGCCGCACGCAAGGCGGCCGCCGCACGTCCCGCTCCGCCAGCGGTACGCCCCGAGCCCGACGCCGACCCGGGTTCCGCGTCGTGAGCGCCCGAGCCGGCGTGAGCGCCCGAGCCGGAAGGGCGGCCCGGTGACCGGGGCGGATGTGCTGCTGCTCGCCCTCGGCGCGGTGGCGGTCGGTGCCGGCGTGCTGGTGGTGACTACGAAACACCTGGTCCGGGCCGGGCTCTACCTGGTGGTGTGCCTGGGCGCGTTGGCCGGTGACTTCCTGGTGCTCAGCGCCGAGTTGGTGGCCTGGGTGCAGGTGCTGATCTACGTGGGCGCGGTGGTGGTCCTGCTGCTGTTCGCGGTGATGCTGACCCGGGCTCCGATCGGCGCCTCTGACGACCTGGACCGGCCCGGCTGGCCGGCCGCGCTGATCGGTGGTGGCGCCGGGCTGGGGCTGACCGCCCTGCTTGTCGACGCGTACCGCTGGAGCACCGTCGCGCTACCCGCCGCGGGCACCGCCGAGCGGCTGGGCGAGCAGATCTTCCAGTCCTGGGTGCTGCCGTTCGAGGTGCTCTCGGTGCTGCTGCTCTCCGCCCTGGTGGGCGCGATCGTGCTGTCCCGGCCGGACATCGGCCGAGCGGGCCCGCACGCCGACGGCCGGGCCGCTGACCTGGTCGGCAGCGAGTCCGGGGGGCGCCGGTGAGGCCGGTCATCCCGTACGTCACCGCCGCGCTGCTGTTCGGCCTCGGCGTGTACGGCGTCCTGCGCCGCCGCAACGCGGTGCTGGTGCTGATGTCGGTGGAGTTGATGCTCAACGCGGTCAACCTGATCCTGGTCACCGCTGACACCACCGCCCGCGCCGTGCTCCCGCACTCGGGGCAGGTCTTCGCCCTCTTCGTCATCGTGCTCGCCGCCGCCGAGATCGGGGTGGGGCTGGCGATCGTCCTTCAGCTCTACCGGCTGCGGGCGACAGTCGCCGTGGATGACGTGCCGCTGACCGAGCTGTCGGATCACGTCGACGGGCGTGAGCCGGCCGTCCTGGATGCGGAGGCGGGCCGGTGACCGGGCTGCTCGGGGCGCTGCTGCCCGCCGTACCGCTGGTCGCCGGGCTGCTCGGTCTGCTGCTGCCGCCGGCTCCTCGGCGGGACAGCGCGACCGGCGGCGACCGGGCTCGGACGATAGCCGTGACGCTCGGCGTCACCGGCGCGGCCGGCGCGTTGGCGTTGGCCGTCGCGCTGCTGTTCACGGTCGACGGGCCGACGGAGACGTCGAGCACCTGGGTCGACATCGGCGGGCTGGCGGTGACCCTCGGCGTGCGGCTGGACGGCGCCGCCGCGCTGGTAGCTGTGGCGGTCACCGCGGTCGCCCTGGCCGTGCAGGTCTACTCGATCGGCTACCTGCGGCGCGGCCCCCACGATGACGTCGACGTCGACCACCGCTACCCGCCCTACGCTGCCCAGATCAGCCTCTTCACCGGCGCCATGCTGCTGGTGGTGGTCGCCGGCGACCTGATCATGCTGTTGGTCGGCTGGGAGGTGATGGGCCTCTGCTCGTACCTCCTGATCGCCCACGACCGCCGACTGGCCGGCGCCCCCGCCGCCGCCATGAAGGCGTTCCTGGTGACCCGGGTCGGTGACGTCGGGTTCCTGCTCGGCATCGCGCTGCTGGGCGTGTCGACGGGCAGCTTCCGGATCGCCGACGTGCTCGCCCACGACCACTCCGGCGCGACGTTGACCGCCGCCGGCCTGCTGCTGCTCGCCGGCGTGGCCGGCAAGAGCGCGCAGTTCCCGCTGCACACCTGGCTGCCGGACGCGATGGCCGGCCCGACCCCGATCTCCGCGCTGATCCACGCCGCGACGATGGTCGCCGCCGGGGTGTACGCCGTGGCCCGGCTCTACCCGCTGTTCACGGCCGCGCCGGTGACGCTGACCGTGCTGGGGGTGCTCGGCGCGATCACGCTGTTGCTCGGCGCGCTCGCCGCCACCGCCCAGGACGACATCAAGCGCGTGCTGGCCTGGTCGACCGTGTCCCAGTTGGGCTACATGACCGGCGCGCTGGCGGTCGGCTCACCCTCGGCCGCACTGTTTCACCTGCTCACCCATGCCGCCTTCAAGGCGCTGCTGTTCCTCGCCGCCGGCGCGGTGATCCACGCCGTCGGCACCACCCTGATGTCGGAGATGGGCGGGCTGCGGCGAAGCATGCCGGTGACGTTCTGGTGCACGGTGGTGGGCCTGGGTGCGCTGGCCGGCGTGCCGCCGCTGGCTGGTTTCTGGAGCAAGGACGGCGTACTCACGGTCGCCGAGTCGGCCGCGCTGGAGGGCACCGGCCCGGCCCCGTCCTGGGTGGGCTGGATCGTCTGGATCTCCGGGCTGATCGGCGTGGCGGTCACCGCCTGGTACGCCGGTCGGCTGCTGCTGCGCACCTTCTTCGGCGCTCCACGCCTGCCGCTGCTCCGGCCGCACGATCCGCCGGCGGTGCTGCGCTGGCCGGTGTTGCTGCTGGCCGTACCGGCCGCGCTGCTCGGTCTGGCCGGGTTCGTCGGGGCGTTCGCCGACCGCCTACGGTTCCCCACCGTCCCGGTGGCGGGCTCCGAGGACGGCCTGGTCCACCTGGGGCCGGGGGTGCTGCTGCCGCTCGCGTTTCTGCTGGTCGGCGCCGGCCTGGTGACGCTGGGCTGGCGGCGCGACAGGGCCGCCGACCCGGCGGCCGCGCTGGGTCCGCTGCGGCCGGTCTTCGCCCGCGCGTTCCGGCTCGACGACGTCCAGCACGCAGTCGTGGTACGCCCCGTTCGCGCGCTGGCCCGCACCGCGCGCGCCGGCGACGAGGTGGTGGTGGACGGCGCGGTCGAGGGCAGCGGGCGAGCCGCGTCCGGTCTGGGCGCGGGGCTGGCCGCGCTGCACCGCGCGGCGCTGCCCCGAGCCGCCGCCGGCGTCCTGGCCGGCGCGCTGTTGATCGGCCTGGCCGCCGCCCTAATTGGAGTCAACCAGTGAGCGCGAGGAGTGAGCCGGGTTTGCGAGCCCCGCAGTCGCGAACAGAGGCGGTCCAGTGAGCGCGAGGAGTGAGCCGGGTTTGCGAGCCCCGCAGTCGCGAACAGAGGCGGTCCAGTGACGTTCGGGCAGGGGTTGCTGGTCGCTGTTCTGGCGCTGCCGGCGCTGGGAGCGGTCGCGGTGGCGGCCACGCCCCGGGACCGGGCGGCCCGGGTGGTCGGCACGGTCGCGGCGGCGTTGACCCTGCTGGCCGCGGTGCCGCTGGTGTTCGGTGGTCGAGGCTGGGTCGCCTGGTCAGCCGGTGCGCCGGCGGTGCGCCCGTGGCACCAACTGGATCTGCCCTGGGTGTCCGGTCTGGAGTTGCGCTTCCACCTCGGCGTCGATGGCATCTCCTGGCCGCTGGTGGTGTTGACCGCACTGCTCACGCTGCTGTGCTGCGCGTACACGATGTGGCGGGTCCCGGACGGCGGCAGCGGCCGGGCGCTGGTCGCGCTGCTGTTGGTGGTCGAAGTGGGCATCCTGGGCACCTTCCTCGCCCTGGACCTGGTGCTGTTCTTCCTCTTCTTCGAGGTCGTCCTGCTGCCGATGTACGCGATCATCGCCGGTTGGGGTGGTGCGGACCGGCGTCGGGCGGCCCGGAAGTTCGCCCTCTACACGCTGTTCGGGTCGGTGCTGCTGCTGGTCGGTGTGTACGTCGTGGTCGCCGCCGCCGGCACCGCCGATCTGGTGACGCTTACCGGTGGCGCGGGGATGTCCCGGGGCACCCAGTTGGCCGCGTTCACCCTGCTCGCGTTGGCGTTCGCGGTGAAGAGCCCGCTGTGGCCGTTGCACTCCTGGCTGCCCGACGCGCACACCCAGGCACCCACGGTGGGCAGTGTGGTGTTGGCCGGTGTGCTGCTCAAGATGGGCACGTACGGCCTCATTCGGGTGGCGGTGGGGGTGGCGCCGGAGGGCGCGCGCTGGGCGGCGCCGGTGCTCGGCGTGCTGGCCGTCGCCGCGATCCTGATCGGTTCGCTGGTCTGCCTGGCCCAGTCGGAGGTGAAGCGGCTGATCGCGTACTCCAGCGTGGGGCACATGGGCTTCGTGCTGCTGGGCGTCGCCACGCTGACCGCCACCGGCATCCAGGCGGCGTTGATCGGCAACGTCGCGCACGGCGTGATCACCGGCCTGCTGTTCTTCCTGGCCGGGGCGGTGAAGGACCGTACCGGCACGGGCACTCTCGCCGAGCTGTCCGGGCTGCGGGAGACCGCGCCTCGGTTGGCGGGTCTGCTGGCGTTCGCGGCGATCGCGTCGCTGGGCCTGCCCGGGCTGGCCGGCTTCTGGGGTGAGGCGTTCGCGGTGATCGCCGCCGTGCAGGTGGGCGGCCCGCTCTGGACCACCCTCGGGGTGCTGGCGGCGGTCGGTGGGGCGCTCACCGCCGCGTACTTCCTGCGGTTGCTGCGCCAGGTCACCCACAACCGTCCGAGCCCCGCCGTCGGCCAGGTCGGCCCCGGTCTGGCCGGTGCGGAGTTGACCGCCTGGGTGCCGCTGGTGCTGCTCGCGTTGGCCATCGGGCTGGCGCCGACGCTGGTCCTGGGCGTCGCCGAGGCCCCCGTCGACGCCCTGATCGGAGTGGTCAAACCATGAACGTCGTGCAGAGCGTGGACAGCGTCGCGCTGCTGCCGGCCTACCTGGCCGCAGGCACGGCCGTACTCGTGCTGATCACCGATCTGCTCGTGGCCCGGCCACGGGCCACCATCGCGGTGGCCGCGCTCGGCGCCCTCGGCACCGCCGTCGGCTCCGCGCTGGTCGGGGCGGGTGGGGAGCGGCGGACGTTCTGCGTGGGCGCCGACTGCTCCTGGATCTTCGGTGGTCGGGCGGCCCTGGTCGGTGTGATGGTCGCGCTGCTCACCCTGGGCGTGCTCGGGCTGTCGGTGCCCGCGCTGCGGGCCGGGCGGTCACCGGTCGGGGAGTACGCCTTCCTGCTGGCCTGCTCGATGACCGGCGGCGTGGTGCTCGGCGCGGCCGGTGACCTGATCACGCTGATCGTCGCCCTGGAGACGCTGACCCTGCCGCTGTACGTACTGGTCGGCCTGCGCCGGGGGAGCCTCGCGAGTGCCGAGGCGGCGTTGACCTTCTTCGTGGTCAGCGTGGTGGCGACCACGCTGACCCTGCTCGGCGCGGCGCTGCTGTACGCGGTGACCGGTGGGCTGCACCTGGACCGGCTCGGCGCGTTGCTCGCCGAGCAGCCGGAGTTGCGGGACCTGCCGTTGACCACCGCAGCGGTGGCGGTGCTGCTGGTCGGGCTGGCGTTCAAGGTGGCGGCGGTGCCGTTCCACGCCTGGGCGCCGGCCACCTACGACGGCGCGCCGCTGCCGGTGGCCGCGTACCTGTCCACCGCGTCGAAGCTGGGCGGCCTGGTTGCCCTGCTCGCCGTGGTGCAGCGGGCGCTGCCGGCGGACCAGACCGGTCCGGTGCTCGCCCTGCTCGCCGTGCTCACCATGACCGTCGGCAACCTGGTCGCCCTGCGTCAGCGGCGGACCGTCCGGCTGCTCGCCTGGTCGTCCGTCGCGCAGGCCGGGTACATCCTCGCCCCGTTGGGAGCGCTGGCGCTGGCCGCCGGCCGCACGGACGAGGCACGGTCCGCCGCGTACGCGGCCGCCGTGGCGTACGCCGTCTTCTTCGTGGTGTTGGAGCTGGCCGCCTTCGCCGGAGTGACCGCGCTGCGGCCGGCGGGCGCGGACGGCGGCACGCTGGACGACCTACGCGGAGCGGCCCGGCGGCACCCGTGGCGGGCCGCGGCGCTCGGCCTCGCGCTGGTGGGTCTGGCTGGTCTGCCGCCGGGGCTGGCCGGCCTGTTCGCGAAGGTGACGGTGGTCCGGTCGCTGCTCGACGGCGGCGCGGCCTGGCTGGCGCTGGTGGTGGCGTTGAACGCCGTGATCGGCCTCGCCTACTACCTGCGGGTGACCGCCGCGCTCTGGGCACCGCCGACGACGACGCCCGGCCCAGCCGCGGCGCTCGCCGGTGGCGGAGCGGCGGGCGTACCCGTGGTGGGTGTGGTGGCCGTGGTGCTGGCGGTGGCGACGGTGGCCGCCGTGGTGCTCGGCGTCGCCCCGCAACTGGTGCTCGACCTGGCCGGTCGCTGACCCCACCCGGCCTGGACTCAGTCAACTCTCAGCGTTGAGACGGATGGTTGACGGGTACCGGGTTGTTACACCGGTCAGCGGATCCCGGCGATCCGTGCACCGAAGGAGACATCGTGCACCACAACCGTCTGAAGACCGCAGCGCTGCTCGGCCTGCTCAGTGCCCTGATCCTGGCGGTGGGCTACTGGTTCGGCGGCAGCGGCGGCTTGGTCATCGCCGTCCTCGTGTCTCTGGTCATGAACGGCGTTTCCTACTTCTACTCCGACAAGCTCGCCCTGCGCTCGATGGGGGCGCAACCGGTCACCGAGGCACAGTTCCCCGAGCTGTACCGGATGGTCCGGGAGTTGGCGACCGACGCCCGGCAGCCGATGCCGCGGCTCTACGTCAGCCCCACCGCGCAGCCCAACGCGTTCGCCACCGGGCGCAACCCGCAGCACGCGGCCGTCTGCGTGACCCAGGGCATCACCGAGATCCTCGACTACCGCGAGCTGCGTGGCGTCATCGGGCACGAGCTGTCCCACGTCTACAACCGGGACATCCTGATCTCCAGCGTGGCGGCCGGCCTGGCCAGCATCATCACCCTGCTGGCGAACCTCGCCTTCTTCATCCCGCTGGGCGGCGGGGACGACGAGGACCGACCCAACCCGGCTGTGCTGCTGCTCACCCTGATCCTAGGCCCGATCGCGGCCACGGTGATCCAGTTGGCGATCAGCCGGAGCCGCGAGTTCCAGGCGGACGCCTCGGGCGCCGAGCTGAGCCGCGACCCGCTGGCCCTGGCCAGCGCGCTGCGCAAGATCGACGCGGTGGCCTCACGTCGGCCGTTGCCGGCCCAGGGCCAGCTCACCAGCACCGCCCACCTCATGATCGCCAACCCGTTCCGGGGCGGCGGCATGGCGGCGCTCTTCTCCACCCACCCCAAGATGGAGGATCGCGTCGCCCGGCTGGAGCAGATGGCCCGCAACTCGGGGCCGGTGCAGTTCCAGCGTTGATCCACTGATCGTCCGCATCCGCCCGTATCCGGCAGCGCCGGGTACGGGCGGATCGCTGTGTCGAGGAACTATTCCGCTGTCTTCCTGTCCGTCGGCGGCGTTAGGGTCATAACGGCTCACGCTCATTACACCCTCGGGAGGTTCACGGTGACCGCGCTGCGTCAGTACCTGGGTGTCTGGCGGATCCCCGGCGCGCCCATGCTGCTGATCACCGGCATCATCGGGCGGCTCGGCATCGGCATGACCCCGCTGGCGCTGCTCCTGGTCGTCGAGCAGGTGACCGGACGCTACTCGCTGGCCGCCGTCGCGGGCGGCATCTACGCCCTCGCCGGCGCCGCGCTCAGCCCGGTGGCCGGACGGATCGCCGACCGGGTCGGCCCCAGCCCCGTCCTGCTGCTCACCGCCGTGGCCCACCCGCTGGCGCTCGTCGGGTTGCTGCTGGCCAGCCGCTCCGGCGACGACGCTCTCCCCGTCATCTACCTCGCCTCAGGCGTGGCCGGCGCCACCTATCCGCCGCTCACCGCCGCCATCCGCGGCGCCTGGAACGACCTGACCAGCCCCAACTCCGGCCGATACCACCTCCGCAACACCGCGCTGGCCGCCGAGACCACCCTGTTCGAAATCGTCTTCGTCCTCGGCCCACTGCTCGTCGCCGGCTTCGTCCTCGTCGCCGACGCCGCGGCCGCGCTGATCGGTGCCGCCGTGGTCACCCTGGCCGGTACGACCGCCGTGGCCCTCGGCCGGGTCATGCGCGGCTGGCGTCCACACCCGCGGGAGCACCACGCCCGCGGGCTCGGCCCGCTGCGGGTGCCCGGCTTCCCGGCCCTGCTGATCTGCGTGGCCGGCCTGGGCATCGCTTTCGGGGCCGCCGGAGTGATCGTGCCGGCCTTCGCGAGCGACCACACCACCGACGACCCGGAGAGCCTCGCCGGCGTGCTGCTCGCGGTCTGGGGGATCGGCAGTGCGATCGGTGGGCTCTGGTTCGGCGTCCGCAAGCCGGCACCGAACATGACCCGGCAGTTCGCCCTACTGCTCGCCGCGCTGGCCGCCACCTTCGCCGTGTTCGCGGTGATGCCCACCCCGCTGGCGTTGGGCATCGCGCTGGTCGCCGGCGGGGCCACCATCGCGCCAGCGCTGACCCTGGAGAACACCCTGGTCGGCCGGATCGCCCCGACCGGCATGTTGAACGAGGCGTACACCTGGGTGGTCACCGTCGCGGTCGCGGCGAGCGCCGCCGGCGGCTCGGTGGCCGGCGTGATCGTGGACCACGCCGGCGGCGTCCGCTGGGCGTTCCTGTTCGCCGGGGCGGCGGTCGCCGTCGGGGCCGCGGTCGCCGCACTACCCGCCGGGCCCATCGCCCGCGCGGAAACCACGGCGGTACGCACCGAAGAGCCCGTCACCGTCTGACCACGTGGCCCGGTCGCCTCGCGCCCCGCGCGGCGTCTCGGTCGGGCCGCGCCTCGGTCGGTCCGTGCCTTGGTCGGCCTGCGCCTCGGTCGGTCCGTGCCTCGGTCGGCCTGCGCCCTTCGGTCGGCCTGCGCCTCGGTCGGTCCGTGCCTCGGTCGGGTTTTCCTTGATCGACTCGGTTTCCTGAAAGTCGCGGGGTTCCAATGGCCCGGATGCCGCGACTTCCAGGAACCCGAGTCGATCTCAGCCGGGCGTGCTGCCTCGCAGGCCAGATCGCTGTGGGGCCCTCAGGCACTCAGCGGTAGTTGTTGAACTGGAGGGCGACGCCGAAGTCCTCGCCCTTGAGCAGCGAGATGACGGCCTGCAGGTCGTCGCGCTTCTTGCCGGTCACGCGCAGCTGGTCACCCTGGATCTGTGCCTGCACGCCCTTGGGGCCCTCCTCGCGGATCTTCTTGCTGATGGCCTTGGCCTTGTCCGTCTCGATGCCCTGGATCACCTTGCAGTCGATCTTGAAGATCTTGCCCGACGGGCGCGGCTCTCCGGCATCCAGCGACTTCAGCGAGATGTTCCGCTTGACGAGCTTCTCCTTGAAGACGTCCAGTGCGGCGCGGACGCGCTCCTCGGTCTCCGCCTGAAGGCCGATCGCCTCCTCGCCGGACCAGGAGATCTCAGCGCCGGTGCCGCGGAAGTCGAACCGCGTCGCGAGCTCCTTCTCCGCCTGCCGAAGGGCGTTGTCGACCTCTTGACGGTCAACCTTGCTCACGATGTCGAACGACGGGTTCGCTGCCATGTTTCTGCTCCTGCTGTCCGGCGGTCTGGGCCTGCCGTCGGCCGCCGACCAGCGGCACGACCCCCTGACCGTACCCGGTTGCGTCGGCACCGGGGGGAGCCGCTATTCTTGCTTCCGCCGCCGCGTTGCGACGCGGTGGGGTGCCCTGGCGGGTTGCCCGAGCGGCCAATGGGAGCGGACTGTAAATCCGTCGCGAAAGCTTCAGAGGTTCGAATCCTCTACCCGCCACCAGGTGCAGACACGGCCCCTGACCTGCGAGAACGCACGTCAGGGGCCTTTGTCGTCTCCTGGCCATGTTGACCGCTGTTACCCCCTGTCGTCCGAGTGATCGGGCACGCAACGGGCACGCTTCTGTGGAGTATCGATGGCGCGGACGGCTGTTGGAGACGACTACCCGGACGACCGCCGGGCGAGGGAACTGGCAAGGATCGCCAGGATGACTGCGCCGTCCGAGGTGATGATGCGGCGTCTAGCGGAGATGACCGCGCCGTCCGAGGTGATGATGCGGCGCCTGGCGGAGATGACCGCGCCGTCCGAGGTGATGATGCGGCGCCTGGCGGAGATGACCGCGCCGTCCGAGGTGATGATGCGGCGCCTGGCGGAGATGACCGC
>NZ_JBITGG010000001.1:0-1728 GCF_044456765.1 Micromonospora sp. NPDC050784 | reverse complement strand
CCGCGCCGTCCGAGGTGATGATGCGGCGCCTGGCGCGGTCGCTCCAGGCAGTGGACGAGGAGCAGCTTTACCAAAGCGCAGCCTTTTTCTCGTCCATGGACGCTGCGGGCATCCTGCGCGATCAGGCGGCTGACCTCCTGGAAAGTCCGGCGGATTGGCTCGCCGATACCGAGGAGGCAGCCGCTAACGGTGACGACCTGGCGCGTGATGCCCTCCTGTTGGTCGGATACCTCTTGGGATGCTTTGCGCTCCTAGCTCGCCGGCTCGACCCGTCCGCCAGGACGATTGAACGACTTGGGCCTCTCGTCGCTCTGTCCGTCCTTCTCATGGTCGTCGCCGGGACCATCGGGGCGAACAACCCAAAGGCGCTAGAGAAGATCAATGAGTACCTCAGCAGCCCCGCAGGGCTCATCGGCATCTTCCTCGGAGCAACCGCGACGGCGGCGGGTCCGATGCAGCGCAAGCGGAAGCCCAGCAAGCCGCTGCGCGGCTCGGGTCGGCCGCGGCGCAAGGTGCTGAGGCGGCATATCCGCCGAAAGTGAGAGGCCCCGTCGGGCGGCGCGGGCGGCCTGCGGCTTAGAAGAAGATCGCGGAAGGCTGGTCAAGTGGCTGCGCACCTGGTCAGCCTGTCCGTCGTTGTCGGGTGGCGTCGGCGTCAGCTGGAGGTCTTGGCTGTACGACTGGTTGTACCGCCCTCAGTACTCTGCCCTCATGGATGGCTGGACTCTGGCTGCCACCTTGGTGGCCAGCACTGCGCCGCTCGTCGCCGTAGGGATCGCGGCCTACGCAGTCAGTGTTCCGAGGCGCGCCGCCGACGGCGAGGAAGGCGCCACGGTCAGTCCAGCGACCCAAAGACCTAGTCGCTCCCTGAAGTTTGCGCGAGACGTGGCAGTGAACGTGATCGCAAACCTTGCCGCTGCCGCAGTCATCTACCTCCTGGCGGCAGTGTCCGGGCTCCTGCCTCGATCGCCCTATCTCATTTTCACTGCGCTGACTACGGTGGCATTGGTCGCCGGATTCGGGCTTGGTGCAGTCGGCCTCGCTCTCAGAGGCGACGCAAAGATCTATACGTTGGGAGCGGCCCTGATTGTCATGGGCGCTTCGGGAGTGCTGGCTCCTTTCATCAAGGACTCCGGCCTTACTGGCTGGGAAAAATTCTGGCTTCCAATCGCCTCCAGCGGTGCTCTCGCCGTTGGATTGATCATCGTCGCCTCCATGCGGCAGCTGAGGCGACAGCCTCCCCAGCAGCTACCTAATGCTCCTGAGGCCACAGACGAGCGCGACGAATCCGCGCCACTCACTTGAGCGTCCGCGACCTTGCTGCCATCCCGTCTGCCGCCGACCCACACACCGTGGAGTGGGCCAGGGCCAGGGTGACAAGGTGGAGCGCCCTACCGGACGAACGACCTTGTCGCCCTGGCCCTGGTCTGCTCGGCTCTGCCTGGGTCGGCGGCTGGCGGGATGGCATCCCACCACCTACGGACCGGAACCGTTCGGCAACTCATCTCGGAGTCGTCTGGCCCCCGCCGGAGGCAAATGTCCTTCATTGGCCGGCGCGCCGGCCGATGCCGGCGCTTGCGCCGCCAGCAGGCCGAGCGCGACCGGCGGGGGGCCCGGGGGGGGGGGGGGGGGGCGGGGGGCCGGGGGGCGGGGGGGGGGGGGGGGGGGGGGGCGCGGGCGGGGCGGCGGCGGGACTAGGGGGTATGCAGGGTGGTGGCTGGTGGTGGG